>JBGPQK010000007.1:0-80301 GCA_041489005.1 Anaerolineae bacterium
ATCCAGGGAGTGAACAGCGGCGATGAGATTCCGCCGATAGAGTAAGAACTGCTGTGTCTCATCCTCGCTCGTTTGTAGATCTAACCAGGGGTCTTCCAGCACAATTGCGCGGACAGTATCAGGTGCTTGTGCCGCCACACCGACAGCGACAGTGGCACCAAATGACTGTCCCCAGAGAATGACCGGTTCCGAGAAGTGATGATGTAAGAACGCGGTCGTATCCTGAACATAGTCGACCCATCGGTAGGCACCCGGCACGCGCCCTGACCGACCGTGTCCGCGAAAATCTAGCGCGTAGATGTGCCAGGTGTGAATAAAGTCAGGAATCACTGTCAGGAGGGAATGCCAGGACGCACCTCCTCCGTGGAGCAAGACGAGAGGCAAACCGGAAGGTGGCCCTTCGGCGTAGTTAATAGCTACGGTGCCGGTATCAAATGTGTGTTCTTCCATCATCTCTTCTTCCTCCAAAACTACTCGCGTTCAGTTTTCCACAGAGAAACGTGCCAGAAGCGGCCTAACATCTGGTTAGACGGTCCCAATAGCGAGTACAGTCTTTCTCAGTATAGCATGTATGTCAAATTCAAATAAAATATGACACCAATCTTCCGTTTGGTACCATATTTTTATTATTTCATTGATTTATTATCTGGGATTTTCATCCAGGAGGATGACATACTCATATTGTAATTGACGCATTGATTCCATCAACCCAGCGAGCGCCCTTACTCTTTTAGTCCCCTAATTATTTTTGAAAACGAATCCGCCGGTCACGCCAGTGTCGATCATTCTGCCAGCGCGTCCAGAGTTACCAGACTCAATTTCCTCGAGACACCGGGATTTTTACATGCCACCAGACCGAATTGGATTAAACATAACAGAGGCGACGTGCGGGTCGCCCCTGTTATGCCCAAGAGGAGAGAGAGATAGCTACTTGCGGTTGCGCAGGAAGGTCGGGATGTCCAGGTCTTCAGTGTTGAAGACCTGCGGGCGGAATTCGACGCTGGATTGACTGGTCTGTGCTTCCACGCTGACGGATTCCAACTGACGGTTGACAGGTTTGCCTTCTCCATTGCGAGCCACCTGGTGGGCGATGCGGCGTGGCATGCCGGTACGTTCGAAGCCGGTGGCGATGACCGTTACGCGGATTTCGTCGGTCATATCCGGGTCGATCACAGCACCAAAGATCATGTTCACGTCCGGGTGGGAGGTTTCACGGATCAAGGCCGCGGCCTGGTTGACCTCGAAAAGTGTCAAACTGGGACCACCCGTGACATTAAAGAGCACACCCTTGGCACCATCAATCGTTATGTCGAGTAGTTGGCTGGAGATGGCCTGCTCAGCAGCCAGGCGGGCGCGATCTTCTCCGGAGGCCTTGCC
Source organism: Anaerolineae bacterium (assembly GCA_041489005.1). Lineage (GTDB taxonomy): Bacteria > Chloroflexota > Anaerolineae > Anaerolineales > Villigracilaceae > UBA877. The sequence goes on from JBGPQK010000007.1 coordinate 1,378, forward strand.
GACCGCCATCAGCGCCGCACCACCCTCGGACATTATGGTGCGCACATCGGCGAAGTCCAGGTTGATCAAGCCGGGCACGGTGATTAATTCGGAGATGCCTTGGATCCCCTGGCGTAAAACATCGTCGGCCATCTTGAAGGAGTCATTCAGGCTGGCGCGCTTGTCCATGATCTGGAGCAGGCGGTCATTGGGGATGACAATGAGCGTGTCAGAATGTTCCTTAAGTTTCGCCATACCGGCCTCGCAGGATTGCATCCGGCGATTGCCCTCAAAGGTGAACGGACGGGTGACCACGCCTATGGTCAGCGCACCGACTTCCCTGCAGATCTGGGCCACGATCGGGGCCGCACCGGTACCCGTGCCGCCACCCAAGCCGGCCGTGATAAAGACCATGTCTGCGCCTTTCATCGCGTTGTACAGGTCTTCAGCGGATTCCTCGGCGGACTTGCGTCCGATCTCCGGGTCGCCACCCGCTCCGAGACCGCGTGTCAGCTTGTTCCCGATGCGGACGCGGGTGGGTGCCTTTGCCAGCATCAGCGCCTGGGCGTCGGTGTTGATTGCCACGAACTCAACGCCTTGGATGCCTTCCTCGATCATCCGGTTGACGGCGTTACTGCCGCCGCCTCCCACGCCGACTACCTTGATGCGAGCGAATGTTTCGGTTTGATTCTTTTTTGCGTCCATGGTTCTACCTCCTGAAAGATGAAAAAGGGTGACGATACTGTGATGTGGTGACGACTTTAGTCGTCCGACGGGAGCAACCGCTTGAACCAGTCCTTGACCGGATCCAGGTTCACATGAATTTCTCTCTTCCCGCTGCGTTTTTTGTGTCCACGGGAGGAAGAAAGGTCTTCGTCTGTCAGAGCCGCTGCCCAATGCAATAGTCCAACACTGGTGGAATATGCAGGACTCTTCAACTGGTCAACCAGACCGACCAGGTTTTCCGGCTGGGCGGTACGGATGGGTAATCCGAATATCTTTGAAGCCAGTTGGCGTATACCGGGAAGGGCACTTGTTCCGCCCGTCAAAACCATGCCTGCCGGCAATAGCCCATCATAGCCAGAACGCTTGATTTCCTGCATAATTAAAGTGAAAATTTCTTCAACTCTGGCTTCGATGATGTGGGCCATATCCTGGCGGCTTATTTTCACCGGCTGGTCTTCGCCGAAGGTGTGCACGTTGAAAGTTTCCTCAGCCCCTACACCGGACTTCATAGCAAAGCCGTATTTCTTCTTGATCTCTTCAGCCTGGGAGAGCGGCAGGCGGAGACCGGTGGCGATATCGTTGGTAATGTGGTTGCCGCCCACGGCCAGTACCATCGTGTGCCATACGTGACCGTCCACGTATAGCGCCAGGTCGGTTGTCCCACCGCCGATGTCGCAGATAGCAACACCCATCTGACGCTCGGTGTCGGTCAGCACCACGTCGCCCGAAGCCAGCGGGTTCAACACGAACTGGAGTACTTCCACGCCCGCAGCGCTGACGCACTGGCGCAGGTTTTCAACTGTCGCCTGGGCGGCGGTGATGATATGGGCTTCCACTTCCAGCCGGAAACCACGCATGCCGAGTGGCATCGAAATCCCATCCTGCCCATCCACGGTGAAACCGCGCTGGATGATATGGATGATTTCGCGGTTGTGAGGAATGGCAACTGCCCGGGCGGCTTCAAGGGCACGCGCCACGTCTATCTCGTCTATCACTTCATCAGAGATCCCGGCCACGCCACGGCTATTTATGGACGAGACGTGTGCCCCAGCCAGGCTGACCATCGCCCCGGTGATCTCCACGCCCGAGGTCTGTTCGGCGAGGCCCACTGATTTGGTGATCGCCTGTGAGGCCGCAGCCAGGTCCACGATGACGCCCTTCCTGATGCCTGCCGAAGGCTCGATACCCACACCCAGGATGCGGATGGTTTCTTCCTCGATCCGTCCCACGAGGGTGCAGACTTTGGTTGTGCCTACGTCAATTCCAACGACAATTTCTTCCATAGGGCCCTTGGGCTACTTATAGAACGGTGCGTTCAGGTATTCCACGCTGATCAGCGAGGGTTGAACGCCCTTTAGGGTGAGAGTGTCTACGATGGCCTGATAGACCACTTGTTTTATCGGAATATCCTTGCTGTCCAGGCCGAAATAGACGGTCCAGCCGCGCGGGTCCTGCCAGCCCATGCCGTAAAGCGGGTCAAAGATCATTAGCATCCCGGCAGGAACATCGCGAGCCAGCACGGACAGCGCCTGGATCATTTCGGGGGCAATGAACTTCTGTTCATAGAAGGGGAGCGCCGGATCCGGTGGGATCTGGGTTGGGGAGTCATTCGCCGCCACCAGAACCAATCCCGGAACCTCCCCGCGCGGCATAAAGGCTACACCGCTGGCATCAATCCACGTTAAGACCTCGTTCTGATACCAAGCCAGTACTGGAGTCCGCTCCATCACGTCCACGGTGATGCGGTTTGGAAAGGACACGTGAACATTGACAGATTCCAAGTCAGAGAAAGCGGTGTGCAAGTTGGCCTCGATCTGGGCAGGGACTGCTTTGAAAATCGGCGAACCAATCATACCTAGCATGGAATTGATTTCCGCAGCGCCCAGACGCTGGTTTCCGCGCACATTCGCTGACGTGACCGTGAAGGGAGACGCGGTCCACATGGTGAAGAGTATGAAACCCAGGACAAAGGTTAACGCAGCGGAAACCCAGCGTGGACCCAATTGCGGGATGTTCAAAACCGGAGCCCGTACAATGGCGCGCCCGAGAGTGAAGGCGATATCGTAACCATTGCGGTGTGAGTTCTTTATCGCCCGGCTGGGGGTATTGCCCTGGGCTTGTCGAGGGTTCCGGCGCGTCACTGGTCGCGGTTCAACGGGCAAGTACACCGAGGCAGCGTGGTAGGTCTTTCGGGTGGGTTGTGTCACCCGTTGCGGGGAATGCGCCGGGCGCGTCAAAGATGTGCGGGGCTGGCGAACGAAACTGGCGCGGGATGTTTTCTGCCGAGTGGTCATGATGTTCTCCGGAAGCGGCGTTCAGTGCGGTCGCGGTCGGCCTTGCGCTCGAGGGCCAGTTCGACCAAGCGGTCAACGAGTTTGGTGTAAGTCAATCCGCTGGCTTCCCAGAGTTTGGGGTACATACTGATGCTGGTGAAGCCGGGGATGGTGTTTACTTCGTTCAGGTAAATCTTACCGGTGGCTTTTTCGACAAAGAAATCGACGCGGGCCATCCCGGCGCAGTCAATGGCTTTGAAGGCGGTTACCGCCATCTGGCGGATCTTCTCGGTGGTCTCCTCGGGGAGGGAAGCCGGTATGAGTAGGCTGGAAGTGCCGTCCATGTACTTAGATTCATATGAGTAGAACTCACGGCTTGGCAATACCTCGCCAGGGACGGACGCCTGCGGTGCGTCGTTGCCCAAAACGGAAACTTCGATCTCACGGGCATTCAAACCGCGCTCTACCAACACACGTCGGTCATAAGCAGCGGCCTCCATCAACCCCTCACCCAGGTCAGCCCGGTTGTTGCACTTGGTGATGCCAACCGAGGAACCCAGGTTGGCAGGTTTGACAAATAGCGGATAGGGTCCCACATCTTCTGCCTGGCAGATAACAGCTTCGGTGTTCATTTCAACTTCGCTCCGCAGGACAATTACGGACTCGACAGTCGGAATGTCATTTGCGCGCATCACATCCTTAAAGACGCCTTTGTCCATACCGACCGAGGAACCGGTAACACCCGCGCCAACGTAAGCCAGGTCGGCCAATTCGAGCAGCCCTTGCAGGGTGCCGTCTTCGCCGAAGGTGCCGTGCAGAACGGGGAAGACCACGTCCACATCCGCAAGTGGCTCCAGAATCCAGGAGTTATCTTCAATCTGGATTTTCCAAATACGATTGTGATATTGGTCGGGGATGATGACTACTTGATTCAGGTTTTCATCCTCCGTCTGTCCTTTGCACATTGTATCCAATAGGTTTTCACCTGCTATCCAGACACCGTCTTTTGTAATACCGATTTGAGTTATCTCATACTTCTCAGAGTCGAGTGCAGAAAGCACTGATCTGGCAGACATGAGAGATACCTCGTGTTCACCGGAACGTCCACCAAAGAGTAAAGCGATACGGAGTTTCTTATCCATTCTTACCACTCACCGATTAATTCAACTTCAAGATCCAGTCTTACGCCAAATTTCTCAGCGACAGTAGTTCGAGTTAATTCGATCAGCGCCTTTATGTCTTCAGCGCGGGTTTGTCCGTGGTTAATGAAAAAGTTCGCGTGCTGTGTGCTGATTTCTGCGTTACCGATACGCCTGCCTTTCAGGCCGGCTGCTTCGATCAAGCGGCCTGCCTTCTCGCCGATCGGATTAATGAATATCGAACCCATGCTTGCTCCAGACGGTTGGGTATCGCGTCGCCGTTTAGAAAATTGTTCCATTTTGGCTTGGATGGCTAGTGGGTCACTGTGACTCAAGACCAGTTGCGCTGAAAGGATGAACGCAGTAGGGTGTTCGCGTTTGAGAACGCTGGTGCGGTAACCATATTCCATTTTCTCCACCGGCCAAATCTGGCGTCCCTGCTGACGGTGAATCAACTCAAGCGAAATCAGGTTCCCTGCTATGTCGCCGTCGAAGGCCCCGGCGTTGCCATACACCGCTCCACCCAAAGACCCGGGAACACCCGCAGCCCATTCGAATCCTGCCAACCCCAGGCGGGCTGCCCGTTGGGTAATATCGTTGGGCGTTACACCCGATTCAGCGTAGACGCTGGGCGGTTCAGCCCGCAGGTCGAATTTCACCAGCCGTGCCCGGTTGATGATCACCACGCCGCGCACCCCTTTGTCGCTGACCAACACGTTCGAGCCACCACCCAACAGGAGAAAAGGCACATCCATCTTCCACAATTTCTCCGCCGCTTGTGCCAGCTCATCTGCCGAGCGTACAAAGACCAGGGCGTCTGCCGGACCTCCAATGCGCGCTGCAGTATAGCCGGTGAGAGGGACATCCTCCTGCAGGCGGTCACCAAATGTGGAGCGTAGGTCGGACTGGATGGATGGTTTCATAAGGTTTAGGATGGATATGGTTTTAGGTGTTTTCCTTGACAGCTGAAGTTGCCAGGCTAGCTATGCTCATCCTTCAAATACGTTATCAGCCGCTTGACAGTGTTCTCCATCTTGGGGTCCAGTTTCAGTTGTTTCTGACCGAGATTGTGACGCCCTTCTGGATAGTGAACGGGCATATCACCCAGTACCCAATGCATGGGCATCATGGCCATCATTTCAGCATCAAACAAACGTTTCTTGTCAGCCATTGCGATCCTCCTTCAAATGGGTCAGCACCTCGGTGCTGATTTGGTCGGCGTCTCCAGCAGAGAGCACAATCAGGACATCGCCGGGGCGAAGATTCATAATCAGATAATTGCTTACTTCCGCCAAGCTGGCGATAAAGTGCGCCGGGCGGGGTATGGCTTCCACAACCTGTTTGGACGAGTAGTCTTGCTTCGGTTCACGCGCAGCGTAGATTTCGGTCACGATTACCTCGTCAGCGTCAGCAAAGGCGTCGGCGAATTCACTGAAGAGGGTTTGAGTACGCGAGTAGGTGTGCGGCTGCCAGACAGCCCATATGCGACGGGATGGATAACGAGTTCGGGCAGCGGCGAGTGTAGTCCGGATTTCAGTTGGATGATGCGCATAGTCGTCTACAATGACTATGCCATTCGCTTCGCCGCGCACCTCGAACCTGCGTCTCGTCCCGGTAAACTGATTCATCGCCCGGGCTGCGTCTACGAGCGGCAGGTTGAGCAGTTGGGACACCGTCAGCGCTGCCAGCGAATTGCGGACGTTGTGTATTCCTGGGACCTTGAGTTCAACCGTGGTTGAATTGCCAAGCACTGAAGCGCTGAACGTGAAGCCTCCTTTTTCATTGGTAGACAACCCACTGGCGTAAACCTTCACCGGTTGACCAGCCCCGGTCGTTGGACGCAGCCCGTAGGGGATAACAACTTTGCCGAGTTTTTCGGCTTTATCCATCAGGTCACGCGCCCCAGGGTCTTCGTCACAGGCTACCAGCGTGCCGTCTGCTGGGAGTTGGTACATGAACTCCACGAAGGCGGCCTGGAAATCAGCAGGAGTGGGGTAACAATCAGGATGGTCGTGCTCGATGTTGGTGATCACTTCGATGGTCGGTTTGAGACCCAGGAACATGTGGTCGTATTCGTCGGCTTCGATGACGAAGGTGTCACCTTTCCCGGCCCGGGCGTTGACGCCCAGGTTTGTCAGCACGCCGCCGACGATGAAGGACGGATCCTGGCCTAATTCCGAAAGCATCCAGGAAATCATGGAGGTGGTGGTGGTCTTGCCGTGGGTTCCGGCAATGGCGATGCCGGTCTTGCCGTCCATCAGACTGCCGAGGAAATTGGCCCGCTTAAGGACCAGGATTCTTTGGGCGCGGGCGGCAATCACCTCGGGGTTGTCGTCCGGTATGGCGGACGAGCGGACCACCAGGTCTGCGCCGCGGACATTCTCCGGATTGTGGCCGATGCTGATAGTCGCACCCGCAGATTGCAAGTCGCGCGTCAAAGATGATTCAACGCAGTCAGACCCGCTCACCGTGTGCCCCATTTCGAGCAGGAGGCGAGCGATTGCTGAGAGTCCAGTTCCGCCGATACCGATCAGATGGATGCGAGTCATAGTCTAGATGAACACCACAATCACAAAGATAAAAGCTATCACAACGGCGAAGTAGATGCCGGGAATGCCGAGAAGTTTGGGTGGCATGTAATGGAGCATGGCCTCAGCCACCTTGGCAATATCCCCGCTGGGAGCGGTGATGACATTGGTGAACGGGTAGCTGGCATCTGCCATGTAATACCAGATGGTTCCAGCCACCAGGTAGCCATTGATTGCACCCAGGATTGCGCCCAACAGAATATCCTGGAATTTTTCACGTGTCATCTTTGCTGCAAACCGTGAAAGATGGGGCGTCTGGTATCCGAAGAATACAACCAGGGTTAGAATGATGGTGCGCAACCAGAATAAAAGCACCACATTGTCCTTTTGCAGTGCATCTCGCACGAAAGGCACATAATGTTCAAGCAAAGTGGTAAAGGTAAGCGCCAGGATAACGCTGAATGTGACCAGCAATTCCTTGGCCCAACCGCGCATCCCGCCGATGATACCGAACAAAATGACAAACATCCAAAAGACGAAGGAGAGGCTGACCATGTTTTATCTCTTCTTCCCGGCCAATTCGAACAGGAGATGGCCTATCTCAGTTGCAGCCTGAGGGTGGGAAAGGCTTTTTGCCGCCGCGCGCATGGCGCTGAGACGAGTTGGGTTTTGCAGCAACTCTTTGATGGTTGGCAGGAGTTCAGCCTTTAGATTTGAATCCGTCACCATCACAGCCGCACCATGACGGACGAGGGTATCAGCGTTCACTTTTTGGTAGCGCCAGGCGTACGGGTAAGGGACCAGCACGGAGGGCAGCCCGAAGAGCGGGTATTCGCCCAACGTGGAGGCTCCAGCGCGCGAGAGTGCCAGGTCAGCCGCGGCCAGTGCAGCGCCCATCTCTTCGTGTAGATATGGGAAGGCATGGTAGCGTGTGGCCTGTGCCTCAGAGAGTTCTTTCGCCTTGGCTTTCACGGTCAACCAGTCCAATTCGCCGGTGATGTGAATGACCTGCGTCTGTTCCAAAAGGGCAGAAAGGTTCGCCATCACGGCATTGTTAATCGAGCGAGCACCCTTGCTTCCACCGAAGACCAGCAGTACCGGGGCGTCGTCGGTCAGGCCCAGGGTCCGGCGGGCATCGGAACGCGTCCACCGGGAAAGATCGGCGCGGGTTGGATAACCGGTCAGGACGAGATGATCCCGGCGGTTGAAATAACGAAACGAGTCCTGGGCGGTGACGGCAATTTTGTCTGCAAAGTGAGCCAGAGTCTTGAGTGCCAATGCCGGTTCGATATCCGGGACAAAGAGAACGGTCGGGACCCGCATTCCAGCCAAGGCCATCGGGACGGCCACATACCCACCGGTGAAGAACAGCACTTCTGGTTTGAACTCGTACAGGATGCGCCGTGCCGCAAAGAAGCCACGAACCAACCTGATAACATTACCAGGCATCGTTTTCAGGCTCACGCCGTGGACTCCGGCAGACGGGATGGTCTTAAACGGCACCTTCGCCCGCTCCAACAGCCGGGCTTCCATGCCGCCTTCTCCGCCTACCCAGAGAACCTCGGCCTTATTTTGCATGGTTTGCAGGACGGCGAGTGCGGGGTAAACTCCGCCGCCGGTCCCGCCGGCGCAGATTAAAAGACGCACTGTACGTTTTCCTTTCTCCGCCTTCCGGGACGGTCCGTCCGGATTTACGGGAAATATTGAGAAGAATGCCAATGGCTGCCAGGGTTGAGATAAGATTCGAACCGCCCGCACTGACAAAGGGCAGGGCATTTCCTGCAAAAGGCAGTAGGCCTACCATCACGGCCATGTTGATAGCGGCTTCGATGACGATCCAAAAGGTCAACCCGGCGGCCATTACGGAACCGAGCGAATCGGGCGCCTGCGTGGCGATCTTCAGACCGCGCCATGCCAGGACGGCATACAAGCTGGTCAATCCCAGCGCGCCGAACAAGCCTAATTCCTCGACGATTACAGCGAAGATGCTGTCGGTGGCGGCGAACGGAAGGCCGATCAATTTCGTCGTGGCCCGTCCAATCCCGACGCCGAACAATTTGCCTTTGAAGATGGCTTCCAAGGACCACAGAACGTGGTCACTGGATTTCAGCGGGTCCTTCAACCCGGCGAGGTATGGGCCGATACGGGCTTTGCCAGTGGAACTGAATTGCACTACGAGCCATCCAGCTGCCAGCGCCACGACGCAGAACAGGATGATCTGTCGCATTTCGCCACCGGCCAGGAAGAATAACAGCCCGCCCAGGACAAAAATGGTCACTGCCGCGCTCAAGTCAGGCTGGATGAAAATCAAACCGCCAATCGCACCCAGAATGAAAGCCAGAGGGAACAACCCCAGCTGAATATCATGCATATGCTCGCGTTTACTGTACAGCCAGACCGACAAATAGATGATGGTTGCCAATTTTGCCAATTCGGATGGCTGGACCGAGCCGCCAAAGAATGTGCGTACTGCATTATTGCGAACCTCGTTGTTAATCAGCACAGCGATTAGAAGAATTACCGTCATGCCCATCAACGGCACGGCGAACTTCCGCCAGAGGTGATAATCAAGGCGGGAGAGGAAGAATGCTGTCAGCATCCCGAAGGCCATCCACAAGACTTGTTTGTTGAAAATATAGGTCGCTGAACCGTAAGTCCGCAGGGAAAAATCGGTACCGGCAGAATATTGCATCAGTAATCCGAAGATGCCCAAGGCGATGACGGCCGCTACCAGGATCAAGTCTCCGGTGGAAGCGCGGGAGCGCCGGATGGTTGCCGCGGCAGGTCTAGCAGATTGGTTTACGAAAGTTCCGATACCCATTTTCGAAAAGCCTCTCCACGTTCCTCGAAGTCACGGAATTGGTCAAAGCTGGTTCCACCCGGTGAAAGCAGGACAACATTGCCCGGTTCGGCTACACGGGCTGCAGCCTGAACAGCCTCTTGCAAGTCCTTGCAGCGTTCAACTTTTTTCTGAACCGGACCGTGGGCCTGCTCAAGCGCGGCGGTAATTTTCTCCACCGCCTCGCCGAAAATTATTACGCGCTCCACCCGTTCGTGGACCAGAGCCGCCAGTTCTTCCCATGGCAGGTTCTTATCACGTCCGCCCAGCAGCAGGACGATTGGTTCGGAAAAAGAACGGATTGCGGCCATCGTCCGTTCAGGAGCAGTGGCGATGGAATCGTTGTACCATTTAGCCCCGTTCCATTCACGGACCAACTCCAGCCGGTGGGCCACACCACAGAAATGCATGGCGGCTTCCCGCATCGCGTCCACTGGAAGACTGGCAGCGTAACCGATGGCAAAGGATGCCAGCACATTCATTACGTTATGCTCGCCGCGCAACTTGATCTGGTCGCGGCGGAGCAGGGGAATTTCAACGCCGTGTTCGCGCATGTGCAGGATGCCATCTGAAAGGAAACTGCCATCCTGCTTGCCTGGGATGTGTCCAAACCCAAAAGAAATAAGGTGACAGTTTACCTTGCCGCGTAGGCGCCAGGAACCGGGGTCATCACGGCATAAGACGGCAGTGTCGGCTTTTGCCTGGAAATTCAGGATGCGCTGCTTGGCGGCGGCATAGGCTTCCATCGTGTTATGCCGGTCGAGGTGATTGGGCGTGATGTTCAAGACGGTCGCCACATTTGGTGAAATGGTCATCTGTTCCAACTGGAAACTGGAAATTTCCAGAATGGCAAGATTATCCGGTTGCATCTTGTCCACGTAGTTAAGCAGCGGATCGCCGATGTTGCCGCCGATATAAACCTTGTTGCCGAAGGCAATTTTTGCCATCTGCCCGACCAGCGCTGTGGTGGTGGTCTTTCCAGCCGAACCAGTGATACCCACCGTCTGGCAGGGGACGGTTTCCATGAAAACCTGTGTATCATTGGTTAGCGGGATACCGCGCCGTGTTGCCTCGACCACGATGGGGTTATCGAGCGGCACGCCGCCGGAAAGGCAGACAATATCAGTCTTGTCGAGTACCTCAACCGGATGGCTTCCCAGCACCCAGATCACGGGTGTATCAGCTAGAGCGGACCGGGCGGCGGCCATCTGCTCGGTTGTGCTGCGGTCATTCACGGTCACGGAGGCCCCGTGACGCGCCAGCCAGCGCGCTGCCGCTTGTCCCTGGCGGGCGCCTCCAAGAATTATCACGCGTTTGCCGTTCCAGTCCGTTTTCACGTTATTACACCATTACCAATCCAAGACCCAGCATTGCAGCCAGCAAGCCAATCAGCCAGAAACGCTGCACAATCTGCATTTCAGACCAGCCGAGCAGTTCAAAATGCAAGTGGAGCGGTGCCATTTTGAAGAACCGCCGTCCGTGCGTGATCCTGAAATACACGATCTGGATCACAACACTCAGTGCCTCGCTAACCGGAATAACAGCGATGATAGGCAAAATGGCCCACTGGCCGGTCATCAGGGCAATCACTGCGATCGTGGCGCCTAACGAAAGCGAGCCTGTATCGCCCATAAAGAGTTGGGCAGGATGGACATTGAACCACAAAAAGCCGAACAGGGCTCCTACCATGGTGAAACAGAAACGGGCGATGAAAACTTGTCCTTGCATCAGAGCCACCCCACCGTAAGTAGCGAAAACGGTGGCTGAAATTAGACCAGCCAGTCCATCCAGCCCATCGGTAAAGTTAACCGCGTTCGACATGGCGACAATGACGAAACCGGCAATCGGGATATAAAGCCAGCCAAGTTCAATCTCGAAATGGACGCCCGGAATAAAAAGATCGGGTACATCCAGCATGTATTTCAAGACGGCTGCCAGCCCCAAAGCAAGCACAATTTGGGCGATAAGTTTGGTGCGGATGCGCATCCCCTCGCCCTTGCGTTTGCCACGGATGCCTTCCCAGTCATCCAGGGCACCCAGAACGGCATACCCTAACATTGCTACCAATGGAACCAACACCGATCTACCGAGCACTCGCATACCAATCAGGCTGACGGCGTTAAGCAGCACAGTCATGAGAGCCACTGGCAGGATGATCATCACACCACCGAGGGTCGGCGTGCCCATTTTGACGAAATGCTTACCCGGCTCTTCCACACGGATCTGCTTGCCAATTTTGAAATGCCGCAGGATCCGCAGCAATGGGCCGCCCCAAATGGCTGTCATCAAGAAAGCCAGCCCTGCCAGGCTGAGCGCCAGGGCAGAATTGTTCATTCGGGAACCTCCAAGGCGGTGACAATGCGGTCCATGCGGATGGCGTGCGAACCTTTGACCAGAACCACATCTTCCTTGGTAAGGGATTTGCGCAGGTGGGTGATGGCATCATTGTGATTCTCGAATTCGGTGATCTTTTTAGAACCTAAACCTGCCCGTCGCGCGGCGGTGGCAATGATATGCCCACGCGTCCCTACTGTGACCAGCGTGTCAGCCACTTCGGCGGCACGCACGCCGACCATCTCATGTCCCTGTTTTTCATATTGCCCGAGTTCGAGCATATCACCCAGCACCGCCACCTTGCGGCCTCCCAGTTCAGCCAGCAGGTTAAGCGCAGCCAGCATGGACTCGGGCGAAGCATTGTAAGTGTCATCAAGCAGCAGTGCGCCCTTCTCCGTGCGGACGGCCGTCAGACGCAGTTGTGCATGCCCCTGGCGCAGGCCGTCCAATATTTCCTGCCAGGTCAGCCCATCTACCAGACCAACCGCCGCAGCGCGCAACGCTGTATGGACCGAATGTTGTCCGATCATTGGGACGCGTACGTGCAGGGTCTCGTGCTGGTAATGGAAGCTGAAGCGGATGCCCTCCAGCCCGAGGCCTTCCACTTCGTCAGCCCACAGGTCAGCAGCGGGGTCGAGACCATAGAAGAAGACCCTGGCACGGGTCAGTTCGGCCATTTTGCATACCCAGGGATCGTCCAAGTTGAGCACGGCCACCCCGTTAACGGGGAGAGCCTGTACCAGTTCCGATTTGCCGCGGAAAATATCCTCCTGCGACCCGGCCCGTTCTGCGTGAACGGTGCCGATGTTGGTGACTACGCCGATTTCAGGCAGGGCAATGTCGCACAGGAATGCAATTTCGCCAGGGACGTAGAATCCCATTTCCAGCACGGCGCGCTCGTAACCCCGACCGAGCCTCAGGATGGAAAGCGGCAGGCCGATTTCGTTGTTCATGTTACCGGGGCTTTTCAACGTGCGGTAACGCTGTTCGAGCACCTCGGTGACAACTTCTTTGGTTGTGGATTTACCCACACTGCCTGTTATGCCGATTACGCGCAGGTCCAGTTTGCGCCGCCAAAAATGTGCGATCTGCTGGAGTGCGATAAGCGAATTCTCCACCAGCAGGCAAAGCGGTCCATCCAGATCAGTGTTCAAATCCGGGATCTGACCCTGAGCCATTCGTACGGTCTGGAAGGAGCCGGGAAGGTCATGCTGGATTAAAGCTAGAGAAGCCCCACGCCGGAAGGCTTCGGTAACGAAGTCGTGCCCGTCCACGTGCTCACCGGGGATGGCGACGAACAATGAACCAGGGATGACCTGGCGCGAGTCAATCGCTGCCTCGGTGATGACCATTTCGGCCATTACAGGACGGGTATTCGTCAGGGCTTCGATAACGTCAGCCAGTGTTAACATGACACCTCATCGTCCATTCATTTGCAGACGGACGGCATCCGGTGGAACATCCATCAAGACGATCAGTTTTTCAACGACTTGTTTAAATATCGGAGCGGCTACCACTGAGGCAGCCCTGTTACTTTGCGGTTTTTCGAGCCAGACGTAGACAATGAAGCGGGGATCGTCCACCGGACCCCATCCAATAAAGGAGGCATTGATATCTCTTTGGTCATATCCTCCTCCGGAAAGAGGTATTTGCGCCGTTCCGGTCTTTCCAGCGATACGGTAACCGGGAACAAGCGCAGTGGATGATTCGGTCTCCAGGCCATTGGCGAGCATCTCACTGATAGTGTGGGCAGTATTGGCGGAGATTGGAGTGCCGATGAACTGCGTTCTGGTATTGCTCTGTTTGCCATCCTGTATCTGGGCATAGAGCACGTGCGGATAGACCATCTTGCCTTCATTGGCGAGGGCTGATGCGGCCACCACCATCTGGATGGGGGTCACAGAGACACCCTGACCATAGGCATTGGTGCCCAGTTCTACGGGACCCCAATCGCTATCACCGGGGATTTTCAAACGTCCAGAGGTTTCTTGGGCCAAGTCAATGCCGGTGGCATGACCAAGACCAAAGCGCTGCAAGTAAGAGTAAAAACTTTCACTTCCCATTTTGGTGGAAACCCAGGCCAGGCATACGTTGAGCGAGTTTGCCAGGCAGCCGGTCATATCCTGATCGCCCCAAGCGCCACCATTCCAATTGACAATTCTAAATCCCCCCACCAGAATGGAACCCTCGTCAAAAAAGACTGTGTCGGGTCGAACAGCGCTGCTATCCAGGGCACCAGACATGGTCAGGATCTTTGCAACCGAGCCGGGTTCATATGCCTGACTGATGGCCCGGTTGAAGGGGGTTTCTCCGGGGAAAACTGTGGTGATGCTCTGGTAGTCATTCAGGTTCAAGCGTGGCGTGGAAGACATGGCCAGGATTTCACCGGTGCGCGGGTCCATGACAACAATTGTCCCGGAGGATGCCTTGGTACTCGCCAGCGCTTGGTCCAGGATTTTTTCGACGGCGGCCTGGATTTCGCGGTCAATGGTCAGAATGATAGTCTGACCGGGTGGGATGGTGGGATATTCGGTGGCACGCCGCGGGTCGGCAGGGACAAGCATCCGGACGGGGATGCCGGCCAGGATGTTATCGTATTTTTCTTCGATACCCATGTAGCCGTGGTTATCTTCCGTAACGAAACCGAGCACGTTGGAAGCCAGGTCGTTTTCCGGGTAACTTCGAGCGTAATGGGCTTTAAAGTAGATAGCATCCAGGTTTTTTCCGGTCGGGTCGCCGTGAGCAGCTTCCTGGAGTGTCATCAGGGCTTTGGCTTTGTTGGCAGTAACATAATCATCCAGAATGATGTACTGCGCATTGACATTGGCTAGAGACATCCTGTAATTAACTTCGTTGAGGTCTAAACCCGACATCTGGAGGGCTAGCATGACGGTCGGCATGTCCGGGTTGACCGTCAGGTCTAGACCGATTTCATAGACGGTCTTATTCCCGGCCAGCAAGCTGCCGTGACGATCGTAGATTTCCCCGCGCGGCGGGAAATAGTCCTTCCAGACATAATTGCCTTGATCAATGACACTTGCCACTTCCGGGCTGTTCTGAATGCGGACAATCTGCACAAGGATGGCAATGCCCAACACTGCCAGGAGTGAGGCGGTGATCAGGTAGCGCCATGCATGCAGATGGCTTTTCAAGGTTGACCTCCAGCAGAGGTGGAAGAAACCTGTTGGTTAATGAAATAGTCGAACCAAGATTCAGTATATTCGGGGAGGATTATAGGAACAACCGGTGCGTTTGTCCCCGGCGTAGACAGGTCCACAGCCGATTGCGCCAAATACCCGGGAACGGCTACATAGGTTATTTCATCCGGATTGGCAGGCAGGAAGCCCATGGTTTCGGCGCGCTGCTGCATGGCTTTGACGGAGGTCAGCCCGGCCAACACCGTTTCTGAATCTGCAATGACACGCTGGTTGGTGGTGATCGTGGCTTGCAATGAAATGGTTTCACGCCCGGCCAGGGTGGCTCCCACAGTGACATTCAGGTAAAGGCTGGCTACCATGGCCAGCAATACCAGTGCAAGCAGAAACAGGCCGATCCACTGGCGTTGCACTCGCCACGGGGCCTGACGAACTTTCTGGACGATTTGCGTGACATTATTCATCTTATTCTGTCCATTAAACTGCTTGCCGGTGTTTATCGGTGACGCTGCACCTCCGTTCTGAGCCAACACCCATTGGCTTGCCTATAATTTCTCAGCAACACGTAACTTGGCGCTGCGTGCGCGGGAATTCTGGTTGATTTCTGCTTCCGTCGGCGTAATGGGCCGGCGTGTGATTTCCTTGATTCTTGCTTTATGCCCGCAGGTGCAGATCGGCTGGCGGGGCGGGCAGATGCAATCCTTGCTTTCCTGGCGAAAAAACCCTTTGACAAGCCGGTCTTCCAGCGAGTGGAACGAGATGACTGCCAGCCTGCCTCCCGGAGCAAGAGCCTGTACCGCCAGTGGAAGGATTCTTTCCACCGATTCCAGCTCGTCGTTGACGGCGATCCGCAGAGCCTGGAAGGTCTGCGTGGCGGGGTGATGGGGACCTCGCCGGGGTTGGACTCGCTCAATGACCTTCGCCAATTGCCGGGTCCCGCCAACGGGCCGGGCAGTGATGATGGCCCGGGCGATGCGCCGGGCAGCGGGTTCCTCGCCGTAGCGGAAGAGCAGGTCAGCCAGCTCTTGCTCCGGCCACTCGTTGACAATCTCGGCAGCGGTGAGCTGGTTTGAAGGGTCGAAGCGCATGTCCAGCGGGCCGTCGGCCAGAAACGAGAAGCCGCGCTCCGGGGAGTCGAACTGCATGGAAGAGGCGCCCAGGTCTAGTAGTATGCCATCCACCGAGACCCAACCCAATTCAGCCAGTTGACCGGGAAGGGAGGTGTAGGAGGCCTTCTTTATCCATGCACGCTCCCCAAAGGAAGCAAGTTTCTGGCGGGCCAGACCGAGCGCCTGGGGATCCACATCCAGGCCGAGCAACTGGCCTCCCGGTTCGCTTCCAGCGAGCAGACCAGCCGCATGGCCGCCTGCGCCGAGCGTCCCATCCACAAAGCGTGCTCCGCTTTTCGGGCGTAAAGCGTGTATAATTTCCTGGTAAAGTACTGGTTGGTGAGCCAGAAACATCTCAGCGGGTCTTGAGATCGAGCGCCGCAAAGCGTTGGGCATTGGCCTCGGCGTCACTGACTTGGACTTCCTGCTCTTTCCAGAGTTCAGGCGACCAGATCTCGAAGTAATCGCCTTGGCCGACAAAGACCACGTTTTCTTTCAGATCAGCATATTCTTTCAGGTTCGATGAGAGCAGGATGCGACCGGCGCCGTCGGGTACCAGCCGCAGGGCGTTGCCAAGGATGATGCGGCGCAGCAGACGGGCTGTCGGGTCGGTCAGGTTCATCGCCATCAGGCGGTCGTAAAGAAGTTGGAAAACCGCCGGAGGCAGTACCATCAGGTTGCGGTCCAGTCCCTGGACGACAAAAGCGCCTTCAGCTGGCAGTTCCCGGAATTTCGACGGGATCGTCAGTCGGCCTTTATCATCGAAGGAGTGCTGGTACTGGTTTAGGAACATTAGTTCTACATCCCTTATCTAACCAGAATGCCGGAATCACCGGCATCCCACTTCGTCCCACTTACTCCCACGGACAAGCTCATTTTAGCACAGATTACGTATGAATTACAAGTAGTACTTTTAACCATTCAGGAATACCATACTTCATATAGTTTCTTATCGTGTATGAAATTAATTTCTTTCCCCCGGTAATTGAATATGACTCCTATAATTGACCTTCTCAGTTCCCCCAACTGGACAGACTACGAATTGCTCGATAGCGGCGATGGACAGAAGCTGGAACGCTTTGGCCCTTATACCTTTGTCCGACCCGAAGTGCAGGCGTTATGGACGAAAACCTTGCCCGCCGAAACGTGGCAGGCGGCGCACGGCGCCTTCCAGCCCAGCGGGGAGGAGAGCGGGGGGCACTGGGAGTTTAAGAATAAAGTTCCAGAACAATGGGAGATGCGTTACCCCCTCACCCCTGGTGCCTTGGCAAAGCGTCCAGATGGGGATTCCAAAGGGAGAGGGGAACTGCGCTTCTCGGTGATGACCACGCCCGGGCGGCATCTAGGCGTCTTTCCGGAGTGCGCCGCGCACTGGGATTGGATGGGGGAAATTATTCATAAAGCCAGCCAGCCCCCTTCGGGGATACCCTTCGAGTACGATGCGCTTCGCGAGTCGTCCGCCCCTGCCGGTCAACTCGTGAATGTCC
Organism: Anaerolineae bacterium; assembly: GCA_041489005.1. GTDB lineage: Bacteria > Chloroflexota > Anaerolineae > Anaerolineales > Villigracilaceae > UBA877. Next base: position 18,947 of record JBGPQK010000007.1, read on the forward strand.
TGAATTTGTTCGGCTATACCGGGTTGGCGTCGCTGGCCTGTGCGGCAGCCGGGGCGAAGGTCACGCACGTGGACGCTTCGAAGAAATCCGTAAGCTGGGCACGCGCCAACCAGATCCTTTCCGGGCTGGTGCAGAAACCCGTCCGTTGGATCGTGGATGATGCGCTGAAGTTCGTGGAGCGCGAGGCGAGGCGGGGCGTCAAATACAACGGGATCCTGCTCGACCCACCCAAGTTTGGACGTGGACCCAAGGGGGAGGTATGGGAGATTTACAAATCCTTACCGGAATTATTGCATGCCTGCCAAGCGGTTTTGAGTGACCGGCCCTTGTTCGTGGTGCTGACGGTGTACGCCGTCAAACTGCCCGCCATCCATGCCTATTCTGCACTGGCAGAGCTGGTGAAAGGTCGCGGGGGAAACCTGGAGTGCGGCGAACTGGTGACGGAGGAAAAAAGCGCTGGTAGATTGCTCTCCCAGGCAATGTATGCGAGGTGGAATTCGTAAGGCAGACAGGTGTTTGCCTTTATGGTTCAAGCTCTGATTCTTCGTCCTCTCTCAATGCCGGATTTGGTACAATTGCGGGAATGATACCCACACCTGATAAACCATCCCTTCTCGATACACAGCTCAAGCGCTGGTTCCCGCTGAACGTGGAAACCTTGCTGGTGGTTCTGCTGCTGGTGGTTGCCTTCGTTTCACGCTTTTACGATCTGGGGGCGCGCACCATGAGCCACGACGAGATCAACCATGTCATTCCGTCCTTCAGCCTGTATTCCGGCAATGGGTACAAGGTCGACCCGATGAGCCACGGACCGATCCAGTTCCACATGATCGCCCTCTCTTATGCGCTCTTCGGCGATAACGATTTCACAACCCGAATCCCGGCGGCTGCCCTCAGTATTGCCGCGATTTTGGTAGCCCTGTTCGCCTTCCGGCGTTACCTGGGCCGCACCGGGGCACTGGTGGCGGGGGCGCTGATCATCATTTCTCCACTGATGCTCTATTATGCACGTTACGCCCGAAACGAGTCCTACATCGTCCTTTGGGGAATCCTGACCATTTATGCCATTCTGCGTTACCTTGAACGCGGCGAGGCCTGGGCGTTGGTCTTGTTCACCGCTGTTAATGCGCTCCACTTCACCGACAAAGCCACCGCCTATATGTTCGCGGCCGAGGAATTCCTCTTCCTGGCAGTATATTTTATTGACCGGGTCACGCGCCGTGAGTGGGGGCCGGGACGGCGGCGGGTCTTCTTCCTGCTCGGCTTGGTCTTGACTGTGGTACTGCTGGCTGGCGCGGCTGGATTCTATCTCTCCCATAAGCCCACTGCTGATACGACCGCGGAGCAAGTCAGGACAATGATCATCGTGGTGAGCATCCTGACGGCGGGTGGGGCGGGGGCACTGGCCTGGTCAGGGGTGGAACTGGTGCTAGGGCTCGGCTGGGTCGTCATCAAGTCTGAGCGAGCGTCCGACATGCTGATTCTGCTCGGTACGTTCATCCTGCCGCTGCTGGGGGCCATCCCGATCAAGTTAATGGGATATACGCCCCTGGATTACACCAGCACGGGCCTATTGCGGGTGGCAGGAGTGGCCGCAGTGCTGGCCGCCATAGGCATTGCTATGGGGCTGTGGTGGTTTGGGCGCAAGTGGCTACTCCACGCTGGGCTGTTTTTTGTACCGTTATTCTTGCTCTACAGCACGTTCTTCACCAACCCGGAAGGAATTGTGGGCGGGCTGGTGGGGGAGCTAAGTTATTGGATGGAACAACAAGGCGTGGCGCGCGGCGGCCAACCCCTATACTATTATGTACTGCTCATGATCCCTATGTACGAGTTCCTGGCTGCCCTGGGTACGGTGATGGCAGCAGGCATTGCCACATTCGCGCGGCTGTGGCAGAGCCAGGCGGGCCAGCCGTTTACCCGGCCTCAATCGGATTACGGCCAGCCCCCGGTCCCGGTGGCAGCGTTGCTGGTCTTCTGGTCGGTGAGCAGCCTGGCTGTGTTCTCATATGCCGGAGAGAAGATGCCCTGGCTGACAATACACATTGCCCTGCCGATGATCCTGTCTTCGGCTTGGGCCATCGGCTGGCTGGTGGAGGCCGTGCCTTGGGGGAAGGTGACTGCCTTCGGGGTAGCCCTGGTTCCCGGACGGCAGGGCTTCCGGAATTACTTTCGCCTCGTCACGCTAGTCCTTTTAGGCTTCCTGGCCGTGCTGACCGGGAGGGATGCCTTCCGGGTCGCGTATATCAATTATGATTTCCCCACCGAGTATCTGGTCTACGCCCATGCTGCGCCAGATCCCAAGGTGCTGTTTGGAGAAATCGAGGAAATGTCCATCCGTACCTCCGGAAACACAACCGATATCGTGGTGGCCTACGACAACCAGGTTCGCTACCCGTACTGGTGGTACATGCGTCGTTTCACCAACAAGATTGACTATGATGTAAACCCAAACCATGACCTGCGCCGGGCGCTGGTGATCACCGTGGGGGATGAAAACCTGACCAAGTTGGCGCCTGTGGTCCGGCAAGATTACGTCGAATTTGCAGGCATGCGTCTGTGGTGGCCCAACATGGATTATTGGAACCTGAAATGGAGTTCGATCGATTCTGAACGCACCATTGCCATCCAGAAGGAGTATGCTGGGACTGACAAGGCCATACCAGCGATGAATATAGTCGAATACCTGAAATATGCCTGGCCTCACATCGAGCCTTTCTTCACCAATCCAGATGTACGCAGCGCGGTCTTACAAATCTGGCTAAACGACGACTTTACCGCATGGGGTGCGCTGAAACAGAGTACCGCTTATACTCTCACCGATTGGGGCGTCTCCGCCCGGATGCATTACTACATCCGCAAGGACATCGCTGCGCAACTCTGGCCCTATGGCGCCAGCGCTCAAGCGTTAACCGCTCCTGTTGACCCCTATGCGAGCATAACCACCCCGGTCTCCCCTGACCTCGTGCTGGGCACGGCCGGCATTGAACCGGGACAGTTCCAATCACCGCGTTCCGTCGCTGTGGCTGTGGATGGCAGCTTGTACGTAGTCGATTCGATGAATAACCGTATCCAACATCTTGGTCAGGATGGAGAAGTGCTCAAGGTTTGGGGCACACGGGCGGATGTGTCTCAGGGCGAGGCTCCCGGCGGGACTTTCAACGAGCCTTGGGGTATCGCCGTCGCTCGTGATGGCAGCGTCTATGTGGCAGATACCTGGAACTATCGTATCCAAAAATTCACCGCTGATGGGACGTTCGTTACAATGTGGGGCTTTTTCGGGCAGGCCTCCGATGGCTCCGACGCCTTCTACGGTCCTCGCGGCCTCGCTGTGGACGCTCAGGGCCGCGTCTATGTGGCAGATACCGGCAATAAACGTGTTGTCATCTTTGGGTCGCAGGGGGAATACATTACCCAGTTTGGCACACCGGGCATGGACTTGGGTCAGTTGGATGAGCCGGTGGCGGTGGCCCTGGACGCCCCTGGGAACGTCTATGTGACAGACACCTGGAACCAGCGCGTACAGGTCTTTGCCCCTGACGCGGCCGGGCTGGTCTATACCGCCATTGCAGAATGGCCGGTGGATGGCTGGTACGGGCAGTCAGTAGAGAATAAGCCCTTCATTGCTTTGGACGCGATCGGCAACATTTCCGTTACGGACCCGGAACTATGCCGGGTTATCACCTTCTCACCAGGCGGACAACCGTTCCGCGTGTGGGATGGCTGCTCGGAAGGCACGTTGCTTCAACCCAGCGGCATCGCCTCCGACGGCTCCGGTGGCCTGTGGATCGCGAATGCAGGGAACGGGACGCTGGTTCACCTCAAGGTGGAAAATCCTTGAAATTCAAATTATGGATTTATAGGAAAGATAGAGACCATAAAGACGCAAAGGCACGAATTGTTTTGTACCTTTGTGTTATGGTGGTTAAGTTCCCGGTCTGAAAGTGATCTTTCCTGCGAAGATTCGTCTGGCCAATTTCCCCCATACCAATTTGACCACCAATCCCGCCCTCCAGAATGCCACCGCCGCCATCCCATGCGCCAGCACCGCGAAGAACGGCGGTGTTTGGAAGGTGTAATACGTCCAGCACTGGCGCGTGGTGCCCCACAATTCGAGGAAGTAACCCAAACCTGCCCCGGCCAGGAAGGTCAATACAGCGTACCGATGGTCGGTCGGTGTCATGGTCAACAGCGCAACCAGCAGCAGCGCCATGACGGTGTAGGACTTTCCGAATGTTGGAGTTACGAAGTACAGCATCAATCCGTAGAAACCAATGAAGATGATCCAATAAAGGGATTTAATCACAAAGGTGTCAAAAATAATTCCTTTATGCTCCGCTCGCCTCCGTCCTTTGAGGTTCGTGACCTTTGTGGTAAGAAATCCCAACATCCTCGTAATCCGGTCAATTGAAAGGCTTGCAATTGGCCAGGCCGGGATGATCCAAAACGGCGGCCGCTCGGCGGTGAAATAATGCCACAGGTTGGTCTGCGTGCCCCATGATTCGATTACCAGCCCGCCGCACATGCCGACGAACACGATCAGCACATCCCGGCCCAGGTCTGCGCGGGCAATGATGGTAAGGCTCATGAAAGAAAAAATCCCCAATAACAGCCAGTCCATGTAAAGCCACCATGGTCCGCTCCAATTGACGTAAGCAAGTGCTTCCTGCGCCAGCGGCCACCAGACGTAGACAATCAGCCCGCAGATCAGGAAGAATCCGCCCAGCAGGACGCTGCTGGAACGTGTCCAGCCGAAGAGCGCCAGGAAGTGACGGAAAAGCGAGGGGCTTCGAATAGACTCGGTCATGGCCGCATTATACTTGACTCCTGGCCCGGATTGCTCTACACTCGATCCCTGTCCCGTGCCGGAATCGGGACTGCCACGAAAGGACACAACCATGCCCGCTTCCCGCCTCCGCTGGGGACTGCTTAGTACCGCCCGCATCAACAAAGCCCTGTTCATTCCTCTCCGGACCTCCAAACGGAACCAGCTTTTGGCGGTCGCGAGCCGGTCACAGGACAAGGCTGACGAATATGCCCGCAAGAACAAAATCAAACGCTCTTATGGTTCTTATGAGGACCTGTTGGCTGATCCCGATGTCGATGTCATTTACAACCCTTTGCCGAATAACTTGCACGCCGTATGGACGATTAAAGCCGTCCAGGCCGGTAAACACGTGCTGTGTGAAAAACCGCTGGCGTTGAGACTGACCGAAGTGGACGAAATGTCCGCCGCGGCGGAGAAATTTGGCAAAGTGATCGCCGAAGCTTTCATGTACCGGTCTCATCCGCAGACGTTGAAAGCCCGGGAAATTGTAACGAGCGGCAAACTTGGGAAAATTAAATTGGTTCGCGGTTCATACACCTACCCGGGAACCGACCCCGACAATTACCGCTGGAAACCGGAGATGGGCGGCGGTGGCCTGTGGGACGTGGGTTGCTATCCACTGAGCTATACCCGCTTCATTCTCGACTCGGAGCCTCTGGAAGTGTTTGGCTGGCAGGTGACCGGTCTGACCGGCGTGGACGAGGTGTTCACCGCCCAAATGCGATTCCCGGAGAATGCCTATGCCCAGTTCGATTGCAGTGTCAAAATACCGTATCACGTCTTCATGGAAATCGTTGGGGATGAGGCCACGTTGATCATCCCCAAACCGTTCAACCCCGGCGTGAAAGAGACGCTCTATCTGACAAAGGACGGCAAAACCGAGACTATTGCTGTGAAGGGGACGGAGGCTTATATCGGCGAAGTAGAAGACATGGCCGATGCGATCCTGCTCGGTAAGCCGCCGCGTGTTAGTCTGGCAGATAGTCGCCTCAACACCGCCACCATCCTGGCGCTGTTCGAGTCGGCGAAAACGGGGAAACCAGTAATGATGTAGATTAACCGCGAAGATTGGAAGGGAGAGAATTTCTTCAATGGGTTCTTCGCGTTCATATTTTCTTCGCCGTGATTTATTATTTACCGAGGATACACTTCTGGGTTGACGCAGTTCGGCAAATGCTCGCCCTTCAAACCGGCGATGAGATTCTCTGCCGCCATCCGGGACATCTTCTGGCGCGCCTGCCAACTTGCGCTGGCAATGTGTGGGACGATGATGCAGTTTTCCAGTGCAAGCAGGGGGCTGTCTGTAGGGAGCGGCTCCGGTACGGTCACATCCAGGGCAGCGGCGAAGATCTGGTGGGATTTCAGCGCCTCGTAAAGCGCCGTCTGATCCACCACCGAGCCGCGCGAGGTATTGACGAGTATTGCTGTGGGTTTCATTTTTGAAAAGGCGGCAGCATTCATCAGCTCATGTGTTTCATCGGTCAGAGGGGTGTGCAGGCTGACAAAATCCGCCTCCCGCAGCAGCGTATCGAAATCCACTTGAGTTGCTTCCACTCCCGGCTCTGGCGCAGTCCCGGTTCCCAGACGGGGTAGTGCGACTACATTGGGATCTGAAAAAAGGATTCGCATCCCGAACCCGGTTGCGCGGTGAGCCACGGCCCGCCCGATCCGTCCGAAGCCGACGAGACCCAGCGTGGCACCGGCGAAGTCCGCACCGAGCAGGGTATCCAGACTCCAGGTTTTCCAGCCACCCGAGCGCACTTGGCGTTCACCCTCCACCACCCGGCGGGCGGCGGCCATCAGCAGGGCGAAGGTGAAGTCGGCGGTGGCCTCTGTCAGGACGCCGGGCGTATTGCCCACCGGGATGCCGCGAGCGGTGGCGGCGGGTACGTCCACGTTATCCACGCCGACAGCGCAATTGCTGATGACTTTCAGCCCCGGCCCGGCAGCGTCCATCACTTCGGTATCAATCTGGTCAGTCAGCAGGCACAGCAATCCATTCTGGCAATGAACAAAACGCAGAAGATCATCACGTTTGGGTGGTAATTCACCGGGCCAGATTTCGGCCTCACAAAAATCCTGTACCAGTTTCAGGCCGCTCTCCAGGATGAGACGGGTGACAAAAACTCTGGGTTTGGGCATACTTTAATGCTATCATACGACCATGCTTTCTGCCGAGTCATTCTGGACCTCCAGCCTGCGCGCCGCCCCGGAAGGGGAGCGCATCACCCGGATTCTTGCCGCCGCAATAACTGCCGTGGAACCGGGCGTTGCGGTGGGGCGCTTTGTCCAGCGGGATGGGGATATGCTCACCATCTCAGGCCGGGCTTACGACCTTCGATCGTTCCGCCGCGTGGTCCTGCTGGGGATAGGCAAAGCCTCGGTTGCCATGTCGGACGCGCTGGTGGAGATTCTCGGTGATCGACTATCTGCCGGGCTGGTGATTCCCAAGCAGGTCACATCCAGTTATTCTCCATTAACCCTTCTTATTGGTGGTCATCCCGTCCCGGACGAACAAAGCCTCGCGGCGGGTAAAAAAACCATCGAGTTGGTTTCCAGCCTTCAAGCTGATGATTTGCTCATCTGCCTGATTTCCGGCGGCGGGTCAGCGCTGGTGATTGCACCGGTAGACGGGGTTTCATTGGCAGACACCCAGGTGCTCACATCTGCGCTGCTCGCCTGCGGAGCGCGCGTAGACGAAATTAATACCCTGCGCCGTCGTTTGGATCATATCAAGGGCGGTGGAATCGTGAAGATGGCCAATGGGGCAACCATCGTCAGCCTGATTCTCTCAGACGTGGTTGGCTGTCCGCTCGAAGCGATTGCCGCCGGTCCGACCGCTCCCGATCCTGCGACGCTCGCGGACGCGCTGTCCATTCTGGCAAAATACGGCTTGGAAAATCGCATTCCATTTTCCATCCTCCCTTGCCTCAGGGAATCTCCCGAAACACCTAAACCAGACGATTACATATTCAAGAAAGTCCAAAATGTCATAGTGGGGAGCAACCTGCTGGCAGCGCAGGCCGCGCTGACACAGGCCGAGGCGGAGGGCTTCCACCCATATTTGCTGAGTACCGACATGCAAGCCGAAGCCCGCGAGGCTGCATTTGAACTCGCCACCTATCTTCGACAGGCCAAGTTGACCGGTGAACCGCTCCCGGGTCCGGCTTGCATCGTTGTGGGCGGTGAGACGACAGTCACGCTAACGGGAAATGGAAAAGGTGGGCGCAACACCGAACTGGCCCTGGCGGCTGTCAGTGAGCTGGCAGATTTTCCCGAAGTGATGCTGATTACTCTTGCGACGGATGGAGAGGATGGCCCTACCGATGCGGCCGGGGCAGTCGTCACCGGCGAGACCTTGCGTCGCGCCGCCAGGCTGGGTTTGCATCCGGAGCTTTTCCTCGAGCGGAATGACTCTTACACATTCTTCTCCACCCTGGATGATTTGCTCAAACCGGGACCAACCGGGACGAATGTGAACGATCTGGTATTCTTGTTCATTTTTTAAAATAATCAGGGGCATGTTGAAACATGCCCCTGCGGTTATTTCATATTGAAGCAGAGCGATCTCTCTTCTTATTTATTGTGCGTCTTGTGACGGCGGCCCTTCAACTCATCCCGCAAAATCAGACTGAGCACCAGGCTGACCGCTGTGGTAACCAGCGAGCCGAGGAAAGCACTCCAGTACCATGGGTCGGCCAGGGTGAAGCCAACGTGAAAAAAGTTACCGATCAAGCCGGTCAGGGCAAAGAGAAGGGCGTTGATGACCAGGGTGAACAAACCCAGGGTCAGGACGATGAGCAGGCAGGATAACGCTTTGAAGGGTGGACGCAGGATGGCATTGACTAAGCCAAAGATAAGCGCCAGCCAGATGATATTTAACATGCTACCTTCAAGGGCGATATTGTTCGGCAACAGGACGAAGGCAACGTATAACGCCACCATGTTGATTGCCAGACGTAAGATGAATTTCATTTCAACCTCCTTGTGGTTTCCTTGATTACTTCAGATAGACTTACGGTTTTCGTTCGACTAGGTTTCATTGCTTTTCATCCACAGGAGCGTGCGCTGCGGATGAAAGCCTGCCGCTTCGATGGAAGCGTTGTATTGCCCGGCAGGAAAATCCAAATTGATCTTCTCTCTCCATATTAATTCGTGACGGGCGTGTAGCAGGAGCGCGGTCAGAATGCTCTCGTTGCTCTCCGGAGAGACAGCAGCCCAAAGCCGGTTGCTTCGACCTGCCATCGCTTGCCAACTCACTATCGCAGATGGGATGCTGTCTGTGCGCGCCACCCAGTGACGAACATCATAATCTGACAGAAAGCGGTAGAGCGCTGGCCCAAGCCCGGGGCGCAGGGAGTTCCAGGGCATGGGCTGGTACCAGGACAGTAGGTCTGGATAGAGGCGGTGCAGCCAGGTTTCCTGAGAAGCCCAGTCTCGTGCGGTGCGTCTTGTAACAACGATGCCGAGGTTCCCGGCGCTCGCGTTCCGGTCTGGTAGGGCCTGCCAGTTAGTACGGCGGACGACATCCTCAAATCCCATGGAACGGTAGAGTTCAATCGCTCCGTGGTTGTCATCGCGCACATGCAGCCATGTCTCGTCAGCATGGCGTTGTTTTGCATGCTGCATGGCAGCGAGCGTCAGAGCCCGCCCGATACCCCTGTTTCGAAATTCCGGACGGACAGCGACGTTGGCAATGAGATAATATTTTTTCCGGGAGTGGCGATAGGGGATCAGGCTGACGTTGCCGATGATATCACCGTTCTCTTCCCAAATATAGCCGGAGAGCGGCATGGAGACCGTCTCAACAGCACTGCTTGCCCAGCGCAGGAAGAAGTTATCCTTCCCGGCGTTGCGCATCTGCTGGATGTAATTGCGGCCGTCAGTGTCCATTGTGTCGGCGAAGCATTTCTCGACGAGGTCGGCAACACCCGGCAGATCGCGAACGATATTGAGAGGACGCATTTGTGGGGTTTGAGCTGTGATGGGGACGGCGATGGCAGCCATGCAGGTATTATACAACCCCTCCCCATTCAGGAGAGGGGTTGCTAGCAGAAATTAGTAATTCCTCTCCAGATAAGGCTTGTAAACCTATTTCAGCCTGGCTGCACAATCCGAAAGAACCATAGCCCGGACAAAAAATTCTTAAATTTTTATCTAAATATTCGCATCCCATTCCCATATCTCATATACAATATTATGTGACGGATGTTTTCGAAGTTTACCGATATGGAAAATGCATTGAAAACGAAGCTAAAGATTTTTGCAGACTCATATAGAATTCTTATGGCTTGTAGCTTATTTGCTGATTTTCTTTTTGTTATAATCCTTTCATTATCCATATTGATACCAGTGTACTGCACATTAATTTGAACCAAAATAGCAGTATTTCCCTGTATTTTGGTCGTTCATGTTTTATAAATTTATGCAAGAAGCAGTAAAAGGACAGAAACCTATGATGCGATTTGACCGATTTACCGAACGAGCACAGGAAGCTGCTCAGCGAGCGGCCGAGATCATCCAGCGTTACGGTCACAACCAGATTGACACCGAACACATCCTGCTGGCGCTTATTGAGCAACCTGGTGGTGTGATTCCCCAGATTCTTGAAAAATTGAGTATCAACGCCCAGGCGCTGACAGAACGACTTGACCAGACTCTGCGCATGACGCCCAAAGCCAATATCTTTGGCGGTGGGGCGGGACAGATTTTCATCACCCCGCGCGTCAAACGTATTATTGACCTAGCGAATGAGGAAGCCAACCGCTTGAAGGATGAATATATATCAACCGAGCACATCTTCCTTGCCATTATGAGCGAACGGAATACCTCCGCCGCTCGTATTCTCGAAAGCGCCGGCCTGACCCGTGAACGGGTGCAGGATGCGATTATGCAACTGCGTGGCGGGCAGCGTGTCACCGACCCACAAGCCGAGACGCGTTACCGCACTTTGGAGAAATATTCACGCGACCTTACCCAACTGGCGCGTGAAGGCAAGCTGGACCCGGTCATCGGGCGCGACAACGAAATCATGCGTGTCATCCAGATCCTTTCTCGCCGCACCAAGAACAACCCGGTCCTCATCGGTGAAGCAGGCGTTGGTAAAACAGCCATCGTCGAAGGGCTGGCGCAGAAAATTGCCACCAACGATGTGCCCGAAATCCTTTCCGGCAAGCGGGTGGTCTCACTTGATTTGGGTGCGATGATTGCCGGTTCGCGCTTCCGGGGCGAGTTCGAGGAACGCTTAAAGTCAGCTATTGAAGAGGTCCAACGATCCTCAGGCGAAGTCATCCTGATGATCGATGAGTTGCATACCGTGGTCGGTGCTGGAGCTGCGCAGGGAGCGATGGACGCCTCCAATATGCTCAAGCCGGCACTGGCACGCGGCGAGTTGCAATGTATCGGTGCCACCACGCTGGACGAATTCCACAAGTATATCGAGAAAGATGCCGCCCTCGAACGTCGCTTCGCCCCGGTCTATGTGGAAGAGCCGAGCGTGAACGATACTATTAAAATGTTGCAAGGATTGCGCGACCGTTACGAAGCGCATCACAAAGTCCGCTTTTCGGACGATGCGCTGGTGGCTGCCGCACGCCTGGCTGACCGCTACGTTACTGATCGCCATTTACCGGATAAGGCCATTGACCTGATGGACGAGTCCGCCGCTAAACTGCGCGTGGCGCTTTACTCCCTACCTGACGAATTGAAAATCGCTAAAACCGAAATTGACCATTTGCAAGCTGAAGAAGACGCCGCCTCCAACGCACGTGATTACCAGCGTGCCGCCGAGATCAAGGTCAACCGGTTGCGCCTTGAAGGTGAATTTAAAGAAAAGCGCGACAAGTGGGAATCCGAACATCACCTCGATGAAGTAGTGGATGTGAACGACATTGCTGAAGTTGTCCATCAGTGGACCGGCATCCCGGTCAACCAGATGATGGAGACCGAGTCGGCAAAACTCTTACAGATGGAAGAACGCCTGCATGAGCGTATCATTGGACAGGACGAGGCCATTCACGCAATATCTGACGCCATCCGGCGGGCCAGATCTGGCTTGAAGGACCCATCCCGGCCCATCGGTTCGTTTATTTTTATTGGTCCCTCAGGCGTGGGCAAAACAGAGTTGGCAAAAGCCCTGGCTTGGTTCATGTTCGACGACGAAGAAGCCCTGGTGCGGATTGATATGTCCGAGTATCGCGAACAGCACACGGTATCCCGCTTATTCGGCGCGCCGCCCGGATACGTTGGTTACGAGGAAGGCGGCCAGTTGACCGAAGCCGTCCGCCGCCGCCCGTACAGGGTGTTGTTGTTCGACGAAATCGAGAAGGCTCACCCCGAAGTCTGGAACGCGCTTCTGCAAATCCTGGACGATGGGCGCATGACCGACGGTCAGGGCAATGTTGTGGACTTCCGCAACACGGTGCTCATCATGACCTCGAACCTGGGCACCGAGTATGTGCGCAAGGGCGGCACTCTGGGCTTCCTCCAGCCAACTGTGACTGACGAAGACCGCGAAACTCACGATAAAATTGAGAAAGCGCTCAAGGGTACCTTCCGGCCCGAGTTCCTCAACCGCGTCGATGAGATCATTATGTTCTCGCCGCTGACAGTGGCACAGATGGAGCAGATTGTTTCCCTGCAAATGAAGGAAATCCAGGACCGCCTCAGCGAGTTTGGGGTTAAAGTTGAAATGAGTGCAGCGGCGCGCAAATGGCTCGCAAAGACCGGTTATGACCCGGCCTTCGGTGCCCGTCCATTGCGGCGTGCCTTGCAGAAATACGTCGAGAGTCCGCTTTCGGTGGAATTACTGAGTGGGAAGATCCCCAGCGGCATATCAGTGATTGTGGATACCAATGCTGACGATAGTGGATTGGAGTTTAAGACGAAAGAGGGGAAGGGGAAGAAAGAAGAAGAAAAAAGCAAGAAGTAGGAAAAGAAGCAAGTTGGGACGGCAGGTACACCCTGCCGTCCTTTTTTGTTAATCAGGCGATTTGAAAAATTGTACTTAAAAGCTTGACATTGCAGAACATGCGTGCTATTATTGGATTAGAACATAAGTTCTGATTATTAAAGATGACCCATATGACCACTGACCAGTTTCACCTTGACCACCAGGCTTAACCGAAAATCAAGGCAGAACGCTACCAAAGTGAAGCACCCTTGCCGGTCGCTGCATGGCTACCCGGCAAGCTATTTGGTCTTTTACGCCCGGAAGGTTGGCAAAAATTCTGGCTGCCTTCCATCGAATAACGTAAGTTCCCTTGCACGGGAATACTCAAGAACCCCTCAAGGAGTTTGCCATGAACATTGGAATGCTGTGGTTTGACAATGACCCCCGCACTGCGCTGACTGCGAAAGTCAGCCGCGCCGCCGATTATTACCGGCAGAAATACGGCCTTGTCCCGGACTTGTGCCTGGTTCACCCCTCCATGCTGGGTGATCGCCCCGATTTGGTCGAAGGGAGGGCCGGGAAAGTTGCTGTCCGCCCAAACCGTGCCATCCTGCCGGGCCATCTGTGGATCGGCACCGAGGACTAAACTGAGCCCCTTTCTAAGTCTGGGGGCATCCTTCCTAAACCATAGAGTTTCCACGCGAGGAGTGTGGAAACTCTCGTCTTAATCACCAATCGCCACAACCACCGCGATGGCGTTATCCCGGCTGTGACTCAGACTGACCGCCCAGGAGGTCAGACCCAGGTAATTTGCCACCTGTTCCGCCCGGCCGTGCAGGGTGAGGTACGGTTCCCCGCTGCGCTTATGCAACGTCTCGACCTCACGCCAACTGACTGGACCGATACCTGTTCCGAGCGCCTTGACCGTCGCCTCCTTGGCCGCGAAACGAGCAGCCAGCGCATCGGTTCGTCCGTTACATTCGGCAATCTCGGCCTCGGTGAAGACCCGTTGCAGGAAGCGGTCACCGTGATGATCAAGGGCTGTCTGGATACGGGGGATTTCGATAATATCAATTCCAGTTTTCAATACCATGGTTATCGTGGTAAACCTGGGTCGAAAAAAACCTTCTCAGGAGCCTGCAATTGCAACCGCAAGTTTTTCGGGATGCAGGTATTTACACGCCGTTACCAACACATCTTCGGGTGTGACGGCTCGCACCAGCCCCGGGTAGCGACGGTAATAATCCAGGCTCAGATCAAAGCGCTCAATGTTCAACAGAGCGTTGACCACCCCGGCGTTGGATTCCAACGAGAGCGGCAGCCGACCAATAAAATTGGACTGGCTGTCGGCCAGTTCTTCAGCGGTGACACCCTTCTCGACGAAGCGTGCAATTTCCTTGCAGATCAGCTCACGGGCTTTCTGGACGTTTTCAGGATTGACTCCCGCGCTGACGTCCCATGCGCCAGGTCCGATCCCGGCGCTTAAGGAGGAGGAGGCATAGTAAGCCAGCCCGGATTTTTCGCGTACCACTTCGCCAATTCGCCCGGCCATGCCGAATTGACCAAGCACCGAATTTCCCAGCGATGCAGGTATATACTCTGCGTCTTTACGGCGCGGACCAGAGGTACCAATGACAAGATCGGCTTGGGATTTGCCGGGGATTTTGACCTTACGGGTGACAGTATTCTTCAGAGGTTTGAGTTCTGGCAGGACAGGTAATTCCGGCTGGGACGGATTGGTCCAATCACCAAGTACATTTGCAACCTGCCCGGCGATGGCTTTTGGCTCGACCGCACCGACGATGGCAAGAACTAAGCCTCGTGGTCCGTAATGGATGCGATGGAAGTCTGCCAAATCGTCGCGGGTGATTGCCTGGATCGTCTCTGGCCAGCCATCATCGGGACGGGCATAAGGATGCCCTTTAAACACAATCTGGTCGAAGGTCAGCGAAGCCATCACGGCGGTATCCTGGGCGCGGATGGCCAAACCAGTCAGTAATTGGGCGCGCAGGCGTTCCACTTGCTCGCCGGGAAAGACAGGGTAGCGCAGGGAATCGGCGAGGAGGTCGAAAAGGAGCGGCAGATCCTCAGACAGGCAACGGCCAGTAAATCCGGCGGTATGGCCTCCGGCGCTGAAAGACAGGTTGGCGCCAGCGGATTCCAGGTCATCAAAGATCATTTGGAATTCACGTTTCTCGCTGCCGCGCATCACACCGCTGGCGGTGAAGTCGGCCAAGCCAAGTTTTTCGTCCGGATCAAACAGACTACCGCAGGGGAGATAGCCGCCGATGACCACCGACGGGCTGTTGAAGTTGGTGCGTACCAGGATCGTGATGCCGTTGGGCAGAATAACGCGGGTAATATCGTCCGGACCGGGTAGCGAGTGCTCGGTGACAGATTTCATACCTGCACCTCCACCTCGGTTGGGATGTAAGTGCCCACTACCCGATTCTGTGGACGCAGATATTTCTGGGCAACCCTTTGCAGGTCGGCAGGGGTGACGCTTGCCAGTTTCTCCAGGTAGGTCAGGAACCAGGTATAAGTGGCGAACATTTCAGCATGACCCAGCCAGAAAGCCTGGTTTGTGATGTTTTCTGAGCCATAGGCAAACATTGCGCGTGCCTGTTTAATGGCGCGGGTGATTTCTGTACCCGGAATGCGCTCATTCTGGATGCGCTTGATTTCGTCGTCGAAGGCCTCCAGCGCTTCCTCCGGTTTTCGCTTCGGGTGGACGGTGATAACAACGCTGTAGAGGAATGGATCGACAGTGGCGCTCAACCCGCCGCTGACGGACACTGCCAATTCTTTCTCGACCAGGGAGCGATACAGGCGGGATGTTTTATTGGATATACCTCCTCCGCCGAACATGTTGAGGCTGCTTGGACCCGCCAGCAGGCTGTCTAAAACCGTAGCCGGGAAGAAGTCCGGATCGTTAGCCGCAGGGGCGTGGTAGGAAATATCAAGATAGGTTGTCTCCCCCCGCCCTTCTACCGTCAGGCGATGTTCACCGCAGGCAGTGGGCTCGTGACGCGATAGGCGAGGCGGTATGGGACCGGCAGGAATCTGTTCGTAGAATTCACGAATGCGGGCCATCATTTCGTTCGTTTTAAAGTCCCCAGCAACGCTGATGACGGCATTATTTGGTTCGTAGAAAGTGCGGTAATGACCGTAGAGATCGTCGCGGCTCATGGACTTTAAGTCTGGTAGATCGCCGATCACCTCGTGATGGTATGGGTGGACGCGGAAGGCCGCGTTCTGGACAGCCTCGCCGAGTAGAAAGAACGGTTCGTTTTCGCTTCCTTCACGTTCAGAAATGATGACTGTCCGCTCGGAAGCGACCTCTTTCTCGTCGAACAGGCTGTTGACCATCCGGTCAGCTTCGATACGCAGTCCCAGGTCAATCTTGTCAGCAGGCATGGTCTCGAAATATGTTGTCCAGTCGAAGTAGGTGAACGCATTCCACATGCCGCCATCGCGCGAGACCGCCCGGTCCAGTACATTGGACGGGAATTGGGGCGTGCCCTTGAACTGCATATGCTCGCACCAGTGCGAGAGACCGGTGTGACCGGTGATCTCATCGCGCGAACCAACCCGGTACCAGACCCAGGAACTGACTAGGGGGGCGGTATGGATTTCCTTCAGCAGAACCTTTAGACCATTTGCCAGCAGATATTCGCGGTAGGATTTGGTCATGGGATACTGGGTGGGGCGGTTGGAACACCATGATCTTCACAGATGTAGATACCTTGCGGATACTGGGCATTCCTGTCGAACTTGCAGAAATAAGCGCGAATGCTATCTTGCAAGCCGGTCAATGGTTGGTGTAATTCAGTTTGTGCCAGCGGAATATTCACCGGAACCTGCAAGGTGACCGGGACGTTAAATTGGACGGGGACCGCCATATTTAATGCAATTGGCAGATTCGTTCCAGCTGGTAACATGATACTGGCGGCAGCATTGATAGTGAGACCCCCGGAGTTGATTACAACATGTGCATTAGGGATGGTGACACTCTGAGTCAAGGTTACATCTGTGTTTTGCTGGATCGGTAGCATGAAATCGATAGGCACCTGCTTATTAACCGTTATGGTGGTGGAGATGCTAGCTTTATCCATTTCGATAAAATTTCCGTACAATCCGCTGAGCAACCCGTTCACCGATGTTTTCAAATTATTTATTTGGATGGCCATTATCAGCAATATTGCCAACAGGATGGCATTGATGATAAAGGAACATACGGCGGCCACGTCCCAGAAAGAGCGGCGAGTCTGGTCACCCCCGATGAATAAACGGGATTTGTCCTGAGGTTTAGGTAGCGATGTATTCTTGCTCGCAGTTACAAGGGCGCGCAGGCGCAGGCCCGGGTTGGTGTTTTTGCCGGTGCGGGGAGGAATTGCTTGTTCGCCGCGATTCGGGACTACTTCGGGCTTTGATTTCTCAGAGTTGGTCTCGGGCTGGTTTCTGGCTTCCGGTGGCGAGGCAGGTTTGCGTCGAAAAATTGTGGTTGGTCTCGGGTTTCCGTCCGCAGAAGGGGAGAGCTGTTTCGAAAGGTGGACGACACGTTTTGTCTCAAAAGACGGCTGCTTTTTCGCCTCCGGCTTCGAACCGTTTTTGTCCTCTTCGGGTGGTTTGTTGAAGTTTAATGATGACATGGTTCTTCTCCTGATTTTATATAAATATAGCATAGAGTTGAAAATTGCGGGACGGTGTAAGAGGCTTATTTTAAGTACGATTTTTCTCCTTGCCCGACTATTGACCAAAGGCTATAATTCCAGTAATACCTGATTTGGAGAATCTGGATGGAAGATTCGAAATATATGCTGGCTGTGATCGGTGCCGGACCCGCAGGATTATATGCCGCCCGTAAGCTGGCCGAAGGTGGGGCGCGGGTAGTGCTATTCAACCGCGATATCAAACCCGGCGGCTTGGCCGAATATGGAATTTACTGGGACAAATTCAAGATGAGGCAGGGTTTGCGTAATCAGTTCAAGCAAATCCTGGCATTACCTCTAATTGACTATTATGGAAACGTGACTGTATGTTGTGACGGCAACATCGTGCTTCAAGACCTACTTGAATCCGGTTTCCAGGCCGTGCTGGTGACCACCGGCGCGCAGGGCACAAAGTGGCTGCGCCTGCCGGGTGAAAACCTGCCCGGCGTGTATCATGCAAAGAATATTGTTTTCCACTATAACCTGTTACCGCCCTTTAGCGGAAGGAAGTATTTACTCGGCAAGCATGTAGCCGTGGTGGGAGCGGGGAATGTGATGATGGATATCGCCCACTATCTCATCCGCGATTGCAAGGTGGATGAGGTGATCGCCGTTGTACGGCGTGGTCCAGCAGAAGTGAAATTTACTCGTAAAGAAATGGAGAGTGTGGCCGCTAACCTGGACCCATCTGCGCTGGATGCCGAGTTCACCCGCGTTGCTCCCATCATGCAGGCTGCCGGTCAGGACCCGGTCGCGGCCAAGGCTGCCTTCACTGACGCACGGCCCAAGGCTCTTGAACCAATCTCCCAAACCTACTTTCACTTCGAATTCCTGGCAACGCCCGTCCGTATTATGGGAGATTGGATGACCGGGGTAACCGGGCTGAAAGTGGAAGAGAATTCGCTGACGGCTGTAGATGGCAACGTCAAGGCGCGCGGAACCGGCAATACCCACCAAGTCGAAGCCGATACGGTCATCTTCGCCATTGGTGATACAGTGGACAGGGACTTCTGTGTGCCGATCTACAACGACGCTTACATGACTGTGAAAGAACCGCGTTTCCCCGTGGATAACCTTTCCTATGAAGCCTTCGACCCGGATTCCAATCAGCCAATTGAGGGCGTGTTCCTTGCTGGCTGGGCGCGGCAGGCAAGTACAGGCCTGGTTGGCTACGCCCGCCGGGACGGCGAGAACGCGGCTGAAGCGGTGCTTGCATATCTTCAGACTCGATCGCCAATGCGCGACGTTGATAACGTGGTGGAGAAATTCGAGCAGCGTCTGGAGGAGACTCACCAGCGCTTGGTGGATAAAATCCTTTTGGCGAAACTGGAAGAAGGCGAAAAGGCCGAAGCGCAAAAGCGTGGCGTTGAGGATTTTAAATACCCCTCAAACGATGAGATGTTCACCGCGATGGGATTTTGAGATTATGAGCCTTCCACCTCGTTGAGATGGAGCAAACCTAAAAAGCTCGCTGCCGTATGACAGTCGCGCTTTTTTCTTTTTATTCTGATTCTGTAAGCATCGATTCAAGACTATCCGGGTTTTATCATACAAAGCGAACTTCAAGCATCCTGCCAACGTATATCTATATGGAATTGAAGGAAAGGAGAAACCCATGTCCCCATTTACGATAGTCGTCATTCTAATCTTGACCGTGTTGTTCATCGTTTTAAGTGTCATCCCCCTCCTGCCCGGCCAATCAGACATGGATTCTTCTCAACGTTCTTCAGGAGCGAAGACAAAAACCACCCATTAAAACAGAAATAGAATATTATGAAGAGCGGTCCAGCCGACCGCTCTTCGCTATTAAGGTTCCTTTTACTTGACAATATCCTGGATGACTTTTACGAGCGCCCGCGCCCGTTGCGGTGCGTCCCCAACGTGAGAGCGGACGTCCATAAGGAGACGGATATCTGCCTTTGATAAAAAGCCCGTCAGAATTGCATCCTGGCAAAGCAGCGCAACAAGGGAATTTTCGCCGCCGGAGCGACCTGTATCCCAAGTTTTCATGGAGTGGCCACGGATGCGTTCGTGCATCTCCTGCCGGTCCGCACCGGCTTTGACCAGTGCCATAAGCACCCGTTCTGTGGCTGCGAATGGCCCATAGACTGAGAGGTTATGGGCAATGGCAGTCTCATCCACGCGCAGTTTGGAGAAAATGCTGTTCGCTGTGCAGAGCATCTCGTCGGTAGCGAGAAAGGCTTCGGGGAGCAAAATCCGCCGGTTGGCTGAATCATCCAGGGTGCGTTCAAGCATGGAATGGGCAGCATTATCCCAGGCGATGCGTGGAAGGGACGCCAGATAGCGCCCCAGCGAGTTGATTTTTTCGGAATGGATCGGATTCCGCTTGAACGGCATGGCCGACGAACCGACTTGTTTCTCTCCGAATGGTTCAGCCAGTTCGCCAATGGGCGGGGATTGCAGCAGGCGCAAATCGAATGCAGCTTTGTAAAGAGAGGCACCCAGTCCGGCCAGGGCCGAGATAACTTCATAATCCTGCTTTCGAGGGTACACCTGTGAAGCGATCGGAAAGAACAACAAGCCTAGTTTTTTAGAGAGTTTCCTTTCGAATCCAGCCAGTTCCTCTACACCCAGCAATTCAGCATATGAGGCAGAAGTACCGACGGCGCCTTTGAATCCTTTCCCCTTAATCCCTAAGGCCTGATTCTTGATCACCTGATAATCCTGCAACAAATCCTGTCCATAGAGCGCTAGCCTGTAGCCAAGAGTGGACGGTTCGGCAGGCTGGAGGTGAGTGAACGCCATCAAAGGGGTGTCGGCCCATTTTTCGATGAGCAGACCCAGGGTCCGCAAAAGTGACGAGAGGCTTTGGAGCAGGAGTTCGAGTCCGGTCCGCAAACGCAAGGCGTCGGTATTGTCCTCGATATCCATTGAAGTCGCACCAAGGTGGATTATTCCGCCGCCGACCGGGCACTGCTCGGAGAAGGCTCGCACCTCAGCCATCAGGTCGTGCTGGATCTCGGCCTCGATTTCCAGGGAACGTGGCAGGTTAATTTCAGTCATATGACTGCGCAGATCGGTGGCCTGTTCCAGTTTCACCAATCCATACTCGGATTGGACTTCAGCCAGGGTCACCCAGAGCTGGCGCCAGAGTAGGCGTTTATTGGTTTCGCTCCATAAACGCCGCATGACTGGCGTGCCGTAGCGCCACGTGAAAGGGGAGAGGTAAGTGTCGAAATCGGGCATAGGATTCCTTCTGCTCGAGACCAAAAGAAGAGTATTAAGCCAGACCGTCTTGGGAAGCCTGGCCACTTCGCTCCGGATGCTAATCACCGCCGCCGGGCTTGTTGCTGTCATGGCATTTGGTGCAGGTGGCAGTGGAATAGTTGACTGTATGGCAATCCTTGCAGGATGCACCTGCATGGTTGATACAATTTCCATCACACCCGCCAGGATGCGAGAAGGATGCATTCCAATTGCTGGTATTGTGGCACTGTGCGCAGTTTGTGCCGAAAACCCCGGCATGGATCGCAGGTTCGGCGTGACAGGCAGCGCAAGCTGTCGAGAGCCTGCTGTAAACACCACCGGTGTGACATTGTGTACAGTTCAATCTGACGTGCGCACCAGTCAATGGGAATCCCGACAGATTGTGGTCAAATGTTGCCGGCAGCCAGCCGCTCGTGGAATGGCACGCGGCGCAGTTTTTCCCGAACCGGCCATTATGAGTGTCATTCTTCTGGTGGCAGAAATAACAATCGGTGGGTGTACCCTGAAAGTTGTTATTGATATGACAGTTCTCACAGGAAACCGTGGTGTGTTTGCCGGTCAATTTGAAGGCGAACAGATTGTGATCGACGTTGACTGGCAACCAGCCAGCGGAGGTGTGGCAGGCGGCGCAATTTGTTCCGAATTGGTTTTTGTGTTTATCATCCTTCTGATGGCAGGAATAGCAATCAGTAGGTGTGCCTTGGTAGATGTTATTGATATGGCAATTCCCACAAGCGACGGGGATATGTTGACCGGTCAATTTGAATGTGGATAGGTTGTGGTCGAACGAGGCCGGGAGCCAGCCGTTGGGAGTATGGCAAGCGCCGCAATTCATGCCAAAACGCCCAGTGTGCTTATCATCCTTTGCATGGCAGGAGTTGCAGTCTTGCGGCGTGAACTTGAGGTCCGCAATGTTGCGGGAATTGACATGGCACTGCGCACACAGCACTTGGGCATGTTTCCCGATTAATTGGAAAGGTACACCATTGTGGTTGAAATTGCGTCCATAGATGTCGATCCCATCGTGGCAGGCCAGGCAGTCGCTGCCGAAATCCATGGTGTGGGTCTGCACGAAAGTTGTATCAATCTGGATGTGACAGGTGGTGCAGATGGCCTGGTTGAAAGGTGGGACATAGTTTTGCGTGTGACAATCCTTGCAATTGAAGGAGGAACCGTCGGATTTGCGCTGGTGGGCGGTCAATGCATATCCCACCGAATCGTGAGGGAAGTGAGCGGCATCCATGGCTGTCAGCGGAGCATTTGGACCGCGATGGTCGGGGTGGCAGTTGATACAGGCCAGGTTGGGAAGTACGCCGTGCAGTGGGGACGGGGTCAGCTGCTGGCCTGCCACGTCTGTGTGACAGACCACACACCTGTCAGCCATGGTCTCGGTGCCCCAGAAGGGGGCGTGACACAGATTGCACCGGCCGGCGATGTCTGCATGGGAGCTCACGCCGCCTAACGGTGCACCAGCCTGAGCATTAAGTGCCCCGGGGCTAAACACAATGCCGCCCGATACGAGAGCGAACCCAGTGATGAGGAAGGCGGTCAAAACGGCAGACATGAAACCGGAGGTGGTAAAACAACCCAGACGGGTGTTTTTCATGATTCACCTACCGCAGCAAGGTTGCATAATACAACGCCGCGCCGATATGGATAAATGCGGCAGTGAAGAGTGCCATCCCAATCGGGATATGGATAACCTGCCAGACCGCCATCAACCGGCGGGCACGTGCTAGGGTGGCTGCCTGGAACTTTGTTGAGGGGGTTTCGATTTCAACACCATCCAGAGTGCGTGGGATCTGGGTGTAGATATAGCGTCCGATAAACCCGCTGATGACGATGATGACGGTCAGGAGGGTGGTAGCCCCGGCCAGGCCGTTGAATTTCCAGGAGGTATGCAACAACACCAGGTAGGGTCCAACCAGGCCGGTGAAGATGTGGAACTGGAGCCAGGAGGCCATACTACCCCAGCGTGCGGTATGGCTGCGTTTGCGGATGGAATACAGGGTTTCGGTGAGCAACATGAGGATGAAACCCAGTACACCCAACAGGTGGCCGAAGAAAGCTCCAGCCGGGGGGATTGCACGCGTCCACCAGACTACAAAGGCGTAGACAGCAGTGATAAGGATGGCCGCTAACAATGAAAGCCAAAATTCCTTATTACCTCTGTATTGCGTACTGTATCGCGCCATGAATTTCTCCTTTGCCGCTAATGTTTTCTTCACCCGTTAATGCTTACTTCAACTCTAATGCTGACCTTATCCTCCATCGCTAACTTTAGTGCTCGCCCAGAAATCCATCACAATCTGCCCCAACGGTGCTCCGGGCTGGAGCAGACGCCGTATGGAGGTAATATCCACTTTTGAAGAGATTATCTCTTGTAAAGGTAGTGAGAGTTTTTGTTCACCCATGACCATCGCACCGAGCAGAGTTTGCTCACCGACCATCAAGCGCACGTGGTTAACATCCGAGTTGCTTTCCAAAGCGATGGTATTTGGTAACTGCTGCCATGTTTCGCTGGAGCCGCGCGCCACACTGACCAGATCATCATCAACACCGCTTCCGACAGCACCGATAATGGTTGTCATCACCCCGGCCAGACGCAGAATGTTAACAACCACTCTTCTTTTATATATACTCCTCCTGCCGGTCATGTTGAGGGCAGCTATCTTACCTTTTTCACGGGCTGGATGCCATAGCGTATCAATGAATGGCTTCCCGCTCAGCGGGTCACGCATCTCGGACACGTCCCCTGCGGTGAAGATATCGGGGTCGCTTGTTTGAAGGGTTTCATCCGCCAGGATGCCCCGCTCGGTTGCCAGACCCGCAGCCTTGGCCAGTTCCATGCGCGATTTCACCCCGATGCCGACAGCCACCATTTCACAGCGGATGATTTCGCCTTTTGTGGTCCGAACGCCGACTACTTTGCCACGCTTGCCCAGTACTTCGGCTGCTTCTGTGTGGAAATGGAGAATAACGCCATCTTCAGCAAGGCGATGCTCCAACAGGCGTGATTCTATCTCGTCCAGTACGTTTGGCCAGTAACGTTCGCCGCGCAGGAAGTAATGTACTTTTAGACCCCGCGCCAGCAAGCCCTCCACCATTTCGACAGAAATGATGCCGCCTCCGACCACAACGACAGATCTGGCACGCCGCGCCAACGAGAGGATGTGGCGGGTGTCGTCAAAATCGTCGAGTTTAACCACGCCCTGCAACTCCGCGCCGGGAATATTCAGCAGCACAGCGGTCGAACCGGTTGCCAGCAGAAGGCGGTCGTATTTTAACATGCCCGCGGGACCGAACTCCAACTGGTGTTTATGGGGATTCAAACGGGTGGCAATTCCCCTGACATAGCGAATTTTAAGTTTATTCCAGTCTTCCTTTGTGAAAATGGTGAGTTGTTTTTCAGGGATCTCGTCGTTCAGGTAGTAGGCTAGTCCCGGTCGCGAGTAAAACCCATGCGGGTCATCCCCCACCATGGTAATTTCGGCAGACTGCTCCAAGGTTCGCAACGTGCTGATGGCCGCCACTCCTGCCACGCCCGTGCCAACGATTACGTAACGGGTCATTCTTTCCCCTTCTTGAACAGACCCGTCCTTTCAAACCGCAGCACTCCTCGTGGACACCGCTGTACGCATTCTCCGCAGGTCAGGCAATGGGAGTCATCGATGGGCTCCCCCAGCCAGGCATGCCGGCGCACATCTATACCGATAGGACAGTTGAAAGAACAGATTCCACACTGGACACAGCGTGACTGCTCAGGTACAACATGCCCGGTAGCCAGAACTTCGTGGCGCTGAGATTCGTTACTCAAAGACAAATGAATACCCATAATTGGATAATCTTATCTTAATTTTATGAAACAAACAAAGTATAAGGTTTTTCGTCCCAGTAAATTAAATAAGAACCGGGCCCCTTTCGAGACCCGGCATTTGTGGTAATGATGCGATTACTCGATGGGCACAACGTTGGATGCCTGCAGTCCTTTGGGCCCTTGTTCGATGGAGAACTCAACCTTCTGATTCTCTTCCAAGCGTTTGTAGCCTTCCATTTGGAGGGCTGAGAAGTGTACAAATACATCCTCGCCATCCTCGCGACCGATGAAGCCAAAGCCCTTGGTGGCATTGAACCACTTGACGGTACCAACATGACGTTCTTCTGACATTTTTCTTTCTCCTGCATAAAAATTTTATTGTTTCCGGACTCTCCCTCTTCCGGTGAGTCAGGTACGCAACGGGCGCAAGCGTATCACGGCTGCTAAGCAATGTCAAGGGAATAATAAGCACTCCAGATGTATAATTAGGTTGCATCCGTACCTGTCCGTGTGTGGTTCTCCGGGAATCGCCGCGCCAATGGGACAATTGGGGGATATATAACGGGTAACACCACCATTTATATCTCTTTTTTGAGAGAATCACTTATAGGCACTTATTCTTGAAGGAATGCATTATTAATAAAAACCAAAGTACACAGCGAGGCTTGAAGAGTTGGCTTCATTCACCCATACTAGATCTGCTTCCTGTAAAAGTCCTCGGGAAAGAACACTGCGCAAATACTGATAATAAGAATATTCAAAATGAATATCGTTTCGTCTACATACCACGGCGAGATTATGAACTCTAATAAAGCTTCCGGTTCTATCCGATAGGAGTCTCAAGGTGACCCAAAAGAAACCCGTTGTAAAGTCAAAGAACACGAAACAATTGACCGTGAAAGGTGACCTCCCGCAAAACGGTCTTCCCATCACCCACGAGATCACCGAGCTCAAGTGGGCGAAAGAGGCATTGCGAGAAAGTGAAGAAAAATATCGCGGTCTGGTTACAGAAATTAGCGAAGGATTTTTCCTCACTGATAATCGTGGGGTGCTGACCTTTGCCAACCTTGCCCTCGCCCGCGTGATGGGTTTCGAAAATCCAGGTCAAATACTAGGTAGGAACTTCTTGGATTTCGTTGAGCCATCTATATTGAATGAGGTTGCCGGGTACTTTAAACAGGCAATAAAAACCGGGCACTCTCGTGAATCGATAATTGTTAAGGTCGTGCGAGCTGATGGAACGAAAGCTGTTGTCGAAGTCAAATCTCGTACAATCATGGAAGACGGCAGAGTAGCCGGAACGCGAGGCATGTTGCTTGACATCACCGAACGCAGTCAGGCGGAAAAGGAACGCCAGGCCCTGCTGGAGATCATGCAAGGGTTGGTTGTGACGAAAACTTTGCAAGAATTTCTCCATTTAATCCATCAATCGATTGCTAAAGTGATCTACGCCGAAAATTTCTTCATTGTTTTCCATAATAAGAAAAGTGGCTTGTTCGAAGTGGTTTATGTGGTGGATCAGCACGATGCGCCCATGCCACCCTCCAAACTTGAAAAGAGCATTTCCTCGTATGTTTTCCGCACTGGAGAACCGCTTTTGCTGACACAGGAGAGATTCGACGAACTGGTTGCGCTCGGAGAAGTGAATCTCGTCGGTACCAACTCGCCTTCCTGGCTGGGAGCACCACTCAAGACCCCTAGTGAGACCATTGGTGTGATGGTTGTCCAGAATTATGAAGATGCGGACTGTTACTCGGAGCGTGACCTTGAATTCCTCGCCTCAGTCAGTATGCAGGTATCCCTGGCTATCGAGCGCAAGCAAGCCGAGGAAGCATTACGGAACAGCGAATCTTCTTTACAAGCGGTTCTACAATCCACAGCTGATGGAATTCTAGCTGTTGGAATTGAGAACGAGGTGCTTTATGCCAATGAACGTTTTGTGGATATGTGGCGGATTCCGCAGGCGGTGATGGCCAGCAAGGACGATTCTGTCCTTCTTAAACATGTCCTAGATCAACTAAGCGACCCGCAGAGTTTCCTAAAAAAGGTCCAGGCATTATACAAGTCGAAAGGAGAAAGTTTTGATACGCTGGATTTCAAGGATGGAAGAATATTTGAGCGGCTATCACATCCATTATTGCATGGGACGAAACTGCAAGGCAGGGTTTGGTCATTCCGTGATATCACCACCCGCAAGCAGGCGGAAGAAGATTTGCAGCTTTCGCAGGAAGAGACCGCCCATGTCAACCGCCTGCTGCTGGCTCTCAGCCAGGGAGCGCAAGCCGTGCAGCGCGCCCGTTCTACCAAAGAGGCTTATGGCGCCATCCAGAATCAGTTAACCCAATTGGGTTATCACACCACGGGGTTCGAACTTTCAGAGGATGGTCAGACCCTACACATTGCTTACCTCAATTACAGGGCAGACCTGGTGCGCAAGGGGGAAAAAGCGACCGGCCTTTCACTCAGTGATTTCCGTTTCACTTTTAGAGAAGATACAATTTATCACCGCGTCATAGTCAAGGGCGAGACAATTTTTATCGAAGAGCCCCCACGAACCGTTGCGGATGTTTTACCAAAGAGACTACACTCCGTAGCGCGGATGATTTCGGATCTGTTCAAATTGGATCAGTGCATTTTTACTCCGTTAAAGGTGGGCGAAGAGATAATCGGCTTACTGGCCGTCACCGGGCCAGACCTGTCCCCCGCGGATAATCCGGCAATTGCAGCTTTTGCCAATCAGGTTGCCATCGCCATCCAGAACATCCGGCTGTACGAACAGGCTCAACAGGAAATAGCCGAGCGCAAGCAGACAGAAGAGGCATTGGCATCTTCTGAGGCTGAACTACGTGCCCTGTTCGCCTCCATGCACGACGTTGTGCTGATGATTGACCGCTTCGGAGTTTACCTTAAGGTCGCCCCCACCAATCCCAATTTGCTGGTCAAACCACCGGAAGAACTGCTCGGCAAGTCTTTACGGGATGTCTTCCCGGCTGAACAGGCAGAAACCTTTATTAGTGTTTTGCAGCAGGTCTTGGATACAAAAAAAACCGCTCAAATTGAATATGCCCTCATCATCGGAGACCGAACTGTTTGGTTCGAGGCGTCCATCTCACCGATGACGGATGACAGCACCCTCTGGGTAGCGCGCGACATCACCGAGCGCAAGCGTGCGGATGATGCACTCAAAGAGAGCCAGCAATCCTATCAAAACCTGGTTGAGCAAATTCCCGGTGTCATCTATCGGGACGCACTGGATGAAAATGCCTCAACTCTTTTTATTGGCCCGCAGATCAAGGATATAACCGGTTACTCATCTGAGGAATGGGTGGCTGACCCTGGCCTATGGCTCAAAATAATGCATCCTGATGATCGCACCCGTGTAATGGGAGAAAATAAGAGCCATCTTGAAACAGGTAAGCCGTTTAAATCTGATTACCGCCTTGTAACGCGTAATGGCCGCATTGTGTGGTTGCGCGATGAAGCTGTAACCATCCTTAATTCATCCGGAAACCCTCTCTATGACCAGGGTGTCTACACTGATATCACCGACCGTAAGCAGGCTGAAGAGCAAATTCGCCTCAGCGAAGAGCGTTACCGCATGTTGGCTGAGAATATGAGCGATACGGTCTGGTTGATGGATTTGAGCCTGCGTACCACCTATATCAGTCCATCAGTGACACGTCTGCGCGGCTTTACCCTCGATGAAATTAATTTGATCCCACTCGACAAGCAAATGACCTCTGATTCACTTCAGCGCACTCTTCAACTCTTTTCTGAAATGCTGTCCCCCGAAAACCTCGCCCAACATGAACAGCTTATTCCCCGGACGATTGAAATGGAGTTTTACAAGAAAGACGGGACGGTACTTTGGAGCGAAAATACCTTCACTCTCATTCGCGATTCCAACGGGCAGCCGTTTGCTATCCTGGGTTCAGGCCGCGATATTGGGGAGCGCAAGAACGCACAGGCAGCTCTCCAGAATAGTGAGAAATATTACCGCCTCTTGATCGAGAACAATACTGATGCTGTTGTGCTGGTTGATCCGCGCGGTATGATCCTGTATGAAAGCCCGGCGTATGCCAGGATGATAGGTCAGGCCACCGCTCAACGCCTTGGCAGGAGCGGCTATGAGTATATCTACCCGGAAGACAGAAGTTCCGTTGCTCAGATGCTCAATGAGCTTGTCCACCATTCGGATACAATCGGTCACACCACTTTCCGCAACCAGCATAAAGATGGTTCCTGGCGTTGGATCGAAGCCACAGCCACCAATCTGCTCGGTGAATCCTCCATTCATGGACTGGTCATAAACATGCACGATATCACTGAGCGTAAACTGGCGGAAGATGAGCTCCGCCGTCGGGTCGCCGACCTGGAAGTGCTCTATGAATACGGTTTGAGCATCAGCGTCTTGTTGGAACCAGAAAAAATCGCTCAGAAGATGATCGAAATTCTGTCACATAAACTGGATTGGCACCTTGCGTCGATCCGTCTGGTCAATCCTCAAACCAAGCGTCTCGAAATAATGGCTCTCAAAAAATCCGACTTGAATCCAGATGAGACCCGGGCAGAAATGGACCGTTTGAAAAAGGTATTTTCTTCTCCCGACCAGGGATTGAGCGGTTGGGTGTTCAAACACGGTAAAACGATCCGCAGTGGGGAGGTGCAGACGGATGAGCGTTACCATTCAACTTTCCCTGAGATTCGCTCCGGACTTTATGTCCCCTTGATGATTGGGGATCGGGCTATTGGCTCAATCTCAGTGGAAAGCCGGCAGGCAAACAGGTTCAGTGAAGAAGATGCGCGTTTGCTGCAAACGCTGGCGGCACAATCGGCCATTGCAATCGAGAATGCCCGCCTCTATCAGGAAGCCGTGAGCGCTGAGAAACGCAAGGCTGCCCTGCATCAAGGTAGTCTGGAAATCGTTCGCGCTGGTCAGGAAATTGAAGCACTTTGCATTGCCCTCCACCATGCAGTGCAGCAAGTTATGCCAGCGGAAGAGTTTACCGTCTCTCTCTTAACCGAAGACGGGCGCGAAGTGGAAGCTCCCTACTTGTTTGAACGGGGGATCCGCCACCCCAATACCAAACTGCCTGTGGAGGCCGGTATTACCGGGAGCGTAATAAAAAGCCTAAAGCCTCTGCTGATAAAGGATGTACAGAAATCCCGGGGGGTGAAACCCATAAGGGTTGGTGAAGCAGAACCGACTCGGTCGGTCTTATCAGTACCATTACTTGCGCAAGATAAAATCATCGGCGTGATATCAGCCCAGAGTCGCGAACCAGATGTCTACTCCGTTGAAGACCAGGTCTTCTTGGAGACATTGGCCTCAGAAGCAGCCGTTGCCTTCGAAAATGCCCGGTTGTTTGAAGAAATCCACCGCCGCCTTGTCGAACTTGAATCTCTGTCACAGGTGAGCGACTCTTTAATGAGTGCCATAGACCTGCAATCTCTTCTTGAGAATATCCTGGCGGGCGCAAGAAATGCGATTCCTGCCGCAGAAAAAGGAGCGATACTGCTCACAGAACCGGAAGGTGCACTTCGCATTCATGCCGTGTCTGGTTATTCTGATCCCCGTTTAATAGGCTTGGTTATCCCGAGTCATATTGGGTATTCTGCGCGTGTTGCCCACGAACGAAGCCCCATTAAAATTGATGATGTTCATGCCGAATATGAGGTCCCCTATACTGGTACGATTGCAGAGATTGATGCAGTTCAAAGTGGAGTCGCAGCACCCTTGATCGCCAAGGGGAAAGTGATCGGCGTTATTTCCCTCGACAACGCTTCGCGAAAAGCCGCATTTACAGAATCTGATTTGCGCCTCCTGGTTACTTTTGCATCCTCGGCTGCTGTAGCCATTGAAAATGCGCGCCTTTTTACCGAGACCCAGCAGCGCTTGCATCGCCTCTCTGCCCTGCACTCAATTGACGCCGCCATCGGTGCCAGCGTGGATACGAATGTCACCCTTCACATTGTGCTGGAACACGTGATGACGGAATTAAATGCGGATGCTGCGGCAGTGCTTTTGTTCAACCCGCTTACCAGGATGCTCGAATACGCTGCCGGGACTGGCTTCCGCCTCCACGTCGTCGAGGGAATGCGGCTCCGATTGGGAGAAGGATTTGCTGGCCAATCCGTGCTGCAGCGTCGCGCCATCAACATTACCGACCTCCGGCAAGCCGATGAGTTGGAGCAGGTGATGGCGCCTCCCGTTTCCGGGTCCGCTTCGGTTCCGTTGCAATATCTGGAGGGAGAAAATTTTGTTTCCTACCATGCCATTCCCTTGATCGCTAAAGGACAGGTACAGGGTGTGCTCGAAATCTTCCGACGCACTCCCATGCAGGTGGATCAGGAATGGATTACTTTCTTTGAGATGCTGGCCGGGCAAACCGCGCTTGCCATCGATAATGGCCATTTGTTTGAGAATCTACAACATACCAACCTTGAACTGACACTGGCCTACGATGCCACCATTCAGGGTTGGTCCCAAGCTCTGGAGTTGCGCGATGAAGAGACGGAAGGCCATACCCTGCGCGTCACTGACCTGACCCTGCGCCTGATCCAAACCATGGGCCTTGAAGAAGTGGAAATGGAACATGCCCGGCGTGGTTCCCTTTTGCACGACATCGGCAAGATTGCCGTTCCCGATAGTATCCTGTTAAAGCCTGGTCCACTCGGTGAACACGAGTGGAGTGTGATGCGCCAGCACCCGCAATATGCCTATAATATGCTGTCTCCTATCACCTATCTGGCGCCAGCGATCCATATCCCCTGGTGTCATCATGAAAGATGGGACGGCAGCGGCTACCCGCGTGGCCTGAAAGGTGAGGCGATCCCGATGGTGGCGCGTATCTTCGCTGTTGTGGATGTATATGACGCCCTGACCTCCAATCGCCCTTACCGCCTGGCGTGGACGCACGAGAAGGCGATTGAATATATCCGCGAGCAATCCGGAATGCATTTCGACCCAAAGGTTGTGAAAGCCTTTTTGGACTTGATCGTTGGAGAGAAATGAGGAGTTGAGGAGCAGAGAAGAAAGGGACAGGAAAACAGAAAGGAGGAGGCAGGGATAAGTCTGCCTCCTCCTTTCTGAATCGCGGGTGAATTCTACATTCTTTCCACCATCAGCTCACTAGATGCGTTCCCGCCTTCCAGTTGCATATACATTGCTATGATGGTATCTTCCATCAATTTCTTCAACCGCCGTCGTTCAAATCCCACCGGGTTGAGCGGATTGAACACGACCGGCTTTCCTACCTCCAGCTGTCCTGTCTCGTGAACCGCCACAGGGTAGAACTCCAGGCATTCTTCGGTCTCCGCGTAGTACCTCTCTCCCAAGCGGGCAAAACTGTGCTGGAAGGGCTGCATCTTTGTCACTGGGTCTTTAGGCAGGCGATAATCTTCCGGGAAGACCAGTATGAATTTTCCTTCCCGCAGGACACCCATACTTATCTCCAGGGTCTCGTGCATCCGCTCATAATCGCAGGTGTACACCGGAATACAACCGAGTGAGTAAAAGAGCGGTACGCTAATTCTACAGATCGCCCGGGCTAACCACTGGCTGACCGGGGGTTTGAAATGCAATTGCCGTTCAACAAAATCAGACTGCAGCCAGACAGGTGCTAGGTCTTTATCCATCATGTCTGCGATCACCCATGGATGGATCCTTAATGGGATCGAACAAGCTGCCGCAATCGGACCAGTGGCATCCAGGTGGTTGGAAATGAAAACTGCCGGTCCACGCCGGGGCAGGTTATCCTCCCCGATTAATTCCCCGCCCCACAGAAATAAATCCAGTACTCCCACGATGAATTGATACATTCCATCTTTCATAGTTCACCTATAACATGTTCAATCGTGGCCGATATTGCAGAGCCTCCGCAAGTTGCGCCGGGACAATGTCTGCGCTCCCGGCAAGGTCGGCGATCGTGCGGGCCAGTTTCAGTACGCGATGATAAGCCCGTGCCGAAAGCTGTAACTGGTTCATAGCCGTTTTCATTAGGGTTTGCCCTGCATCGTCCAAAGTGCAGAACTTGCGTACATCCGAGGGACGCATGTCCGCATTGCACATAACATGGGTCCCCCCTCGACTGTCGAATCGAACCCGTTGTCGGTCGCGCGCCGGCTCCACCCGTTCCCGCACCAAAGCGGATGACTCTCCCAGTCGCGTCTCTGATAGTTTCTCATACTCGACGCGTGGCACCTCCACGTGGATGTCAATCCGGTCAAGCAGCGGACCCGAAATGCGCTTCTGGTACTTGGTCACTACCATCGAGGAACAGGTGCAGGGCTTCACCGGGTCGCCATAATAACCGCACGGGCAGGGATTCATCGCGCCTACCAATTGGAAATTGGCAGGGAAGGTCAGCGAACCTTGTGCCCGGCTGATGGTCACCACCTTGTCTTCCAGTGGCTGGCGCAACACTTCCAGCACCCGCATCCCGAATTCGGGCAATTCGTCTAAGAATAGAACACCGTGATGGGCCAGCGAGATTTCACCCGGATGAGGCCAGTTTCCGCCGCCCACCAATCCAGCGTGGCTGATTGTGTGGTGCGGGGCGCGGAACGGACGGTTGCGCAGCAGTGGTGTTTCGGGCGGGAGTTGGTCAGCTACGGAATAAATGCGGATCACATCCAGTGCCTCGTCGATGGACATTTTCGGCAGGATACCCGGCAGGGCGCGCGCCATCAGGGTCTTGCCCGACCCCGGTGGACCCATCATCAGCACATTATGTCCTCCGGCAGCGGCCACTTCGAGTGCGCGCTTGACGTGTTCCTGGCCCTTGACCTCTCCGAAATCGGTCGGCGGGAAAAGCGGGGTGTCTTCCACTTCAAGTCGGATATAGGGCGAGACAGGCTTGCGTCCTGCTAGGTGGTTGAAGAGAACGCCCAGTGAAGAAATGGGGATGACTTCCAGATCGGGGATAAGGGACGCTTCTGCGGCATCCGCCTCCGGTACCACAATCCGCTTGAATCCAGCCTGGCGGGCGGTGGCAGCCATCGGCAATACTCCGCGGGCGTGGCGGACGGTTCCATCCAACGAGAGTTCCCCTACCACCATCGTTCCTTCGGCGGCATCAGGCGGTAGCATGCCGGTGAAAATCAGCACACCCAGGGCAATCGGCAAGTCATAGGCTGGGCCTTCCTTGCGGACCGAGGCTGGGGCCAGGTTGACCACAAGCCGTTTGCGCGGGTAGGGCACCCCGGTATTGCGCACCGCTGCCTGGACCCGTTCGCGGCTTTCTTGGATTGCTGCGTCCGGTAAACCGACGATGGTCATGCCGGGGAAGCCGGAGGTGTAATCCACTTCGACTTCGACCACCACCCCGTCCAAGCCGATCATAGCACAGGAATAAACACGCGCGAGCATACATTGAGTATAGATAATATTCGGAGTAAAGTCAACATTCGAAAAACCACCTAACCGCAAGATATTCGCAAGAAAGGTGGACGTGGAGCGTGGAAATCATGGATGGGGGGGATATGGGCGGATTTACTTCTTCTTGCAAAATAAACTGAACTCTCTATTATCAAATTACGACTGATTCCGGGAGATTTGGTTCACATATTTACACAGGTCCCAGTGGTTCACATCTTTGCCCAGTACCTTGAAATTGCTTGATTGCTGTGTGACAACACCTTTCAAGGGACGTCACGAGCTTATTGTCGGCAACCCTCCCGCTGGTTTTGCTGCTTGCACCGCCCTCGCAATTGCCTGTGCCAGCACCTCGGCGGTATATGCCCCCACTATGCTAACATCGGCTTTCTTCTCACCGGTGGCAAGGGCAAAAATCGTATCGCCGTCCAGCATGGTGTGTGCTGGGCGAACTGCGCGTGCCAGTCCGTCGTGCGCCATTTGGGCTATTTTAGTGGCCTTTGCCTTGTTAAATCTGGCATTAGTCGCCACTACCGCGATGACGGTGTTACCGCCGGTGGCCAGCCTAAAAATGGTCCTCCCGGCGAGGGTCTGCATTACCTTCAGAGTGTCAGCGAATGGCCCTGAGCCTCCCAATTTAATCGGACCAAGTTTGGCAGGCCGCGCCCCGGCGAGGATCTGGCCCGTCACTGGATCCAGCACGTCACCGAAACAATTGACCGCTACTATCGCGCCGACCACCAATCCACCGCCGATCTCGATGCTGGCGGTGCCGAGGCCGGATTTCATCGCCCCGGCCATTCCAAAGATTTTTCCCAGTGTAGCCCCGGTACCCGCACCCACGTTGCCCTCGGCTACCGGTCCGGATTGCGCAGCGGATACTGCGGTGTAACCCATTTCCAGGTCTGGGTGGCGGGTGGATTTGCCCAGGTCGAGGTCAAAGAGGATCGCTGCTGGGACAATCGGGACGCGCGAGGAGCCCAGTCCGTATCCAATTTTCTGCTCAGCCAGGTATTTCATCACACCTGAAGCCGCGTCCAACCCGAAGGCCGAGCCGCCCGCCAGAACCACCGCGTGCACTTTGTCCACCAGGTTAATGGGGTTCAGCAAGTCGGTTTCACGCGTGCCGGGGGCGCTGCCGCGCACATCCACACCACCGACGGCACCCTTTCGGCAGAGAATGACTGTGCAACCGGTGAGGGCTTCCTCATCCTGGGCTTGGCCGACTTCAATCCCCGGAATGTCGGTAATTGCGTTGTTGAGTTTCATGGGTTTACTTAAGGCTGTGGATCAATTCAATGAATTCATCCCACTCTTCTTTGAAAAAGTGCAGGGTGACGTTGTTAAGTTCCAGATGGTAGGTGGTTTCACCGTCGGGTTCATCGGCTCTCCAAGCCAGATAGCTTCCGGTCTCAGCCAAGGTATCGGTCTTAGGTTCAGGGGCATTTTTGGGCATATATAATCTCCTTTTCGATACTCACATTATACGGACTTCTTGACCAAAAGGCATATCAAAAAACAAACCTTTTTAGATATTTCTGTAATAGAGGGAAGGTGTAGGGGTGTTGAGCGGGTTTCGCCCGCCCAACACCCCCTTTTTGTCTGATTGCCATGGCAATTCCCAGAGAAACAATAACAAAGTCACTTTACTTTCTTGGTGCGTTCGAGACTTGGTGATTCTACTTTTGACAGGCCCGGTTCCTTCCCTAAGCGCTTTCGCCACCAGGCGCGGATTTTCCGGAGCCATTTTGGCACTTGCGGGGGCGGGAGGATATCTTCTTCCGGCGGCCAGGGGTCTTTATCCAGCAGTTTCCGCATGGTATACCGGCCAACCAGTTCCAATGTCGCCAGCAGGGGCGCGGCGATGATGATGCCCAGGATGCCAATCAGATTGGCAGCGATGATGGCAGCAATCAGCACGAAGGCAGGATGGACCTTTAGTGTATTTGCCATGATGCGCGGGGCCACCAAGTTGTCGAAAACCTGGTCAATGACCAGAGCAACAATAATGGCAACGGCCGAATAGGCCAGCGGTGAAAGCCCGAACGGGTTACTCCCCTGGAAATAAGTGACCAGACCAAGCACAATCCAGTTGATGGCTGGACCGATATACGGCAGGAAACTGGCAAATCCGGCAATGAGTGCCACTCCGATGGCGTAGTGGACTCCCAGGACACTCATAAGAACCATATACGAGATCACCTTCGAAAAGAAGATAATGATCTGCCCGCGCAGAAACGCGTTCCAGATGTGTCCTAGTTTGTGACTTAGGCGGCGGATATCTTCAGCATAACCGGGGATATCCACCTGGATAATACGAGTTCGAAAACCACCACTCTCCAATAGGAAGAAATACGAGACGACCACCACAAATGCCGTCCAGCCTAATACGGAGGCTGCGCTGGTTGCCAGAGTCCCAACCAGGCCGCCTACTTTTCCGAGAGCAGGCTCGACGTAAGAAAGGATCTGCTGGCCGATGGTCTGCCAGTCAATGGTGGAGAAGTCGAATCTGAAAGGTCCAAGTACGTAAATTTTGTGTGAGAGGCTTTCAATGAATACCGGCAATTGATTGGTGTAATTCTGAACAGCAGTGATCAAGTTCTGCACCTGCCCGATCAGGCCCACACCACCCCAGGTTAGCAAAGCCAGCAGGATGAGAACAAATACCAGATAGATGAGATTGACCGCCACAACCCAGGAGAGAGTCGTTTTCTTGCTCATCAGCGAGGCCAGCGGCAATAAGAGATAGGCCAGAATGAACGCCATTAGCACCGGGCCGATGATGAATTTAAAGCGCACCAGCAAAGCGCCCAGAACAACAACCAAAGTTAACGTCACTACGAGTTTGGCCATGGCGCCCCAGCGCGGCGAGGAGGGAGGCTGAATCTTTTCCATAATTAATCTCCTTGGCCATATTCTATCGTCAAGAGGAGGAAATAACAACCGGCGTGCGCTTATAATTGCCTCCATGCGGCACTTCAAACTGATTCTCCTCGCATTTCTCCTGCTACCCTCTTGCGTACCCACCCTGCCCACCGAAAAGATCACTGTCATCCCCCACCCCGACGGGCTGCTCTACGTCGGCGACCAGGTCAGTTTCGAAGTCCTGATCCCCGCCGCGAAAGGCGATGAAACCGGCACTATTGAAGTGAGGTTTGAAGGTCAAGAACTCGGTAGTGCTGGATTTGCTCCCTATGGCATTGGTGGACGCAATCAGGCCACGCTATGGTGGGTATGGAACACGCGCGACCTGAAACCTGGCATCTACTCTCTGACTTTCACCCGTCTCCCTGACAACGCCACCTGGACCAAAACCATCTCACTCCACCCGGCAGATCTGATTCCGTTTCCGGAGCCTAACGCACATTGGGTTTCAACCACTACTACCTGCTGCAATCTCTTCTACATCTCTGGCACCGCTGCCGAACGTGACATCGCTGCCCTCAGTCAGGAAGCTGATGAACAGTCTGCAGTCGTGTCGGCTCAAATGGGTTCCAGCCTCGATAAACGCATAAACATCATTTTTATGTCTCGCGTCGTCGGTCACGGCGGTTTCACTTGGAGTGGTATCTACACTTCTTATCTTGATGACAATTACATCGGTAATGATATGTCCATCTTGTTCCACCATGAATTTGTCCACTTTTATGACCAAGCGCAGGGCGGCGGTTATCTTCCTGTCATACTTCAGGAAGGGCTGGCGGTTTATCTGACCGGTGGACACTTCAAACCTGAACCGCTCGGACCGCGCGCCGCGGCTTTACTCAACCTGGGCTGGTACATCCCACTTACCACTATTGCCGATAACTTTTACAAGGAACAGCATGACATCGGCTATCTGGAAGCCGGAGTGCTGGTCCAGTATCTGGTCGAAACCTATGGCTGGGGTGCATTCAACGAGTTCTACCGGACCATTCCCATGCCAGAAAACCAGACGGTTTCTGTGGTGTTGGATACTGCTTTGCAAGACTGCTTCGGCATCTCTTTCGCGGACCTGGAAACTGCATATCTTGCTTACTTGCAATCTCAACCCGTCACAGAGGTGGTGAGCACTGACCTGCAATTAACGGTCACTTTCTTCGATGCTGTTCGCCAATATCAGGAGGTTCTCGACCCTTCCGCCTTCTTCCTGACCGCCTGGTTGCCCGACGCTTCAACCATGCGTCAACGCGGCATTGTTGCAGACTTCCTGCGCCATCCAGAAGGATGGGAGAACCGGCTATTAGAATCCTTGCTCATCCGCTCTCAAAGAGAATTATTCAGCGGGGACTACAAAACAGCAGAACGCACTCTTTTATGGACAGACAGGATTCTAAATATAATTACCCCGTAAACATTAGGGCGGCAGCGAAAACTGTCGCCCTAATGTTTGCATACTTAATTGGCCACAGGGTGATCCTTAAGGGCATGAACTATATCCGAACAATGGTCCGACAATGTTGAAAAACCATTTGAAGGGGACTACACAATCCATTTTCAATGCATCAGCTATGAATGGCACGGCGACACATAGGCATAACAACACGATGACTACAATGACGATGAAAAGGACGGCCTTGCTGCCACCTTTCTTGGCTGGTAAAGGCGCGCCCGCTGTAGGGCCACCAGGCACTTGACCGGAGTAGACTTGGGCTTGGACGGGTGAAGGAGTTGGCGCTGGAGCCGAAGCCGGTTTGCGGGCAGGTGCAAGCGTCTTGGGGGCCTGGGCTGAAGAAATGACCGTCGCATTCGGGTCTTGAGCGGCCTCGTATATCAGCACGATATTTTCACCAAATGAGACCGTATCGCCCGGGTTCAGCACCTGCGTGCCGGTGATGCGCTGTCCGTTAACGAACGAGCCATTGGTCGAGCCGAGGTCCTGGATCACGTAAGCGGAGCCATGCAGGCTCAGTTTAGCGTGTTTGCGCGAGATTTCGGCATCATTGATGGCAACGCCGTTACTCGCCTCACGACCGATGATGATTTCGGGCGCTTCAAGCGGAAAGATTTTTCCGGTATTTGGTCCGGAGCGCATAACAAACTGAAATTGAGCAGCCATGGTTCCTCCTGATTGGATCCTGATTATCGAAATCTTCTCTTAGTGTACAAAATTTAAGGGAAAAAGTCAATTAGCCCGTTTCACCTATTGGTTTCGAATGTGGCAGAATATTCTGACTATATTGAAGATCAGTCCTTATGCATAATGGGTTGCCTATTTTGGGTCTCGGGGGTTTGCCGTAACACATCCCCATCCATAAGTCAAAGCGGAGCGTGCCCCCGTAAGGGAAATCGTCTCCTCAGGGGACATCGTCCCCGCAGGGGATATTCGCCCTTGGTAGATACCCAGATTTACCCCTATTAAACGGTCATCTCCTAGGAGCTGAGATGTTCTCCAAGTTGCCCTTGTCTATCACCAAAAATTGTGCTGTTTTCGGCTTTGAGAAAAACCGTACAGCATTTTCCAGAGGATCTTGTTCTTGCGTGGTGATGAGATAAATGTATAATAGTGTAAGATATTTATCTAATGTAATCATTATAAGCGGCGGGAAGAATTGGGATGAAAACGCACACCGGAATTTTACGCGAAGCTCGCCATCGTCTGGAACAAAATGACATTCCTGTTGACGCACAGGAACGTTTCCTTGAACTATTGAACCTTTTGATGACCATCATGAATGACAAGATGCTAGAGGATGAAACTTTTGCGAAGCATCTTGTGGATGTGATGGATGATAATGGAAACCTTCTGATGCTGATTCAGCGCCAGGTAGCGGAATTGGATGCTATCAAGCGTATTACCCTGAATCTGACCTCCAGCCTGGATCTTCAAACCGTTCTGGATAGTGTAGTCAAAGAAGCTCTGCAATTGGTAAGAGACTCGCAGGATGCTCAAATCTACTTATACCAGGAAGAAAAACTTGTTTTTGGCGCCTCTTTGAAAAATGATGGCGAAAAGAATGTTCAAAACTCTGAGCCGGGTTCTGATGGATTGACCGGTATGGTGGCTCGCGAGAAAAAGACCATCATCGTTGAAGGCATGGCGAATCACCCCAATTACAAGGGTGTTCCAAAAACCTGGCGTGGTTCGATCATCGGTATTCCAATGATGATCGACAGACGGGTCATCGGAGTCATGAATCTAGCGCGTACAAGCGCAGGGGAATTCAACCAGGCCGAAATCCGTCTGTTAACCCTTCTGGCGGACCAGGCTGCCATTGCCATTCTTAACGCCCGCCTGCATGAGGCAGTCAGCCAGCAGGCACGTTGTGATTCGTTGACTGGTTTACCAAACCGGCGCTCGTTGGACGAGCATCTCGACGAAGAGATCAACCGCTCCAAACGGTCGGGAAAGCCCTTTTCGGTTGTCATGATGGATCTGGACGGTTTCAAGATCATCAACGACACACTCGGGCATGAAGTCGGCGACGAAGTGCTGCGCGCCATTGCACGCTCATTCCAAAAAGCATTGCGCGCCACCGATTTTCTGGCACGTTATGGCGGAGACGAAATGACTATCATCCTGCCCGAAACAGACTGGCCGCAGGTCTTGGTTGTTACAAATAAGATCCAACAGGAATTGCGCCAGCTGTTCTTCGAAAAGCCCAGCGGTGA
This sequence comes from Anaerolineae bacterium, assembly GCA_041489005.1. Taxonomy (GTDB): domain Bacteria; phylum Chloroflexota; class Anaerolineae; order Anaerolineales; family Villigracilaceae; genus UBA877. Next base: position 59,390 of record JBGPQK010000007.1, read on the forward strand.
GCAGTTCAGTTTGAGTGTGACTGGCGGGGTGGCAGTATATCCGCAACATGCAAGAGAGTCAGCAGGATTGTTACGCTCTGCCGATGAGGCGCTCTACCGCGCTAAACGCCACCGGCGCGGCGAGATCATCCAGGGCAGGCTTGGGACAGGTGCACTTCCACCACCTGACTCCTGAAATTAGCTCCGGGACGCACGTGTTTGATCAGGGAATCCCGTGATTGAGGAAATAAATTGTAGGGGTAAGGCGTCGAAGCCCAGCAAAACCTAATTTATAGACCTCCCAAGGTGATTCTTAGAGAATAAAGAACTAGCAACGGCCGACGAGAAACGAGTACAATAGCAGCGTACTCGTTTGTCGTTTACGATTACCTATGCCTGACATCATCCAGAGTCTCCACGGTCGTGACATTGGTCATCTGCGTATCATCGCCCGGTTGTGGGGGATTGACTTGGTCGCGACTGACACAGACACAGTTCTGAAAGACCTTCTTGCAGCGCTGCTCGACTCGAAACTCGTCGCTGAGATCGTTGACTCGCTCCCCGCCAACTCCCGTTCCGCGCTCGATGCGCTAGCAATAGCAGGCGGGAAACTTCCTTGGGCGGCCTTTTCCCGCCGCTTTGGTGAAATCCGTGAAGCCGGCCCTGGCAGGCGTGACCGGGAACAAATTTTCCTGCACCCGGTCTCTGCCGCGGAAGTGCTCTTCTACCGGGCATTGCTGGCAAGAGCTTTTTTTGATATGCCTGCCGGCGCGCAGGAATTTGCTTATATTCCTGATGATTTGATTCCACTGATTCACCACAAGGGACATGAATGGCATAAAGGAGAAAAAGATAAGACTTTTCTATCTCTTATTCCCTTGGTAGGTAAACATGGGGATGAGCCTCTCGGCCGGCTGGCCTCGCCAAAAGAACGCGAACATCCGATCCCGGATTCTGATCGTCTCATCGACGACGCCACCACCCTCCTCGCTTCCATGCGAATGGGACTCCCACCCCCAGAGACGCTCATCCCGGCAAGGGTATTGACCGAATTCCTTTCAGCGGCAAAAATTATCCGCCCATCTCCCCGTGGGAAATGGGCAGCAGGTGGAGTCCCGCAAATCGAGCCGGTGCGCCTTTTTCTGGAAGCCCCGCGTAAAGACGCGCTGGATAAACTGCTCAATGAATGGCTGGAGAGCAACAACTTCAACGAACTGCGCCAGATTCCCAGTCTTGTTTGTGAAGGCGAATGGGACAACCAGCCTCTGGTAACTCGCGAATTCCTGCTTACCTTACTAAAAGCGGTCCCCGAAAACAAATGGTGGAGCCTCCCGGCATTTATCTATGCCATCAAAGAGAAATATCCCGATTTCCTTCGCCCAGCCGGGGATTACGATTCCTGGTTCATTAAACGCATCGCAGATAATGTATATCTACGTGGGTTTGGGTCCTGGGATGAAGTAGACGGCGCGCTAATCCGCTACCTGATTACTGGTCCGCTCTACTGGTTTGGGCAGGTGGAACTGGCAACTCCAACAGGCAGCGAAATTGTCAGCGCTTTCCGCTTCGTGAATTTCAAACCTCGAATAACGAATGCCGAGAGTGGCAAACTTCATGTTTCCTCCCAGGGAAAAATCGTCATCCCGAGATTATTCCCGCGCGCAGCCAGATACCAGATTACCCGCTTCTGCAGATGGGATGAAGAAAAGCCGGACGAGTACCGTTACCGTGTTACAACCGGTTCTTTGAAAAAAGCCGGGGAACAGGGACTGAAGGTCAATCAGTTACTGAGCCTGCTGGCGAAGAACGCCGCTGTGGAAATTCCCCCCGCTTTTATAAAGGCGCTCAAACGCTGGGAGCTTAGGGGCACGGAGGCGCGTGTGGAGATCCAGGTTGTTTTAAGGGTCTGCCGGCCAGATGTTCTGGAAGAGTTACGCAAATCAAAAGCGGGACGTTTCTTGGGCGAAAGTCTCGGACCAGTAACGGTCATCGTCAAGCCGGGGGCACAATCCAAAGTGCTGGCAGCGTTGGCTGAGTTGGGGTTGTTAGCGGAGGATATCCAAGAAGGGTAATTAAATAAATGTTTTGGTAATATTCACCGGTTAGTTGAGAAAATGCGGGTAACTAATGGCGGTGGACGTATGGTCGGATTATCTACACCAGGTTTGACTGGTATGGACTCCTTCGGGGCACTGTTGTCTGTTTCCAAAAGGCGTGATTGGCGAATTCGTTATAGATACCAACCTTGGATTGACTGATCAACCGGGTATAACTAACTGGATGAAAGATTGGCGGTTGTGTCCACAATGCTATCGAAATGGACGAACTCTTTGGAGTCAGGAACAGGTCGAACCGGCACATCGTCTTGGTATTTCTGAAATCTTCAATTTGGCATGACTATAAAGATATTCTTAATAACAGCGAATTCATATCGATGTTCGCTCTTCATGCACCACGTTTATGCTTTTTCTTTGTTAGGTGAGTTATAATTTCAGCACGAATCGACTTGCCAGGTTACCATATCCCACTTAAAATTGCGAAAACACGCCTCTATTTGAAATGAAAAAAGTAACTGATTGTTCGAAGTTTCTTCTTTGGATTGATTTTACACTGTCCAGTGGAAAGGCATTGGCGTGATATTCGGAATTGGAACAGATATGATTAGGGTGGATAGGATAGAGAAGCTGGTTGAGGAGGGGAGGCCATATCTGGAGACAATATTTACCGAAAGAGAAATGGATTATTGTGAAACCAGGGCCAGAAAATCTGAACATTATGCTGCACGTTATGCCGCTAAAGAGGCCCTTCTGAAAGCACTGGGCAGTGGGTGGCGTGACGGCCTTGCCTTTTCCGACATTGAAATTGTCATTGACAAACTGGGCAAGCCGCAAGTAATTCTGCATGGAGAAGTAAAAACACATTTTGAAAGTCATCATATCAGGCAAACATCAATTTCCTTGTCTCATATCGATGAAATAGCTATTGCCGTTGTAATTCTGGAAAAGTAAAAGGAAAACCAATTTATGTCAAATATTGGATCCTATGAGGAAAGACTCAAAAATTTTGATTGGTCGATTTCTGAGAAAGAACTTGGCTACAAAGCAGGTGATGTTATTAATATTGGGTGGTATTGCTCGGACCGCGTCTGCGGGATGGGCAAAGGGGAGAAACTGGCGCTTCTGTGGGAAAATGCATTGGGTGAAGAAAAACGCTATACTTTTAATGATATCAGGGTGTACTCCAACACAATTGGCGCCTTTCTCCGGAACCTGGGCTTGAAAAACGAGGACCGTGTATGCCTCTTTATGGATCGCATTCCTGAATTGTATATTGGTTTGGTGGGTACCCTGAAAATTGGGGCGATTGCACAACCCCTGTTTTCAGCATTTGGCGATGAATCCCTTTTTGTACGTTTGGATAATGCCGGCACATCTGCCATTATTACCCAAAGAAAACATGTATCCAAAGTACGTAAGATCATTGATCGGTTGCCGAACTTGAAATACATCATAATTGTTGACCATGATGGTAAAAGGGATCTAAAAGAAAGAGAAATTGCTTTTTCAATGGAAGCAAAAAAAGTGGAAGAACTGGAAATCTTTCCGACGAAAGCCGAATCTCCTTCCTTATTGCATTACACCTCAGGGACAACGGGTCTACCCAAAGGCGTTCAACACGTTCATTATTCCCTCATTTCCCAATACTTGACTGCAAAATGGGTGCTGGATATCACCGAAGATGACATCTATTGGTGTACTGCGGATCCCGGGTGGGTTACCGGAACCTCTTACGGTATTATCGCACCTTGGGCATTGGGAGTAACCCAATGTGTTCTTGATTCCGGATTTTCAGCTGAAGCCTGGTACCGCTTCATTCAAAAATATAGGGTCTCTGTCTGGTATTCAGCGCCGACTGCTATCCGCTCTTTGATGAAAGCCGGCGATGAGATAGTTAAGCATTTTGACTTATCCTGTTTGCGCCATTTGATCAGTGTCGGTGAACCACTTAACCCGGAAGCTGTGGTTTGGTCTAAAAAAGTGTTTGGACTTGCTTTCCATGATTCATATTGGCAAACTGAAACCGGTTCGATCATGATTACCAATTTCCCAGGTTTGAAAATTAAACCTGGTTCTATGGGAAAAACATTTCCAGGGATTACTGGCACAGTGGTAAATCCACAGACCTACGAACCGGTAAATGAACCAGGTGGGATCGGCCTGATTGCCTTTCGCCCCGGCTGGCCTGCCATGATGAGATCTTATTGGAAGAATGAGGAGACCTACAAAGGCAAATTCAAGAACGGCTGGTACCTGCCCGGAGACCGGGCGTGGATTGATGGCGAGGGCTATTTCTGGTTCATCGGGCGGGATGATGATATCATCAATACCGCCGGACACCTTGTTAGTCCGTTTGAAGTTGAATCGGCTTTACTGGAACATCCTGCGGTTGCAGAATCAGCGGTGGTTTCCAAACCGGATGAAATTAACATGGAGGTTGTCAAAGCCTTTGTAACCTTGAAGCCAGGTTGTTCTGTCACCGATGAACTGGAATTGGATATCATGAACTTCATCCGTAAAAAACTTTCCTCCCTGGCGATGCCACAAGAGATTGAGTATATTGATGCGCTCCCGAAAACTCGTAGCGGGAAAATTATGCGTCGCTTGCTTCATGCAAAAGAGTGGGGCGAGGAGATTGGTGACACTTCGACCCTCGAAAACGATTAGATAAACCGGGTCAAAACGGCTGTGCAGGAGGATGTGATGCCCCTTGGATTATCCTCCGATAAAGCGAAGGAGAGTAATATGGATGAATTGAAAGATGCTATTCTTGAATATGTGATCGGAGAGTATGCAAATGAAGATGATAAAATAACCTTTGATACTCCGTTGATTTCTAGCGGTCTGGTGGATTCATTTTCCATGGTATCGCTGAAACGCTTCCTGGAAGTAAGGTATAAAATATCCATTCCGGATGATGATGCCTCACCGGAAGCATTCGATAGTGTAAATAAAATTGCCGATCTAGTACGGCGTTTCACATCCTGACCCTCAACTTGTAAACCACATTTTTGAATAACAGCATGAAGTGCTCATTCTACATGCTGTTCAGTGGAATAAGTCACAGAAGGAGAAAGCGATGAGTTACAGTGAACGCGTGCGTGGTGTATATCAACAGCAACTAAGTGATATTCGAGAGGCCGGTCTGTTCAAACAGGAACGATTCATCCATTCCCCACAGGCTGCAGATATTGATGTTGAATTCCCGGCTGGAGCAAATATCCGAAATGTAATAAACGTTTGTGCCAACAATTACTTGGGGCTCTCCAGCCACCCGGAAGTAATAAAAGCAGCCCACGAAGGGTTGGATAAGCGTGGATATGGCATGTCTTCTGTGCGTTTCATCTGTGGCACACAGGATATCCACCGGGAACTTGAAAAGGTAGTCACTGAATTTTTAGGCACTGAAGATACGATCCTATTTCCATCCTGCATGGACGCCAACGCCGGTGTATTTGAAGCGATCCTGACCAAGGACGACATCATGATCTCCGACCGGTTGGTCCATGCTTCCATAGTTGATGGGATGCGCCTGTGCAGCGCGGAGCACGATACCTACAAACACGGGGACATGGATCATCTTGAGAAAAAACTTCAGCAGTTTCAAGATAAACGCCTGCGCATGATCATAAACGATGGTGTTTATTCGATGGATGGTGACACCGCCAAACTCGATGAAATCGTTCGCCTTGCGGAGGCTTATGATGCATTGGTGTTCGTGGATGAATCGCATGCCTCCGGTTTCATCGGCAAAACCGGGCGTGGAACGCATGAAAAATACGGTGTTGTCGGAAAGGTGGACATCATTACGACTACCTTTGGGAAGGCGCTGGGTGGTGCTTCGGGCGGTTGTGTTTCCGGGCGGAGTGAGATCGTTGAAATGTGCCGGCAGAGGGCTCGTCCCTATCTATTTTCCAACGCCATGGCACCCGTGATTATTTCCGGTGTGTTGAAAGCTTTAGAAATCTTGAAGCGAAATACCGAATTGCGCGACAAACTGGAAGAGAATGCCCGCTATTGGCGGAATGGTCTAACAGAAGCTGGATTTATTTTGAAGAAAGGGGACACGCCGATTGTTCCGGTGATGCTTTTCAATGCCAAGTTGGCGCAAGATTTCTCTCGAGATTTGTATGAAGAGGGTATTTATGCCATTGGGTTCTTCTTCCCTGTTGTACCTAAGGGACAAGCCCGAATTCGAACTCAACTTTCTGCCGGTCATGAGAAACACCACCTCGACAAAGCTCTTGAGGCGTTTATCAAGATTGGGAAAAAATATAAAATCCTCGATAAAACGGAGCCAGAGATAATCGAGATTTATGGGATGTAAAATAGAGTTTATTTTGAAACGAATAACTGGGCATCTCCTAATTTCAAGGGAGATGCCTTTCTTTGGCAGGTTGTGATTATTTGCGAATCGAGGTGAAGGATGTCAATAAAATTGGACTGGTTACGGGACGAAATCCTATTGTTGAAAGATACGGGATTTTATAACAATATCAGAACCATCAGTTCTCCCCAGGGGGCATGGTTATTGGTGGATGGTAGACGAGTATTAAATTTCTGCTCGAATAATTATCTTGGGTTAGCCAATCACCCCCGTTTGGCAGAAGCAGCGAAGAATGCGATTGACCAGTATGGCGTTGGACCTGGGGCAGTCCGCATTATCTCAGGCACAAATGATTTACATATTGAACTGGAAAAAAGAATTGCAAAATTTAAAGGCGTCGAGGCGGCCATTACCTTCCAAAGTGGCTTCGCTGCCAACCTTGCAACCATTCCGGCGCTGGTGGGCAAAGAGGATGTTATCTTCTCTGACCAATTGAACCATGCAAGCATTATTGACGGCTGCCGTCTTTCCAACGGCAAGATCATCCCCTACAAGCACTGTGATGTTGCCTCTCTCGAAGCGGTTATCAAGGATAACTTGTCGCAGTTCCGGCGCGCCATCATCATTACCGACGGCGTCTTTAGCATGGATGGCGACGTGGCTCCGCTTGACAGGATTTGCGAGGTAGCCAAGAAGTACAACATCCTGCTAATGGTGGACGACGCCCACGGCGAAGGCGTGCTTGGCAGGGGGGGACGCGGTATCGTGGATCATTTCGGCCTCCACGGCAAGGTGGATGTGGAAGTTGGTACACTCTCGAAGGCTTTCGGTGTAGTGGGCGGATTGGTTGCCGGGAATGACATTATCATCGATTGGCTGCGCCAGCGTGGCCGCCCATTCATGTTCTCGTCCGCCGTTACACCTCCAGACACCGCGGCCTGCATCACCGCCATTGATATCCTCGAGGCCTCAACCGAGCTGGTCGACAAGTTATGGGATAATGCCAGGTATTTCAAGGCTGAAATGAAAGGACTTGGCTTCGATACCGGCGTCAGCACCACGCCCATTACCCCGGTCATGCTTAGCGAGTCCCCGCTGGCCCAACAGTTTAGCCGCGAACTTTTCGAGGCAGATATCTTTGCAATGGCGCTTGGCTACCCGACCGTACCGCAGGGCAAGGCGAGGATCCGGGTGATGATTTCCGCTGCACATGCCAAGAGTGATTTGGATCAGGGGCTGGAAGCGTTTGCGATGGTGGGGAAGAAACTGGGTGTGATTTAAATCGCCTGATCTGCGGACAATCCACAGGGCAGCCAAATGGTTGCCTTAATTATTTTGGAGGAAGTATGTTTCTCTTTACCCCGGAAGATTTGATCAAAGTTCTGATAGCTGTGGTTATCGGTGGGATCATCGGCATGGAGCGCGAGATCCACTCCAAGGCTGCCGGGCTGCGGACCATCACCCTAATTACCGTCGGCGCGACGCTGTTCACCATCCTGTCGGTTAAATTTGGTGACCCTGCTACATCGCGCGTTGCTGCCAATATCATCACCGGAATTGGTTTCCTGGGTGCGGGGGTCATTTTGTTTGCGGAGGGCAAACTCAAAGGTCTGACCACAGCCTCGTCCATTTGGGTGGCAGCGTCTCTGGGAATGGCCGTTGGGATCGGCGAATATGTCCTGGCGATGGCGACATCAATAATCGTTATCATAGTTCTGGCTTTCTTTGCCCGTTTCGACCAGATGGTGGACCGCTTTGGCCGGGAAACGCGTACCTATGAAATTGTCTACTCGCCGCGCGATGAAAAGCACGAGGAGCTGGAAGCCCTGTTCAATGAGTGCCGGACGCGGGTCCGGAACCGTAAGCGCATGAAACGGAATGGGGATATGGTCAGTGTTTGGGAACTCGAAGGCCGCGTCCGTGACCATCTCTACCTGGCCGAGAAATTGCTGGCGGATAAAGAAATCAAGGAATTAAATTATTAGAGAAGCAGCAGGCCGACGCAGGATCCGCCTTTTTTCTCATATCCGTGTCCTTAGGAATATTTCCGTCCAAGCGCGGGAATATTCGCCCCCCGAACCATCTTCAGTCATATCCCACCAGGCTGAGAGCAGGCTGTGGCAAACGGCCCACGCCCACAGCCGCTGACGGTCGAACCTCAGCCGTTCGGCTAGAATGGCGATCCGCCGCTGTGTCCGCCGGATGGCTTCCGCCTCATCCGGAACTTTTCTCCACGGATTGAGCAGCAGTGGCCCAACCTCGTACTCTGCCGGTCCGGCCACGCCTTTCGGATCAATCACCAGCCAGCCGCGTTCGGATAAGAGAATATTGAAATGGTGAAAGTCGCCGTGCAGCAGCACTTGCGTATGGTCTTCAGCGAACAACTCACGGACCAGACCCTCGACAATCTTGACTGTTTTCTCCGGGAAAGGCCCGGTCCCACCGCTGAATCGCGGACGCAGGTTCTTCAATTCATCGAACCATTCGCGCAAGGATAGAAAGCCACCCCCTTTTGGGATTGGGTGCTGGATGGCCTGAATTACGTCCACGGCAATTTCGGTGGCGAGGTCGTCGTCCTCGAGTGTGGCCAGCATCGTTCCGGGTTGGAGGCGCTCCAGCAGGAGCAATCCTTGGTCAGTATCTGCTTCCAGCAGGCGGCAAGCGCCCTGCCCGGCGTAGACACGCAGGGTTTTTATCTCGCTGGTCAGCTCGCGATTGGGCACACCGAGTTTGAGGACGGCGGGCGTGCCATCAGCCCTTGTGACAGCGCAGACATAGTTGTAGGAAAGCAGAAACGGTTCGCCGACCGTCAGGTGCCAACGACGCGCAGCTTCGGCGATGAGATTGGGGAGGTTCACTAACCATTTTTCCCCTTGCGGGGCGAAGGATTGGGTTACGTTCTTGACGAAGACGGGGGGAAGGTTAAGGTTCATGCGACTTTTTTCTTGCCGTAGGTTTCAATGTGGACGCGGCTGGCATCATACTGTGTTCGCGCCGGTTTCTTTTCTGCTGGGTAGCCAACAAAGATCAACCCTAACGGCGTGACATGCTTGGGAAGGCCGATAATATTTCTCACCACGCGGACAAACTCCGCCACCGGGTGGACTCCGATCCAGTTTGTGCCTAGTCCCAGCCCTGCGGCGGCGATGAGGATATTCTCACCAGCCAGGCTGCAATCCTGAACCCAGAACAACCGAGCGACGGGATTGGTCGAACGAGATGGGTTGCCGCACACGACGATAGCCGCCGGGGCGTTGCGGTTGCCGAAGAGGAGACGTTTGCGGAATTGGGCAAGTTTTTCTGGGTCGGTGACGACCACGAACTCCCACGGCTTGCAGTTCATTGCCGAAGGTGCAGCCATGGCTGCCTTTAACAACAAATCGAGTGTTTCCGGCTCCACCGACTGATCGGTGTATTTTCGGATGGATCGACGGTGAAAGATGATTTCGAGTATGGCGTTCATATTTATGCGTGGGGAAAGGGTTAAGGACGGGGAAGAGGCGATGGACATTCGACCAATGTCCATCGTCAGGGTACTATAGTCTAACGGGGGAATAACTTCTCATACACCTCGGGGCAATATTCCTCCACCATCTTGGATGTGAGTCCGTTCTCCTTGCAAATGGCTGCATACAGGTCTGCGGATGGGCGCCTGGTACGCTGCTGGGTCTCGATGTCTATACCCCACAAGCCGAAGCGTTGCTTCCAACCACGCTCCCATTCGAAGTTGTCCACGAGTGACCAGTGGAAGTAACCGCGCACCGGCCAGTTGAAATTGACCGCCCTCCACATAGCGTGAACGTGCTGAGCGAGGTAACGTGGGCGGATACGATCGGTGATGTCTTCGATGCCGTTCTCGGTGACCAAGATAGGCAGATTAGGGTAGGTCTTGACGACCCACTTGAATGCCGAGAAAAAGCCCTCCGGGGTGTTGGAGTTCATCCCGGCGTCTGCCAGGTCGGAGCCTTTGGGGAAGAACGAGCGCGAGAACAATTCGTCGCCCTTCCGCAGATCGAAAGCCACCGTATCCACCGAATAATAGTTCAGGCCGAAGTAATCCTGCGTCCCTTTGACTTCCGGGACAGGTATCTTGCCCAATGGTGATTTCAGCACACCGGTCGAGATTGCCGACGGGAAGGCCATATTAATGACCTCGAACTTGATGTTCCGCATCAACCGGTCGAGTGGAGACCATGGGTGAGCCGGTTCCTGCGGACGGAAGTGCAGGGCGTAGCCGACGCGTGCCTCAGGCTGGAGTTCGTGGATGGCATGATATGCGGCAGCATGGGCACGCACCATATTCGCTTGCACCCGGATACCTAGTTTCAGGGTAGATTTTCCAGGAGGAAAGTTACCGCGTATATAACCTTCGATCATGTAGACGTTTGGTTCATTGATGGTACACCACAATGAGCAGTACTCTTTCAGCGCTTCCACTACTTTGCGGGTGAACTTCTCAAACAGGGGTACGACCGCATCGGTTTCCCAGCCTCCCAACTCGCCTAGCCAAAGTGGATCGGTGAAATGATGCAGGGTGACCATGGGCGTGATGTTCCGGTCGCGCAGGCCGCGCAGCATGAGGCGATAACGCTCCAGAGCGTCCTCATCCCAACGGTCGGGTGTGGGCTGAATGCGACTCCACTCCACCGACAAACGGTGGGCGTTTTGACCCGCCTCGGCGGCGCGGTCGAAGTCTTCCTTCCAGTAACCTCCCCACCAATCGCTAGCCAGCGCGGACTTGTGGACAGTGTGTCCTTCCTGCTCCCATTTATACCAGTTGTTGTTGGTGTTGCCACCCTCCACCTGGTGTGAGGATGTAGCTGTCCCCCATAGGAAGCCTTTAGGGAAATGGAATGAACCTGATGGCATTATTCTCTCCAAGATATTTTTATAGGGGCAGGATGGTTCGTACACTTACGATTTGCGACGTGCAAGGTACGCCAAGTACAAGGCCACGGACCCTGCTACAGCGGCATTCAACGATTCGATTTGTCCCTGCATCGGAAGACGAAGCAGGAAATCACAGGACTGGCGGACTAGCGGACGGATGCCTTCCCCTTCACTTCCCACCACCACCACCAGAGCCCCATCCAGCTGGACCTCGGCCAGGTCCTTGCACTCCGGGCTTTCGTCAAGGCCGACAACCCACGCATTGGCTACCTTCAGCTCATTGATGGCTTGGACCAGGTTGGACTGCACCACCAGCATATGTTCGGAAGCCCCTGCCGAAGCAGAGACGACTGCTGGAGTAATCTCTGCAGCCCGGTGGGTCGGGATGACCACACCATGCACCCCGACCGCTTCCGCCGTGCGGATGATGGTGCCCAGGTTCTGCGGGTTTTGCAGGGTGTCGAGGATCAGCACAAAAAGCGGCTCGCTGTGTGTCTTAGCGTTTTCGAGAATATCATCCAGCCCCACGTAGGGATAGGCGCTGGCCTCCAGCGCCACGCCTTGATGGCTTTCGCTGAGTTTGTCCAGCCGGGAGCGTGGCACGCGTTCCACGGGGATTTTACGTTTGGCAGCGAGATCCATAATCTCGATCAGACGACCTTTATCCTGTACACCTTCGGCGACTAGCAGGCGAAAGACGTCACGCCGCCTGGCGCGCAGAGTCTCGTAGACCGGGTTACGTCCATAGATGAATTCTTTCATAAGGATATTGTAAACCAAAAAGGCGGATGATATCCGCCTCTATGCAGAAGCACCCGAATAAGCTATGCACACCCAGCCACCAGATGAAGCACGGCAGTCCCATCAGGAGTACTCCCAGGCCAAGGGCGACCCACTGAGTGAACGGCGTCACGCGGTTTGTCAGCGCCTGAGCCAGGCAATGACCCGCGTCAAAACATCCTGGTAGCCGTAATAAGGGAACTGATCCAACGAGGCCGATTTGTCATAAATTCAGCCCAGTCGTTGAATTCAGAGGAAGGGACGCGTTCACTGGGAAGCATAATTATTACCTCCGCCACTGTAGAACTGGTTATTCTGCCACACCTCTCTTATGGGCTTCACGCTCAGTCTCCGAGGTCATGGGTTTGAGGCTGGCGATTGCCAAATACTTGGTCGAAGTCCACGGGGGATGATTGCTGTTGAAAGCGGCTGCGGAAAGGGGCTACGATGCAGATCACTTATTCTCTAGGATTGTAGCAAAACGAAAACATCCGAAAGTAATCCCGGATGTTTTGTCATTATTAGAAAATTGCGGATATATTGTTTGTCACCACGTGGTTACCAATGCCAAGTGGTTTCGTCTTTCCCATCTTCAATAGCCACACCCAATTCCTTGAGCCGGTCGCGGATCATGTCTGACATGGCCCAGTTCTTCTGCTTGCGCATCTCGGTACGTAACTCGACCAGAAGGTCGATGAACTTGTCAGTGTCGCTGTCGGAGGCTTTCTTCTCGCTCAGGCGCAGGCCGAGCACTCCTGTTAGCGTGCGCAGGGTCTCCTGTGCGGGTTTGAGTTCGGCGTCGGTGGCACCCGCATCACGGGCGGTGTTGACGGTACGTACCAGTTCGAACAGCGCCGCCAACCCGCCGGACGAGTTGAAGTCATCGTCCATGGCCTCGTTGAAGGTCTGTTGGGTCGTCTCAGTCTGCTTATCCAGCGTAGCGCGCATATCCGTGGAAGCGCCGATGGCGTTAGCGGGAGCTGGTTTAAGGGCAGACCGCAACCGGTCCAGGCCGTGTTCTGCCGCGTCCACGATGTCATCTGAAAAAGAAAGCGGAGCGCGGTAGGAGCCGTTCAGGATCATCATACGCAGAGCGTCCGCCTCATGCTTGGAGAGGAAGTCGTCGATCGTCACCAGGTTGCCGAGCGACTTGGACATCTTCTCGCCTTGCAATTGCAGCATGCCGTTGTGCATCCAGTAGCGGGCGAAGGGTTTGCCGGTAAAGCATTCGGTCTGGGCGATCTCGTTCTCGTGGTGCGGGAAGATCAGGTCGTTGCCACCACCGTGGATGTCAATCTGCTCACCCAGGTGGCTTAGGTTCATGGCCGAGCACTCGATATGCCAGCCGGGGCGGCCCTTGCCCCACGGGCTGTCCCATGCAGGTTCACCAGGCTTGGACGCTTTCCAGACGGCGAAATCCATTGGGTGTTCCTTCTCCTCACCAACTTCGTTGCGCGCCCCGGCTTGCATGTCTTCAATTCTTCGTCCTGATAACTTGCCATAATCCGGGGATTTCGTGACGCGAAAGTAAACATCGCCGTTTTTGGCAGGATAGGCGAAGCCTTTCTTGATCAGCCCTTTGATCATGCGGATGATCTGGGGCATCTCCTGCGTGGCGCGTGGATTGACCGTAGCCGGCAGGATGTTCAGAACTTCAATCTGGCGGCGGAACTGCTGGATGTACTTTTCAGCCAGTTCGGAGGCATCCACTCCCAGGGATTTGGCGCGGTTGATGATTTTGTCATCCACATCGGTGTAATTGATTACCTGTCGCACCTCGTAGCCGCGATAAGTCAGGTAGCGGCGGATAATGTCAAATACCAAGGCAAACATGGCATGACCAATGTGCGCGTCAGAATAGACGGTTACACCGCAGACGTACATCTTAACCAGTCCCGGCTCGAGAGACTGGAATTCTTCCTTCTTATGGGTAAGGGTGTTGTAGACGCGCAGCATATGAGTCTCCAGATGAAATTTCTGAGGCTATTATAAACCACAGATACCCTGAAGGGTACGATGGGAACATAGATATACTCCGACGGAAGATAAAAAAGCGCGGCCTGCGCCGCGCTCTTGGATGGCAAACATAAGAATATTACTCTTTCCCCTCGGGTCGGGCAAAGATCATCCGTCCGGCGGCGGTCTGCAGGACTTTGGTCACGGTGACAGTGATTTCCTTGTTCAAATATTTGTTACCGTTTTCCACAACCACCATCGTGCCGTCTTCCATGTAACCGACGCCCTGGTTTACTTCCTTGCCTTCCTGGATTACGTTGATCGACATCAATTCACCAGGCAAGAGGACCGACTTGACCGCATTCGCCAGTTCGTTGATGTTCAGGATGAGCACACCCTGTAATTCTGCGATACGATTCAGGTTGTAATCATTGGTCAGGATGGGGCACTTCATTTGCCGGGCCAGGATCACCAGCTTATCGTCCACTTCCCGGACCCCTTCCACATCCACGTCGCTGATCCTGACGACCACCGCCGAGGCCTTCTGCAATTCAGCCAGCACTTCCATACCGCGCCGCCCGCGTTGACGGCGCAGGCTGTCGGGTGAGTCTGCGATGTACTGAAGTTCGTTCAGAACAAAGCGCGGGATCAGCAAGGTACCAGGCAGGAAGCCAGTCTTGGCGATATCAGCCACACGCCCGTCGATGATGACACTGGTATCCAGCAGGATAGTCCGGTTCAATAGCGTTCCGCCAGCGCCTGTGACTTCCTCCCGGCGGGAGGAAAGTCCACTCAAGATATTGGCGATATCTGCCTGCCGGGTAGTGAAGACGGCCACACCAAAGTAGCTGAAGACCAGTACACCGACTAAGGGTAATACTTTCCCTAAGGGGGAGGGTAGAAGAGAAAGCGGGAAGGCAAGCAAGGCAGCGGTAAGCAGGCCGATTGCCAGACCGATCAGGCCTGAAAATAGCGTCTCAGCGGCCAGGCGACCCAGCACGGCGCGCAGGGCGCGGATGGGGCGGGTGGTGAGGTAGGGCGTCAATATCAGGCCAAAAAGGGCACCGATCAGGGTGAAGGTGATCGTGTAGAAAAGATGCTGATCAGGACTGTATAGCGATAACCCGTTTCCCACGTAGACCCCCACAATGGAAAAGATTGCCATGCCAATAATACGAATAATAATATCAACACTCATTTCAATAACTCCTCTCTAATAAATTGAATAATAATAAATCAACTTGATAATAGCACGCCTGGCACTGCCCGTCAATTGGTGGAAAAGTTGGAAACAGGTATAATCTCCCTACTCTTTACAGGTACTCACGAGGTAATATGGCATTCGACCGCTTTGGACGCAAAATCCATTATTTACGCATCAGTCTAACCGACCACTGCAACCTGCGCTGCGTTTACTGTATGCCGGAGGAAATGACTTTCCGACCGCCTACCGACATGATGCAGGACGACGAGGTGCTGCTGTTGACGCGCTTGTTCGCTGACTTGGGCTTCGACAAAATCCGTCTGACCGGAGGCGAACCGACTGTCCGCGCCCACATTGTGGATATCGTGCGCGGCATCGCCTCCACCCCTGGCATCCGCCACGTCACACTGACAACCAACGGTGTGCTCCTCTCGAAACTTTCCAAACCTTTAGCCACTGCCGGGTTGGAGCGAGTCAATGTCAGCTTAGACACGCTCGACCCAGCCAAATTCAAGCGGCTCACACGCGGTGGGGATATCGAGGATGTATGGGAAGGCATACTGGCTGCTGAAACAGCCGGATTGATGCCGGTAAAACTCAACGCAGTGGTAGTGCGTGGCTACAACGAGGATGATATTGTTGACTTGGCGCGCCTGACCCGCGAGCATACCTGGCAGGTGCGTTTTATCGAGATGATGCCCTTCGGCGGTTCCACTGACTTGCAGACCCGGCAGATGGTTTCTGCAGAGGATATGCAGAGATGCATCGAGCAAGCCCTCGGTCCTCTTGTGCCCGCCAATGGTGATCAATTGGACGGGGAAGCACGCATTTTCCGCATTCCTGATGCGCAGGGTGATATTGGCTTCATCTCGTCCGTCAGTGCGCCTTTCTGCGCAGATTGCACGCGTGCCCGCCTCACTCCTGAAGGAATTCTGCGTATGTGCCTTCTCCGGGAAAACGAGATTGACCTGCTGACGCCTTTACGGGCAGGTGCCTCCTTGGAAGACCTGCGCAGGATGGTTTTGGAAGCCGTCTGGAACAAACCTTGGGGACACGGGCTTGCCGGCGGGGATATCCCCCTTAACCGCGTGATGAGCGAAATCGGAGGCTGATACTCCAACCGGAGACACTTCTTGCACGGTTGGAATCTTACTCACTAAATGAGGTGACTATGAGCTGGGAAAACAAAATTTTACGGATCATTCGGGTGGTTAACACCCAGGAAATAGGAACATTTGGCCGTCTACTGACTGCCATTACTGTCGTAGGAGGGAACGTAGGCGATATTGAATTGCTCAACGAGAGCACCAATCAAGTGGTGCGCGACATTAATATCTTTGCTGATGACGAAAAGCACTTGGAATTGATTTTGGAAGCCGTCCGCAAAAACCGCGGCACAAAGTTACTGGACGTGCGCGATGAGGTGATGGCTCTGCATTTGAAAGGCAAGATTGCCGTACGTTCCCGCTATCCAATCGATTCCATTGCAACCCTGCAGAAGGTTTACACACCGGGTGTTGCAGAAGTCTGCATGAAGATCGCCAAAGATCCGAAACTGGCACATACCTATACGTCCATTAGTCACTTGGTGGCAATCGTCACTGATGGCACGGCCATCCTTGGCCTGGGTGATATCGGACCTTTGGCCGGAATGCCCGTTATGGAGGGCAAGGCAATGCTGATGGAGACCCTGGTAGGGTTATCGGGTATACCCATCCTGCTGAACACCAAAGACCCCGACGAGATTATTAAGATCGTGGCTGCTATTGCCCCCACCTTTGCAGCCATCCAGCTGGAAGATATTTCTGCCCCGCGATGCTTCAGGATCGAAGAAGAACTCCAGAAACAACTTGATATTCCGGTCATGCACGATGACCAGCACGGGACAGCTGTAGTGACCACAGCCGTGTTGACAGTGGCTTGCCGCAGGCTCAAGAAGGATCTGAGTAAGGTGGTAATCGGTCAGATTGGCCTGGGTGCAGCCGGAAACGCTATTGCAAGAATGCTCATGCGCATTACCGGTAACCCGGTCTGGGGTGCGGACTTAAGTGAAGAAGCCCTAGCGCGCCACGAAGGCAACGATGGCAAACGCTCCACCTTGAAAGAGATCATGGCTAACTGCGATATTGTTGTTTCCACTACTGGTGTGAAAGGCCTCATCAAACCAGAAATGGTGCGTAAGGGACAAATCATCCTCGCCCTTTCAAATCCGCAGCCAGAAATTGATCCCGAGGTGGCGCTTAAGAAAGGTGCAGCATTCGCTGCAGACGGGAAGTTGGTCAATAATGTGTTGGGCTTTCCGGGTATCTTCCGTGGCGCAGTGGATACCTGGGCGCCCCGTATATCCGACGAGATGCTGCTGGCAGCTGCGCAGGCTATCGCCAACCATACGACAGACGATCAGTTAGTCCCAAATCCGCTCGACCGGAAGCTGCATATGGCAGTAGCCCATGCCGTGGCTTTGAAAGCCATTGAACAGGGTCTGGCGCGTGCTGACTACGTGCCATATATTCACGAATAAGAAGTATTAGCAGGTAAAAAACTCCCGCAGTCAAATTTAGACTGCGGGAGTTTTTCTTGTTACTTATGGTTTGCCACCAATTCCTTTAGCAGAGTCCCCAACCGGGTCACACCCTCCCGAATTTTATCCGGGTTGGAATAAGAGAAATTGATGCGCATGGTGTTTTTACCGCCGCCATTTGGGTGGAAGGACGCACCCGGAACGAAGGCCACTTTCCGTTCGATGGCGATTTTAAGCACCTCCGCCGCGTCCATCCATTCTGGCAGGATGCCCCACAGGAACATGCCACCCTGCGGTTTGGTCCAGCGCACTTCGGACGGGAAGAGTTCTTCCATAGTCTCTATCATCACATCTCGGCGTTCTTTATAAACCTTGATAATGAATTTGACATGACCATCCAGGAAGCCACCCTTGGCAACCTGAAAGGCCACCATCTGGTTGAAAGCAGCTGTGTTCAAGTCCGCGGCCTGCTTGGCTTGGACCAGTTTGCGAATGACCTGCTCCGGTGCGACCACCCATGCCAGGCGGATTCCGGGAGCGAGCAGTTTGGAGAAGGTGCTCAGATAAATGACGTTCCCGGTATAACAGCCATCATCGCCACGGTATTGGCTGTCCAGCGCGACGAGCGAGGGCAAATGTTCGCCCTCGAACCGCAACTGCCCGTATGGATCGTCTTCGACGATCGGGACACCGTACCGGTCAGCCAGTTCTACCAATTGCTTGCGGCGTTCCAGGCTGAGAGTCGTGCCACCCGGGTTTTGGAAGTTCGGGAGCACATAGATGAATTTTGGCCCGATACGCAGTGCTTTTTCCAGTTCAGATGTCACCATGCCATTTTCATCGGACGGCACGGAGATATACTGGGCTCCGTAAGCATTCCAGGCTTGCAGCGCACCAAGGTAAGTAGGTGATTCGACCACGATGTGGTCGCCCTGGTTGATGAAGACCCGTCCGAGAAAATCCAGCGCTTGCTGGGAGCCGGAGGTAATCAGGATGTTATCTGGTGTGATTGCGACCGAATAGCGACCGGTATGACGGGCGATCATTTCCCTCAGAGGACGATAGCCCTCCGTAGTGCTGTATTGCAACGATTGCGGACCATCGTGCTCAAGGACAAAATTGCACGCTTCCTGGAATTGTTTGATGGGGAAAACTTCCGGGGCAGGCAGGCCTCCCCCAAAAGAAATGATATCCGGTTGCTCGGTCAGTTTGAGCAATTCACGAATGACCGAACTCCCCATCCGCTGAGTCCGGTTCGCATAACGATATTCCCAGGGTGTCTCCATTCTTACTCCTTATGTTAGGATATGAACAACAATAAAAAAACCTGGCAGGTACGATTCACCTGTCAGGTTTCGCTGACTTTGTAACGCCAAGCACGACGATTATTAGTAGGATTCGAAGCATGGCTATACAATATTACCGTGTTTTATTCATCCTTGCAACCCTCTTCAATAGGGTCGCTTCACAGGATCCCCTGACTGAGGGCATACCTTTCCGATTTCACAGAGATTCCCAAAAAACTCTTCCGTCAGTGTTTTGGCTCGTGCTACAATGGACCCCGGAGGATGAAATGAAACACACCCGGCTTCTTCCATTGAAATTGACCCTGTTTGCCTTGGCCATGCTCGGAACAATCCTCGTTGGATGCAGCCCGGTAGCCACTGCGACCTCCTCACCGACTCCCGAAACCTTCTGCGGGAATGGCTTCTGCGATAGCAGTGAGACCTCTCTCTCCTGTCCACTCGATTGCCCCTTAGCGAGTTTTAGTGGACAAATCCAGACCACTTATATCAATTCGGAAGGGGTCGGTGATATTGCCGTGATGGTTGCCACCCCGCGGACGGCACGTTATCCAGAGGGGGCTGGGGTGGTGGTAGTCGCCTCACCAATTTTCAGCACTACCGGAGGCTTTATAACGGACCCGGACCTCACTTCGCTTGGTCTCATCCAAGTCAGCTACCTGTGGCCCGGTCAAACGGATACCTTGACCGGGGTCCAGAGCAGCGGCACATTTGACTATGGAGGGGAGCAATCCATCCGGGTATTGCGGGACGTGATCCGCTTCGCCTCCGGTCTTATTCCCGATGCAGATGGGCAAACCCTCTCGTCTCTCATCCATGTCACGCCAATAACCAATGAAGTTGGATTGTATGCCTTTTCGGATGCAGGCATTGCAGCGGTCAACGTTTTTTCGCTCTACGGAGACCTATTGCCGGGAGTGCAGTATTTTGTCGGACGCGAAAACCCTACTGTAGATACACTATCGTGCCTGGAGGCCGGCTTTTTAAATGATGCTGATCAACCGGTCTACAATCCCTTTTATAACTACCCGGCCAGTTACAGTTCGGCGGCAATCAGCCTGGCGTATACAAACGTCCGCTGGGACGCGACCTACACGGTTGAACACACTAAAGCCGTGGGCCGTGCCTATCTTGACCTGGACGGTAGTGGCAATATCAGCTCCGGGGATTATGTCTTAAGCTGGCGTGTTCCGGTCATCTTTGGGAAACGCTACTATTCGGTCGCGCTTACTCAATCCCTGCTGGATAACGGCGCCCTCACCCTTTCAACCTGGCCGGCTGATTTAGCCATACCCCAGGAAGCAGCTCGCGATTGGCCATTCCGCCAAGGCACAGGCCGCTATACAGACCTGCGCTCGAAGATGCCTGATCTGAAGGTGATGCTTGTCTTTGCCCAGAAGGACCATGTGCAGGTCGCTCAGGATAAGCCTCACATTCACCAGGCTTTCCAGGGCTTACGTTTTGAAGCCAGACTATGGGTACGTTTGAATCCTGACCGTGCATATATCCAGTCGTTATTATCAACTGCCGGGGAGGATTTTCCGGATAACCCTGCCAACACCCAGCCGGAAGACTGGATGCAGATAGGGACGTATGCTTACCCGGGGCAAGGGACCGCCGCAGTCCTGGTGCCACTGGCTGCAGTGGCTGAGATGGCTGACCGCACCCATTACGGTCGTTGGGACGAAAACCTTGGTCAGGTACTGTACATCTATTTCCCACCGACTGCACAGCCGTAACAAATTCTACATACAAAGGGGCTGTCTCAAAAGCAGCTCTAGACAGCCCAAGAATAACGAGAAATTCAAGGATTTAGCAGAAGACAAAAAAATTGGCGGTTCATTGGACCGCCAATTTGGCTATATTATGGGCAATACAAAGCAAACCCCATTCC
>JBGPQK010000008.1:0-75257 GCA_041489005.1 Anaerolineae bacterium
CGGGTTCCGGCAGAGCCAATTCGTGGGTCAGCAGGGTAATTGCCACCAAAAGAATAATGATAAATGCAACTCTCCCCCAGCGCGACAGCCTCTCCTTGGGAAATTCAACCATGCGGGATTCCTTTTCGGTCAGAGAGTAATGAAGATATTCCTATGGTCAAGCCAGTAGGCAACCGCCGAGATCCCGCCGATTATGGCGATCATTTCCAGCAACACCAGCCATAGCGGTGCAGCCTGATAAATGGCCTGAAGGCCTGGCACGAATACCAGACCAATAAAAAGATAATGCAGAAAATACAGAACCAAAGGATTTTTACCCCAGACGACCAGGAAACGGCCTTTCCAGTTGAACCGTCCGGATAACCAGTGGAATAGGAGGAACAGCATCGCACTGGCGGCAAGACTGACCAGCACATAAGAAGCCGAGACGCGGTGTTTGCTGACCGGTGAAATGAAAGCCAGCGCGATCCCTCCCGCCAGGATGGCCATCGAAACCCATGGAAAAGCCTTTTTCCAGCGTCCTTCACCATGAAACATATCTGCCAGCGCTGTGCCGAGGATCAGCATCGCTGCCCAGTTGAGCGAGCCGAATAATCCGCCGTGCGGGGAACGGATCGTCAGGTCGAGTAAATAATTATCGAGCATGATTTGATAGACCACCAGAATCCCCGCCCCAATGATCCATCGAAAAATGGACGGGAGGCGGATGACAATTAGGGTAATCAGCCCAGCCATGCCAATGGATTGCAACACGCCCCAATCAATCCCGCTGGGATTCTCGCCGGTGGCTGTCTCACCCGCCGAGATGATTGCACCCAGGCCAATGATTGCCAGATAACGGGTAAAAAACTGGCTGTAGGTTTTGAAGGCTCCGTCACGTTCCAACCGATGACGGAAAGACAGGCCGTAGGTCAGTCCAATCGCGAAGATGAAGAACGGGGCGATCAAGTCAATCACTGTCAGACCGACATCGGGTGAGTGTTTTAACCATGTGGGGATGACGCTCACCCCGACCATGTAATTCGCCAGCACCATCGTCAGGATGGCAAAACCGCGGAATTGGTCTATGGAAGTAATGCGGTCGGTTTTCACGACTTGAATTATACGTCACAATAATAAATCTCGGGTATCCGGCCAGTCACAAACCCGTGTCATTAACGTTATATCATAATTATGACAATTTATATCTTTTTTCATTGACATCAGTTCTTCTCTATACTATACTAAATTCTGGATAAATTCCCAAACAATGAGTCTGCCTGAAAGTAATCGGAAAGGAGACTAAAATGGATTTCAAACTTACCTACGCAACCATGTTTAACCCGCCAGAAGAACTGCATACACAATTCGACTCTGCTCTGGCGAAAATCAGAGCCGGCCTCGGGAATGAATATGGCATGATCATCAACAACAAGGATGTGTTTACAGACGAAAAATTCCCAGACCATTCGCCGGTTAACACAGATTGGACGCTGGCCGTGATGCAGAAGGGCAATGAAAAGCACGCCCAGCAAGTCCTGGAGGCAGCGCGTAAGGCCTTCCCCGGTTGGAGCCACACGCCCTGGCAGGAACGTGTCAGCCTGCTGCGCAAGGCTGCGGCCAAGATCGAAGAGCGCCTGTTCGTTTTGAGCGCGGCAATGGCACTGGAAGTGGGTAAGAACCGCATGGAATCGCTGGGTGATGTGCAGGAAACCGCCGACCTGATCAAATATGCCTGCGACCAAATGGAGACTAATCAGGGTTACACCTTCGAGATGGGCAAGGATCCCCTAGTGGGTTTCGACGCGACCAATGTCTCCTTTTTACGGCCTTACGGCGTATGGATGGTAATCAGTCCGTTTAATTTTCCCTTCGCACTGACCGGCGGTCCCACCGGAGCGGCACTGGTGGCCGGTAACACCGTGGTCATCAAGCCTGCCACCGATACGGCCTGGATCGTTCGCTTGTTGGCAGAATGTTTCCGGGACGCCGGTCTGCCGGAAGGTGTGCTCAACTTCGTCACCGGGCCTGGTCGCACTTTGGGACAGGCGCTCGTCACCTGTGCCGTGGACGGGGTGACCTTCACTGGCTCGTTCGACGTGGGAGCAAAGATATTCCGCGATTTCTCAACCTGCAATTGGGTGCGCCCGATCCTCCTGGAACTGGGCGGCAAGAATGCTGTCATCGTCTCGCGTCACGCCGACCTGGAACGCGCCACCCTGGGCATCGTCCGCTCGGCGTTTGGCTTGCAGGGGCAGAAATGCTCTGCGACTTCGCGCCTCTTTGTGGAAGAGCCGGTTTATGATAATTTGGTTGATCATCTCAGGTCCATGACAGAAAAACTGACCATCGGCGACCCGACCGACCGAAGCGTCTACCTGGGACCGGTTATCAATGAAGGAGCTTATAAAGAATTCCAGACATACTGCGCAGAATTAACAGCTGGAGGCGGAAAATTCCTGACCGGTGGCCGGGTGTGCACGGGAGGCCTGTTCGATAAAGGCTGGTTCTGCGAACCGACCCTGGTTGTTGACCTGCCGCTCCAGCACCGCCTGTGGAAATACGAAATGTTCCTGCCGATTACAACCATCGCTAAAGTCAAGGACCTCCAGGAAGCCATGCAGCATGCCAATGAAGTGAATTACGGCCTGACGGCAGGATTCTACGGCAATGAAGAAGAAACCGGGTGGTTCTTCGACCATATCGAGTCTGGTGTGGCGTATGCCAACCGTCCGCAGGGCGCAACGACCGGTGCCTGGCCAGGCTTCCAGCCATTCGGCGGCTGGAAGGCATCCGGTTCCAGCGGCAAGAACTCCGGCGGACGCTATTATCTGCCGCTGTACATGCACGAACAGATCCAGACGACGGTACGATAGAAAATTGTGAGGATGGGCTTTTCGCAAATCATATCATCCCCTTAAGCGATATTGTACCCTCAGGGAATCCCTGATAAGGAGTCGCCAACCTTTCGACTGATGAAGGCCACGCTTTTAGCGTGACCTTCATCCTTAAGCTAGAATCTACAAGCGATTCACCCACTCTTCAATTAAGCTTTGGGCGGCAGTCAAACTGCCGCCCAATGGTGTTTTTATCCGCCTCCGATGACGGCTAGTACTCGGATGACATCCCCCTCTTGTATCACATAGTCCTTCGTTTGCTGCTCCTCGTTGACTACTACCAGTGCGACCACCTCCGGCACAATGCCGAGGGCGGCAAGTGTCTCGCGGACAGTTCGTCCGGCTTCCACCTGTACTTTGGCCTGCCCTCCGACCACGTCACGTAGGCTTCCGCTGGGACGAAGTGTTGCAGGCATTTCAGGCGACCACCGCTTTCAGGCCGAGGCTTTCGATCGTCTCGGGTTTCGGCAGCCCGTCCGATGTCCAGCCGCGCTGCTCGTAGTACATGTCCAGCAGGCGGTTGACATCTTCGAGCTTTGTGATCTGGCCCTTGGTAGCGCCGCTCTTGGGAGCCTCATTGTAGAAACGCGGGGCGGGCATATCCCACGGGCGGCCAAAGTCCTCGTTCTCACGCGCCCAGTATAAGCGAGTCAGGTTCCAGATGCGCTCGCCCACCTTTTCCAGGTCTGCCCAGGAGCGGTGGATGCCAGTAATGGCTTCGAGGGCCGGCACATACAGTTCGCGGTCAATGTTGAGTTCCACCCACTGCAAACGGCAGCCACCCAGCACGTCAAACATGGGGCGGAAATTCTGCAGCCAGATGACGCGCGCTACCTTTTCAGGGATAACCTTCTCGCGACCAACCTGCAGGTCGTAAGTGATGGCCCACGAGCGGTTATGGTGCGCGCCCACGTCGCAGGTCATGTAAGCCAGCAACATGGCCGTGGCATTGTGGGTGGCATACGCGGATTGTTCCATCCCCTTGACATGGATTGCGAACTTCTCGCTGCCCTTGCCTACCTTCTTGGAGGCGCGCTTGACGCCCTCCGAGAGGAGCGCACCGAGGCCTTCGCGACGGGCAATTTTCTCAATGAGCGTAAACGTCGCTTCCACATTACCGAACTTGAGGTCCAACCCTCCGGTGTCCTTCTTGTTGAAGATACCTTTTTCGTAGCATTCCATCGCCCAACCAATGGCATTGCCTGCGCTGATGGTGTCAATACCAAGGTCGTCGCACAGCAGATTCGCCTGTGCCACCGCTTCGATATCGTCAATCCCCAGGTTGGAACCAAGTAGACCGATGGTCTCGTATTCCGGACCTTCAACGTAACTGTTGTATTTCTTGTTGCGGCTGTACTTCCCGCACGGCGAAGGACAGCCGAAACAGCCCTTGTCGGTGATGACAATCTTCTCGCGCATCACCGGGCCGTAGAGATTCTTCCCATCCTCGAAGGAGCCAGCGCTGAAGTTGCGGGTGGGCAGTGCACCTACCTCGTCGCACCAGGAGACGACGATGGTTGTGCCATAGCGCGTCCAGTCCTTTAAGCCCTCGGCGTCCTTGCAGGCCTTGTAAAGTGCCATGCCGGCCTTGCGATAAGCATTCATATCCGCGACAGGAATAGACTTCGTCCCGTGGATGACAATTGCCTTGACTTTCTTGGATCCCATCACTGCGCCCACACCACCGCGTCCGGCTTGGCGGCCATAGTCGTGGTTGATGCATGCATAAGGGACCAGGTTTTCACCGCCGACGCCGATGACTGCTATCTGGAATTCTTCGCCGAGTTTTTCCTTGAATTGCTTCTCGACGGCGAATGTGGCTTTGCCCCAAAGGTCAGAGGCATCGCGCAGTTCGATCTTGTCGTCATCAATGAAAAGATAAACTGGTTTCGGGCTGATGCCTTCCAAAATGATACTGTCCAGCCCGGCATAACGCATTTCTGCCGTGAAGTGTCCGCCCATCGAGGCGCTGGCATACCCTCCGGTCAGCGGAGCTTTCGTGGTCCAATCGCATTTGCCTCCGCCGGGGATCATCATGCCCGAGATTGGCCCGCTGGAGATGATAAGTTTATTCTCCGGCCCCAGCGGGTCGGCGCCCTTTGGGACCTCCTTAAGCAGGAAATAGATCCCGAAACCGCGCCCGCCGATGAAATCACGCGCCACATCCGGAGGGGTAGGCTCTTTTGTGACCGTGCCGTCCGTCAGATTAACACGCAGAATTCTTCCAGCATAGCCATTCATGTCCACCTCCTTATACTGCCACTGCTTCTTTTTCGGCGATCCAAAGCGCGCTGGTTCCACACACGGCTACACAATCGCCGCATAGGTCACATTTCCAGGCCGTGTCTGCCAGTTTCGAGCGGATGAACATCACTTCCTCCGGGCATACCGGAACGCAGGCTTCACACAAGTTGCATTCGGCAAAGTCCACATAATATGCACCTTGTTCGTCCTGCTTGATGGCCTCGGTCGGGCAGACCGCCGCACAGTCGCCGCACTGTGTACAGACTTTCACGTTATACACGCCTGGCGAGGGGAATTGGGGTTCGATGACCAAGGCTGCCTTTTTGGGGTTGTTCTCGCCAAACAAGTTGAGCGAGCATGCCACCCGGCAGGCATTGCACCCAGAGCACTTGGAATTATCCACGTACAACCGCATAAGTTACTCCTTTCGATGTTTACTCTTTCGGAATTCCCAAGAATAAGGGAAGAAATGGGAGTGGTCCTACTTTTCCCATCACCCCGGTGATTCCCAGAGAACTTCTATGTAGTTATCCCAATTATATAGTTTAATGAACGTACTCGGCAATGGAAAGAGACATCCATCCTCATTTCTCATGCAGGCCTTCCTATCCTTTACCAATTCCGGGCAAGAATCATCTATAATATGCGGGTATGTTCAATAATTTACTTTTCCGTCTTGGAACGTTTTTTATCCTGGTTGGGTGCGGATTTCTCATCCTCTTCGTAGGGTCGGCATTTGCCCGGGAATTCAGCATCCTCTATCTACTTCTCGCCTCAGCTGCCCTGTTTGTTGGATTTGTTCTCCACCGCGCCGCGCCGCGCCCGGAACCCACGCGGTTCTCCGGCATCCGTAAAGTAAGCCATCGCTCACGCCTACGCCGTGAAGAAGAACAAATACAGAAAGCCCAGAAAAAATGACCAAACTCATCCCGCTTTCCGAAGCCGTTTCCCAATTCGTCCACGACGGAGACTCCGTCTACGCAGCCGGGTTTACCCACCTGATTCCCTTCGCCGCCGGGCACGAGATCATCCGCCAGCACAGGCGGAACCTGACACTTGCCCGCGCCACCCCGGACCTGATTTACGACCAGATGGTGGCTGCCGGTTGCGCCCGGAAGGTGATCTTCTCTTACATGGGTAATCCAGGGGTCGGGTCTCTGCGCATTGTTCGTGCCGAACTCGAAGCCGGCCGTCTCGAATGGGAAGAATATTCCCACTTCGGCATGATCTCGCGCCTTCAGGCCGGGGCTGCCGGTCTCCCGTTCATGCCCATGAACCAGACCGGCGCGGCGGATTTGGAAAACGCTAATCCATTAATTAAGCGTGTCACTGACCCGTATTCTGGCCGCGAATTGATCGCCGTCCCTGCGTTGAACCCTGATGTTGCCATCGTCCACGTCCAGCGGGCGGACAAGGATGGAAACGCCCATCTGTGGGGTATTGTCGGTGAGCAGAAGGAAGTGGCCTTCGCATCAAAACACCTCATACTGACAGCAGAAGAAATCGTGGATGAAGCAGTCATCCGGTCCGATCCAAACCGGACGATCATCCCCGGCTTCATCGTCAGCGCGGTGTGCCAGGTTCCTGGCGCGGCGCACCCATCTTATGCCCAGGGCTACTATGACCGCGATAATGATTTCTATCTTAAGTGGGACAAGATAAGCGAGAACGCCGAAACGGTCAAGGCATATCTGGATGAATGGGTGTATGGTGTGAAAGACCGTCTTGAATACTGGCAGAAACTCGGCGTGGAAACGCGTAAACGTTTGAAGGTCAAGGCACACTATAGTGAGAAGATCAATTACGGAAAATATTAGTGGACAGGGTTAAATGAGCATACCTTACATTACCCTTGGTGAGTCCGGCTTGCCGCTGGTCTTCCTCCACGCTAATGGCTATCCGCCTGAATGCTACCGTCCCCTGATCACCAGACTTTCCGAACAATACCATGTTTTTTCAATGCGTCAGCGCCCCCTTTGGCCGGATTCCAGGCCGGATGAAATAATGGATTGGAATCCATTGACAGATGACTTCCTGCGCTTTCTAGACGAGCAACAAACCGGAGCCTCGATCGCCATAGGCCACTCGGTCGGAGGGATCGTCGCTCTGCGGGCTGCGTTGCGCCAGCCGGAACTCTTCCGGGCGCTGGTTTTGATTGACCCGGTGCTTTTTCCGCCATTCATTATCCGCTCCTGGAAGGTTATCTGCGCCCTGGGATTGGGCTACCAAATGCACCCCCTCGTCCGGGCAACCAGGGACCGTCGTCGCCAGTTTGATGATCTGGACAGGCTGTTCGAAGGTTACCGGCGCAAACCGGTTTTCCGGTATATGGGTGACCCGGAGTTGCACGCCTACATTGAGGGGATTGCCTGCCCGGGGGAACATGGTTATCAGCTATGCTACAGTGCCGATTGGGAAATGCGCATTTACGTTACCAGCGTGGGGTCCGACATGGACATCTGGCGCGGTCTGCCAGGTCTGAATATTCCGCTCCTGATTATTCGCGGAGCAGAAACGGATACTTTCTGGGCCTCCACCGCTCGCCGCGTACTCCACAAAGTCCCCGCGGCTCACGTCGTGACCGTGTCCCAAGCCACCCACCTCGTCCCGCTTGAACGTCCAAACGAGGTTTACCGGGCTATACAGGAATTTTTGCAGGAGAATTTATGACCAACCTGACCTCTTCAGAACTTATGATTGTCAATGCATCCCGGATGCTCAAAGACCGTGACGTAGTCTTCGTGGGTGTGGGACAGCCCAACCTGGCCTGCAACCTCGCCAAGCGGACGCATGCCCCGAACCTGGTTATGATCTATGAAGCGGGTGTGATCGGCGCCGAACCGGCCCGCTTGCCCCTCTCCATAGGCGATCCGACACTGGTCAGTGGGGCACTCTCGGTGGTCAGCATGTACGATATATTTACCAATTACCTGCAACGTGGCAACGTGGATGTTGGTTTCCTGGGCGGAGCTCAGATTGACAAGTATGGGAACATCAATGCCACCATCATCGGTAGTGACTACACCCATCCAAAAGTACGTCTGCCCGGTTCCGGTGGCGCGCAGGAAATTGCCGCTTGGGCCAACCGTTGCTATATTATGACACCCCATCAGAAGCGTCGCTTTCCAGAAAAGGTGGACTTCATCACCTCCGCCGGCTATCTAAATGGGATAGGCGGGCGCGAGAAAGCCGGACTGCGCGGCAAGGGTCCCATTGGTGTGGTGACCGACATCGGGCTCATGGAACCTGACGAAACCGGTGAGTTGATACTGACAGCTCTGCACCCCGGCAAAACACCTGAAGAAGCTGTCAACAATACTGGCTGGCCATTGAAGGTGACCGCTCACCTCCGCTATACGGAGCCAGTCACGGAGAAAGAACTCAGGATATTACGCGAGGAGTTGGATCCGGCCGGGATTTATCTAAAAGGTGGATAGAAGAAAGAGATTCTCAGAACGGAGCGAGAAAACAACACTCGCTCCTTTTTCATTAGTCCAGGTTGCTTTTACAACCCATCCTACTCATCGTCGTATGTAGAGATATTCACTTTATAAGGAGAGTACCCTATGACTACAACTACTCAAAACCCATTCCGTCGGTCCAAGGATAATCGTGTTGTCGCCGGCGTCTGTGGTGGCCTGGAAGAATTCTTCGGCATCCGCGCATTCTGGTTCCGGTTGGCTTTCCTCATTGCCCTGATCCCCGGCGGCGTCCCCGGTCTTCTCACCTACATGCTTTTCTGGCTGATTGTCCCCAAAGCAAACGACTGACAGATAACGATTGCCAAACAATAATTAGATCGCCCTTCCTCCCAGCCATATACAAAACAGGCACGGTTGATTATCGTCTTTTCTGGAAGACTCCGTAGAATTGGGTGAACAAGAGGGCCTTTTTCTTTATCCTCTTTATTTGAAACAACTAGAGGGGATACAAGAAATGATTAAATTCTTCTTTGCAGATATAATTCATTCATTATGTCCACGCTTGAAGTTGTCTTCTTCGACTTGGGTTCAACCCTCGTTTATTCAAAAGATCACTGGCCGCCCATTTACGAGCAGGCTGACCGGGCTCTGATCGAAGCGCTTTGCCGCCTCGGTATCGAGATTGACCCGGCCGCTTTCTACACCGAATTTGGTGGTTTCATCCGCTTCTATTATGACAAACTCACTGAAGACAATCTTGAGCCGACAACATTCAAAGTCCTGCGCGACGTGCTGTCCCGGAAAGGCTTCCGGAGTGTCCCGGAACCAGTTCTGCGTGCCGCGCTGGAGGCGATGTACGCCGTCACACAGCAGAACTGGTATCTCGAAGAGGATGCCATTTCGACCCTCGAAATACTCAAATCCCGCGGTTACCACCTGGGCCTAATCTCCAACACTTCGTACGACAATAACGTTCAAGGAATTATAGACCGCTGGGGGCTTCGTCCTTTTTTTGAGACCATCGTCACCTCCGCCGCGCTGGGCATCCGTAAACCGGATGCGCACATCTTCCAGGTCGCGTTGGATCGTTTCCGGGTCCAGCCCGAAGCAGCGGTAATGATTGGCGATACGTTGAATGCCGACGTGCTGGGAGCCAATCGGTCCGGGATTTACAGCATTTGGATCACGCGCCATGTCCAATTCCCCGAAGAAGGGGAACTAGCGATCCAGCCGCAAGCGGTAGTCTCAGCACTCGCCCAAATTCCAGACCTGCTTGCCGATGTCGAAAACGATCACCTCAAAGGTTTTGCCTAAAGCGTGTTTCTTCATACTGAGGCTTTTGATTCATTCATAATTCATTAATCCATCTCGAAAGGAAAATTTCATGCCCAGCAAAGTTTACTTCGGTACCGCCCGCCAATCCCGCCTCGATGCAAAAGAGACTTTACCGGCAAAACTCGACCTGATCCTGGAAAACCTTCAAATCCGCCAGCGCGTCAAAGACGAGATGGTGGTCATCAAAATGCACACCGGCAATAACATCGGCTATTCGACCATCCACCCGGTCTTCGTGCGGCGCGTCGTACAGGCAGTCAAGGACGGTGGCGGCAAACCCTTCATCGCAGATGTGAATTGGGACGTTGCCGGAGCAGAGACACGTGGCTATACTCAGGAGACCATCGGCTGCCCGATCTATCCCGCCGCCGGCCCTGACGAGAAATACTTTTACGAGTACGAGAAGCCTTATAAAAGTATCCAAAAATGGAAATTAGCCGGGATGATCCATGACGCCACGTTTCTCATTAACTTCTCCCACGTTAAAGGACACCCTTCTTGCGGTTTCGGCGCGGCCTTCAAAAACCTGGCGCTGGGTTGCATGGCGGGGGAAACCCGAGGCGATATGCACCGTGCTACCCACTTCGATCAATACTGGTTCCCCGAAAAATGCACGGATGCCGAGACAATCCAAAAAATCGCTGCATCGTGTCCATTTGAAGCCATTGTCGAAGATAAAAAACAGCCCGGCCAGATGCACCTGCATATGGAACAGTGCAACCAGTGCGGACGATGTCTCAAAGTGGCTCCGCCCGGAAGCCTGAAGATTGACGCATCCAACTTCAACACCTTCCAGGAAGCCTGCGCCATCTCGACCAGCATAACACTCTCTACCTTCGACCCAAAGAAGGTTACCCACCTCTCCTTAGCCACGCACATGACCCCGGTCTGCGACTGCTTCGGATTCACCTCCATGCCCATCCTGCCCGATGTTGGTATCTTCGGGTCCGATGATATCATTGCCATCGAACGCGCCGTGCTGGATGCCACCGCCGGGATGTGTCTTATCGAGGAGAACCTGCCGCTGGTGATGGAAGTCCACTCCCACGCAGGCCACCCCTTTCAGCAGTTACATGGTCCTCTAAAAGACCCGTACCTGGTAACCGAATACGGAGAAAAACTCGGTCTCGGAAGCCGCGACTATGAATTGGTGGATATCCTCCCGCTCGAAAAGGTCGAACGCTCCGCCCTGCAATATATATCGGCAAAATAAATTGGAATGACAGCCCCGTTTCTTCGAGACGGGGTTGTTTGGTTTATAATCATCTCGATGACCGATCTGTTTGACCACGCCATGCAGCAACGCATGAAGAACGAAGCCCCGCTGGCCGCCCGATTGCGCCCGCGCACCCTCGACGAGTACGTCGGTCAGGAACACATCGTCGGCCCGGGCAAACTTCTACGCCGCGCCATCGAAGCAGACCGACTTTTCTCGTCCATCATCCTGTGGGGTCCGCCCGGAACCGGAAAGACCACCCTGGCTCAGGTTATTGCCAACCGCACCCAATCGCATTTCGAGACGCTCTCCGCCGTCCTTGCAGGCAAGGCCGAACTCAAGGAAGTCATTGACGCCGCCCAGGAACGCCGCCGTCTGTATCAAAAAAAGACTACCCTCTTCGTGGACGAGGTCCATCGCTGGAATAAGGCTCAACAAGATGCTCTTTTGCCGCATGTCGAGATTGGCACCGTGCTGCTCATCGGCGCCACCACCGAAAACCCATATTTTGAAGTGATCGGCGCGCTGGTTTCCCGCAGCCGTGTCTTCCAACTGCTCCCATTGACCGGTGAACAAACCGGTAGAATCCTCGACACGGCCCTCATCGACCCGGATCGCGGTTATGGTAACCGCCGCATCGTTCTGGACCCCAAGGCCCGCTCTCACTTAATTGACGTTTCTGGTGGCGACGCGCGTAATGCGCTAAACGCCCTCGAACTGTCGGTTGAATCCACACCCCCCGAAGCAGATGGCATTATCCACATCACCCTTGACGTCGCCCAGGAATCCATTCAGCGCCGCGCGGTGCTTTATGACAAGGATGGCGACGCCCATTACGATACGATCAGCGCCTTCATCAAATCCGTCCGTGGCTCAGACCCGGACGCCGCCCTTTACTGGCTGGCGAAAATGCTCTACGCCGGGGAAGACCCGCGCTTCATTCTGCGCCGTCTCATCATTCTTGCCGGGGAAGATATCGGTCTTGCCGACCCGATGGGTCTGGTGGTCGCAGCCTCTGCCATGCAAGCCTTCACCTTTATCGGCCTGCCAGAGGGCGTTTACCCCATCGTTGAAGCGACGCTTTACCTGGCGACTGCTCCCAAGTCCAACACAGCCACATCTTATTTTAAAGCCTTCGAGCGCATTGAAAAGGAAGGGTTGGGTGACGTGCCAGTTCATTTGAAAGATAACAATCGGGACGCGGCCGCCCTGGGTCACGGCAAGGGATACGTCTATCCGCACATGTCCGAAGACCATTTCACTCCCCAGCAATATCTACCTAAAGAGCTGCTAGGAACATATTTCTATAAACCTTCCAGTGTTGGTTATGAAGTCGCAGTCGCAGACCGGTTGTCACGCTGGCGCAAGGCCCAGCGCAAGGCTCTTGGTATCACCCGTCTCGAAGAAATCCCTGATCTGACTCAGGAACAAATCGACGAGATGAAGCGGAAAATTAAATAGAAAAGTTTTAAAGAAAGAAAACCTCCCCCGCTTGTGGCTACGAGGAGGAGAGTATCGCTAAAAAGAGTTACTCTGGTAATCACCATGGTGATATGGATAATATGGGGGTATTGGGCGGAGTCTGCTTAATACCCCCATACCATTCTCTCTATCTCGGAAATTCGCAAAGACCTTGCAAAGAGAGGCAGAGGTCTGCTGGAGTATAATTCAAGCAATGGAACTTCGTCCCCATACTTCCTTCCGTCCCTACATCGCATCGACGATCGTCCTTTTTATCATTGGCTGGGGGTGCGCAGCGCTCGCCGTCTTTACGCTTACCCCTACCGTCTGGGCACGTTGGTTGCTCTTCTTCGGTGGCACACTCGGACTCACCAGCCTCGCCCTGCCCGCCACCTGGTTCCTGAACCTGCGTTTTCCCGCCAAGTCGCCCGTCGGGACCGTTGTAATTGTCCGGCAAGCCGTCTGGCTCGGTGTGTACGGGGCCTTGCTGACCTGGCTCCAGCAGGAGCGCCTGGTATCCTTGTGGACCGGCCTCGGTCTGGCCGCAGGCCTGACTGCCATCGAATACCTCATGCGCATGAGAGAGAATGCCCGCTGGCAACCCACCCCGAATTTACCATCAAGTACCATCGTGCCGCCTTCATCGGATAATGACCAGTCGAAAGAATGAACCTGCGCGGACTTCCCTCTGTTGAACAATTACTCCAAACCCAATTGGCTGCTGAACTCATCGCGAGTTACGGCCGCCCGTTAACGTTAAAAGCCATCCGTAGCGCAATGGACGAGGCGCGGAAGGACGTTTCGAAGCTCAGCGAGGCCACCTTGCCCGACCGGGAAACCCTCCTCATCCACACAGCATCCCGGTTGCACCTGTGGACAGCCCCGACGCTGCTGTCCGTCATCAATGCCAGTGGTGTCATCCTGCACACCAACCTGGGCCGCGCCCCGCTTTCAATCGCCGCCATCCAGTCCATGGATGCTGTCTCGCGCGGCTACTCAAATCTTGAATTCAACCTGGAAACCGGCAAACGCGGAAGCCGCCAGATCCACACCGAGGCATTGCTCCAGGAATTGACCGGTGCAGAGGCTGCGTTGGTGGTCAATAATAATGCTGCGGCCGTTCTGCTGGTTTTATCTTCCCTTGCGAATAAGAAACGCGTGATCGTTTCCCGTTCGCAACTGGTCGAAATCGGCGGTGGGTTTCGCATCCCCGATGTGATGAGGCAGTCAGGAGCAAAACTGGTCGAAGTCGGCACAACCAACCGCGTTCACCTTTCAGATTACGAAGAAGCCCTGTCCGTACCAACCGCACTGGTAATGCACGCTCACCACTCAAACTTCAAAATGATCGGCTTTACCATAGAGCCTGAACGAAAAGAAATCGCGGACCTCGCCCACAAATTCGGGGTTATATTCGCAGACGACCTCGGGTCTGGGACGCTGCTGGCGACTGAACTCTACGGGCTGGCTCACGAACCGACTGTTCAAGAATCGCTCGCAGCCGGTGCAGACCTGGTTTGTTTTTCCGGAGATAAGTTGCTCGGCGGCCCGCAGGCAGGCATCCTCATCGGTAAAGCCGACCTGCTGGCGAAAATCAAGAAGCACCCGTTGGCGCGTGCCCTGCGCGCCGATAAACTCTGCCTGGCCGCGTTGACGGCTACTCTGCTACACTATATCAAGGATGAGGCTGAGCGTGAAATCCCCATCTGGCGCATGATTTCAGCATCTCCAACGCAGGTGAAGGAACGTGCGGAATACTGGGCTGCCAAACTTGGACAGGGCGAAGTGCTGGCAAGCGAATCCACCGTCGGCGGCGGAAGCTTGCCCGGCGAATCCCTGCCGACCTGGGTCCTTGCGCTTACCGTCAATAGTTCCGACAGGTTTATGGAAAAACTGCGCCAGGAACAACCACCGGTCATTGCCCGCACCGTAAATGACCGTATCCTGCTCGATCCACGCACAGTCCTGCCTGAGCAGGATGGAGTATTGCTGGTCAATCTGGCAAAAGTCCTTCAATCTCAAAAGCGCAAGCGTAATCCTTGAGAAATCCTTTTCAGACTGGATAATTGGCCTATGACTTTACATGCCGACCTTAAGCGCATCCTGAAAAATACAAGCCGGACTTTTTTTATACCAATTACCCGTCTGCCTGCTAGGCTCCAAGAAACGGTTGCATGTGCTTATCTGTGCATGCGGGCTATTGACGAGATCGAAGACCACCCTGATCTGGATGACACCACCAAAGCGGCATTGCTAAACGGACTAGGTCCAATTCTGCAAGCGCATTTAGGCGTGGGGAATGCACATACAGTTCTCGCTGAATTGGATTTCTTTTTCTCCCCATATCGTTCCATCCTTCCAGAAGTCACTTTGCGGATGGGTGACTGGCTTTCGAGTACGCCCAGCGCCATTGCCCCACGCGTCTGGGACGCTACGATAGCGATGGCTGAACGCATGGCCTATTGGGTAGAGAACCATTGGCAGATTCAAACTGAAGCCGACTTGGATGGGTACACATTCAGTGTAGCAGGGGCGGTGGGGTTGCTGATTTGCGACATCTGGGGCTGGTTCGACGGGACAGCGATTGACCGGATTTGCGCGGTCCAATTCGGGCGCGGCCTTCAGGCGGTCAACATCCTTCGCAACCGCAAGGAAGATACAGACCGCGGTGTGAATTTCTTCCCGAGCGGCTGGACAGAAAAACATATGTTCAGGTATGCCCGGAAGAACATAGACCTCGCCAAAGCGGGTGTCATCTCCATGCCTAAAAGTTCCTTTAAATTTTTTGTAGAGATCCCCTTGCACCTTGCAGAGGCCACTCTGGTTGCAATCGAAAACGGGGTAGGGAAACTATCACGCGAGCAGGTTATGCAAATCGTGGGGCAAGCCTCTTAAACACAAACATCGCAAAAGGGTGCAAGATGAGGGAAAGAATAGCAAATGACCACAAAAACCATTGAGATTGAGATTATTTAATGAGGATACGCTCAATCAAAGGCCCTTGGGTTATCCTGGCACTGATGGCGGGCGGAGCCATCCTGCGGGTCGCGCATCTCTTCTCTATTCCCTTCGATGCTCCGTTTCATCTGGGCGGTCTATTCTACGAATTTTCACGCCAAATCATCCAAAATCATTTCGCCCTGCCCGAAACCATCCCGTATTACTCGCTTGGAGGCATCCCTTTTGCTTACCCACCGCTCGTTTTCTACCTCCAGGCGATCGTGATAGAGTTGTTTGCTCCTCCGCTTTTCGTGTCCGTCAATCTGTTACCCCCGCTGGTTGCTGCATTTTCGGTGCCCGCCTTCTACTGGATGATCAAAGGGTTCACCGACGACAACCGCCTGAGGACTGCGGCGTTGTTCTCCTTCGCGTTGATGCCGAGTGCTTTCGTAAACCAGATCGAAGGCGCCGGGCTGGCTGAAGCATGCGGGACCCTGGTACTGCTTTTCTACCTGGGTTGGTTGTTTCGCTTCGAAAAGAACTCTCATCCAGCTCCTGCTCTCTGGGCCGGACTCTTCCTCGGGCTGAGTGTCCTTTCCAGCCCAGGCAGTGCCTATGGCGGCGTGATCATCTCCATCCTTTTCTTCATTAGATTTCTCGGGCAGGACTTTAAAAGGCGTTCATTCAAAAGATCCGCTTGGCTGTTGCTGACTGGACTGACCGGCCTGATTATCTCCGCACCCTACTGGTTGACGATCATCCTGCACCACGAATTCGGTGGCTTCACCATCGCCTTTCTAACACAACAGGATACCTCTTCATTACTCAATCAGATCAGATACATGATCACCTTCAAACCTGCGGACATGATTACTTTCGTGTCTGACGAGGGCATCTATGGTTTCCTGTTTGACTGGTTGGTCTTCGCCGGGCTGATATGGGCCTTGTTGAACAAACAGGTTTTCCAGGCTGTGATCTTTTTTGCCGTCTGGCTGATTCCGCGCGAAGGAAGCTGGCTGGTTGCCATTCCAGCCGCCTGGCTGGCAGCCTCAGGAATTGTCCATCTCGTCTGGCCGCTTCTCCAAAAGGCCTTCTCGATCAGCGGCATAAACAACAGACCACCGCTGGCTCCTGGGTTGCTGGCAATGGTTCTGGTGCTGCTGGGTCTGGCTAGTGCTGTGAACGCCCTGTACGACATGCAGAATCAGGCGGAATTGCAGATCAGCGCCGCGACAACTGAGACCCTGCGTCAGGAACGTCAAATCATTCCTCCCGGCGCACACGTACTTATCGCCGGCAACGGCGCCCTCCGTGAGTGGGCGCCAGCACTGCTGGAACGTCAAGTCTTGAATTGTGAGTTCGGGCTGGAATGGCAGCCGGATGAGTTAAAGCAAGTCTACCTCATCAATGACGCACTCCACGCCAACGACCTGGCCGCAGCAATGGCAGCCGTCCAAGGTTACAGCGGGGATACCCGCCTCTGGCTGGTAGGGGATCCAGACCTGGTCGGAAAACTCGCCGCAGATGCCGGCCCGTCGCTTGAAATCTCCATCCAGGTCCATACACCAGAGGTTGTTTTTGCCATTATTCAAACGAAATAGCAATCCTCGATAAACCGACTCTCAAGGAGCACTCTGACATGAAATCCGACCTCGACGCTCATATGCAAACGAAGAATCTCGATGCTATCCTTGTAATCGGCGATGCCACCCACAACCCGCCCATGTATTATTTGACCGGTGGAGGGCACGTTACCGGCGCGACCCTTATCAAGAAGCGCGGGAGCGAACCCGTATTATATTGCAATGATATGGAACGCGAAGAGGCCGCTAAGTCGGGATTAAAGGTCATCCCATACAGCACCTACAATTTCGACTCCCTTTTAAAGGAAGCTCAGGGTGATCCAGGTCTAGCTTCGGCCATCCGGTATAAACGCATGTTCACCGATCAGGGCATGCACGGACGGGTCGGCATCTACGGCAACACGGATTTGGGGTCGGCCTTCGCCATCTTTGCCCATTTGCAGAAACTCATGCCTGAGTTCGAACTGGTTGGCGAGACTCGTGACAATTCTCTCTTCATGTATACCATGGAGACGAAGGACGAGGCCGAAGTCGCCCGCATCCGTAAGATGGGCAAAGTCACCACCACGGTCGTGGGGCGCGTCGCCGGGTATCTCACCAGCCGAGAGGTCCGGAAAGATGAAGTCTTGTTAAAAGAAGATGGTTCCCCGTTGACCATTGCAGATGTCAAATCCCGCATCGACCTGTGGCTGGCTGAACTGGGCGCTGAGAACCCTGAAGGGACGATCTTTGCCATCGGTCGCGATGCGGGTATCCCCCACTCCGCCGGTACACCCACCGACCTGTTGCGCCTGGGCCAGACTATTGTCTTCGACATCTACCCGTGCGAAGCGGGCGGCGGCTATTTCTACGATTTCACCCGAACCTGGAGTCTGGGCTATGCCACTCCCGAGGCGCAGAGACTATATGACGAGGTAAAAACCGTTTTTGATAAGGTTCAGGAGAATCTCGACCTGAATGCGCCATTCAAAGACTATCAACGCTTGGTATGCGAAGAGTTCGAGAAGAACGGACACAAGACCCCGCTCAACACACAAGCGCCGGTGGAAGGCTACGTTCACTCGCTGGGACACGGCGTTGGGCTGAACATACACGAACGGCCCTGGTCTGGTCTGACTGCCGCGGACGATAACATCCTGAAACCGGGCGTGGTTATTACCAGCGAGCCGGGCTTGTATTATCCCGAAAAAGGCATGGGTATCCGCATCGAAGATACGCTCTTGGTTCGCCCGGATGGGACAATGGAAGTCTTGGCTGAGTATCCTTATGATTTTGTGTTGAAAATGAAGAAATGGAAGATGTAAAGAATTCGTTGTTCGTAAAAGAGGAACTATTTCCGCCCAAGCGTTGACGTACAAGCAGATAACACTATAATCACCTCAATGACCAACTTAAAACCCGCCCGCATCCTCGCCATCGAAACCTCCTGCGATGAGACCGCCGCGGCCGTGCTCGAAAACGGACGTGCGCTGCTGGCATCCACCGTAGCCTCCCAGATGGATATCCACGCTCGTTATGGCGGGGTCTACCCGGAAGTGGCTGCGCGCCAGCATGTCCTGTCCATCCTGCCGGTTATCGAGGAAACCCTGGCTCAGGCGCACCTGGCACTTGCGGATATCAATGCCATCGCCGCCACGCGCGGCCCAGGTTTGGCCGGATCGCTTGTGGTCGGGCTTAACACGGCCAAAGGTCTGGCACTCGGGACGGGTTTATCGTTGGTGGGCGTGAACCACTTGGAAGGCCATATCTACTCGGCCTGGGTATACAATGACGGGGATACTCCTGCCCCCGAGCCGAAGTTCCCACTGATGGCCTTGCTCGTTTCCGGCGGGCACACCGAATTAAACCTGATGGATGCCCATCTTTCTTACAGGCGCCTCGGCGCCACCCTCGACGATGCAGCTGGCGAAGCCTTCGACAAAGTTGCCCGCCTTCTGGGACTCCCCTACCCCGGCGGACCGTCTATTCAAAAAGCTGCCGAAGAGGGTGATCCGACGGCCTTTAAATTCCCGCGCGCCAGGCTGGAAGGGACTTGGAATTTTTCCTTTTCCGGTTTGAAGACGTCTGTCCTCAAAGAAACGAAAAAACTGGCCGGCAAGCCTTTGCCCGTGGCAGACCTGGCTGCAAGTTTCCAGGCGGCAGTCGTTGATGTGCTATTCAACAAAACGTTGAATGCGTCGCGCGAGTTTCACGTAAAGCAAATCGTCGTAGGCGGCGGTGTCTCAGCCAATAAACCCCTGCGTGATGTATTTCTGGCGCAAAAGGAATTTCCGGTCAACATCCCGCCTCTGTCGCTCTGTACCGACAACGCTGCCATGATCGCTGCAGCAGGTTATTTCCGTTACGCTCTCGGTCACACCGATGGGCTGGAGATAGATATTCTGCCGACCTGGCCATTATCTTAACTGCCCCATAAAAAACACAAACCCCTGGGGGGACTGGCCCTAGTCCCGGCGGGGTCTGTTAAGGAGGAGAATTAATTATTATTATATGCTTTGAGATGAGAACAAGATGAACAAAGATTAAGTTGCAGATGAGAGAATTTTGGGCGGGAAACGAGGGGATTGTACCAAGAAATGGATCAGACCTTTTGACCTGACACCTCCAGGATTTCACTTTTGGAGATCGGCCCTGCGCGCAAAACCTGCGGCTCTGCTCCAATGCAATCCACCACGGTGGATGGGACTCCGCCCGGCGTCTTGCCGCCGTCGAGGATTAAGGCGATCCGTCCACCGAGCTGGGCATAGACTTCCTCCGCCGTGGAGGGGCTTGGTTGACCTGAATGATTGGCAGAAGTGACCGCCATCGGTCCGGCTAAGCGCAGCAAGGCACGCGTCACCGGGTGGTTCGGGATACGCACACCCACTGTCGGCGTGGCGGAGACGGCCTCAGGAAGTTCTGGGTGTTTTGGTACCACCACGGTCAAAGGACCGGGCCAAAAACGGGCAGCCAGTTTTAGGGCAATTTCCGGGACTTCAGCGGATACTTTCGCCAGATCATCTACATCACCAATCAAAATCGGAATGGCTTTTTCCACCGGGCGATCCTTGGCTGCATAAATGCTTTCTACCGCCGCTCCGTTAAAAGCCAGCGCACCCACACCATAGACCGTGTCGGTTGGAAAAGCCACTAGCCCACCCAATTGCAGGATTTCGAGGGCGCGCGGCAGGGCAAACGGGTCTTGCACAGATAAAATTACCGTCTTCATACCTGTACTTCCAGCAGCCGGTCGTGACCGGCAATGTCTTTGTGCAGTTGAACCCGGGCGTTCGTAAAAGCATCAGACGCCAATGACAGCACCGCCGGACCTTCAGACGCTTCGATTTCCATCAGCAGCAAGCCTCCGGGGATAAGCTGGTGGGGGACTTCTGCCAGGATCCGGCGGATGAGCGTCAGCCCGTCAGGACCGCCATCGAGAGCCAGTGTCGGTTCGCGACCATACACAGGGATTTTATACAGGGTGCTGGATGGAATATATGGCGGGTTGGATACGATCAGGGAGAAGGAATCGGAGATAGCAGGGTTGGGAAACAGGTCGGTCTCGAGAAAAGTGATATCTCGAGAGACATTCATTTTTTCGGCATTACGGCGAGCAACTTTCAAAGCAGCAAAGGAAATGTCGGTGGCAGTGATTGATAAGCCCACTACATTGACCGCCATGGAAATTGCAATGCAACCAGAACCGGTGCCCACATCCATTACTCTCAACTCCCGACTCCCGGGTTCCGACTTTCTCAACCAGGCAATCGCCCGCTCAACCAGCATTTCGGTCTCCGGGCGGGGGATGAGCACATCGGGCGTTACTTCGAACTCCAGGCCGAAAAATTCCCAATGACCGACGATGTACGGGAGCGGCTTGCCTCCCTCCAGGCGCGCAACAAGCGTTTCCAATCCGGCATTCTGGCTTCTGGTCAGGGGCTC
Source organism: Anaerolineae bacterium (assembly GCA_041489005.1). Taxonomy (GTDB): domain Bacteria; phylum Chloroflexota; class Anaerolineae; order Anaerolineales; family Villigracilaceae; genus UBA877. Next base: position 20,999 of record JBGPQK010000008.1, read on the forward strand.
TTCTGAGTGGGCCAGCACCCAGGAACGCGGTTTGTCCAACAGGCACGCCAACAACATTTGGGCATCCAGGCCCGGCATGTCACTTGTCATTTTCAAACGGGTAATTAGACCGCCGAGGGTTTCCCCAATGGTCTTTCCACGGGCCTTACTCGGCACCATACTCCATCCCGCTGGCAGACAGGCGGTCAGCCTCGTCACGGGAGGAGAGTTCCTCGATAAACTGATCAATGCTCCCCTCCATTACGACCGGAAGGTTGAAGATCGAAACGTTGATGCGATGGTCGGTGACGCGGTTTTGCGGGTAATTATAAGTGCGGATCTTTTCGGACCGTTCGCCGGTACCCACCTGTGAGCGGCGGTCGGCATCCTGTGTGGAGCGTCGTTTCTCTTCTTCGATTTCGTAAAGACGCGCCCGCAAAATGGACAATGCGCGCAGTTTGTTCTGCAGTTGTGACCGTTCATCCTGGACAGCGACCACCATACCGGTTGGGATATGAGTGATGCGGATGGCCGTGGCATTCTTCTGAACATTCTGGCCGCCCGCGCCGGAAGAGCGGAAAACGTCAATTTTCATGTCCGACTCGGGGATTTCCACATCCACATCCTCCACTTCAGCGAGAACTGCCACGGTGGCAGTGGAAGTGTGAATACGTCCCGAAGACTCGGTGGCAGGGACCCGTTGGACGCGGTGCACACCCGACTCGTATTTGAGTTTCGAAAAAGCGCCCTTGCCTTTGACTTGGAAAACTACCTCCTTGAAACCACCCACGCCAATCGCATTTGAATCCATCAGCTCGACTTTCCAGCCCTGGCGTTCTGCATAACGCGTGTACATGCGATACAGGTCAGCGGCGAAAATGGCTGCTTCCTCTCCACCCGTTCCGGCGCGAATTTCGACAAACACATTTTTATCGTCGCGCGGGTCCTTGGGCACAAGCATCAGCTTGAGTTCCTTTTCAAGCAATGCCGCCTGCGGTTCCAGATCAGAAATTTCCGACTCGGCCAGAAGGCGCATTTCAGCATCTTCTTCGGTCGCGGCAATTCCGCGGGCTTCTTCCAGGCGCGCCATGTCGCGGCGGTATTCTTCCATTTTTTCGACCATGGGTTCCAGATCGAGGCGTTCTTTGTTCAGTTCGGCAGCGCGTTGATAATCGTCGCCCACTTCCAACAGAAGACCCTGAAGTTCTTCGTATCGTCTCTTAATTCCAGCAAGTTTTTCGAGCATAAATGACCTTTTCTCGGTATGACGGATACATCTTACGCACGTGTCATATTCTTGTGTCCCGTCTTTTGGGGATATCATCCCCAATCGGGGTTTTCATCCCTCGCGAAGCATATTATTTCCAAAGGGAATACCCGAAGCGTCCGCAATGTTAAAATATCCTTGGTGGGAGACACCCGAAGATGTCACCGTTACTTGATGAGGGACAACAGCATGGTCGAGAGAACAATCACCGAGATAATAACAAAAATTACCCGATACGTGCGTGTCTGTCGCTGCTCTCTGGTTGTTTTTGTCGCATTTTTACCTTTTGCCATCTCTTCTGCCTCACTTCTTGTCATCAAATATGGACCTGTTTATTATTTTCTAAATGCGCCTTATACATCTTTTTATAACCGTATCCAGCACAACTTTTTCAGCCTGTGGCACCGGTGGATAAGAGCGTCCTTTTGGTGCCTCTAACTTACTTCGTGTTCGTTGTGCCCTTATTGGTTAAATCATTCCAGTTGCGCTTTGATACTTTCAGCTAATGCCTTATTAATTCCCGGCACGGCGCTCAATTCTACCACCGAAGCCTCTCTTATCTTATCCACCGAACCGAAATGTTTCAATAGGGCTTTCCGCTTGACAGGGCCAATACCTGGGAGAGAATCCAGAACCGAGGCCATGCCCTGCTTCGTCCTCCGCGCCCGGTGCGCGGTAATAGCAAAGCGGTGTGCTTCGTCACGGATGCGCTGGATAAGGTATAGCCCTTGCGAATGGCGCGGCAGCATCAAAGAATCAGGCTTGTTTGGGAAGAAGATCTCCTCCTCCTGCTTGGCCAGACCCACCACTGGCACTTTGTCAAACAATTCGAATTTATGGAGGACATCCATCGCGCGGGATAGCTGACCCTTGCCACCATCCACAATCAATAGGTCTGGCAGAAAGGCGAAGGATTCATCCGGTTTGGACCCGGGGGCTGCAACGGGCGATGTAGATGGGTCGGTATCCCTTGCCACCTCCCAGCGCTTGAAGCGACGCCTCAGCACTTCCTCCATGCTGGCGAAATCATCAGGGGCGCCGATTGACCCTTCCACATTGAACCGGCGGTAGAGTTTTTTATCCGGCACACCTTGCGTGAAAACAACCATGCTCCCAACGGTTGCCACCCCCTGGGTATGAGAAATATCATAGCACTCGATGCGATTGGGAGGATGAGGCAATTGCAGGGCAGACTGTAACTCGGCCAGCGCCTGTTCCTGCTTGTGAGCGTCGGACTGCCACTGCGTCCGCAAGGCTTGCAAGGTCTCGGCAGCGTTTTCGGCAGCCATCTCGACCAGGTCATGCGGCTGGCCATTGCGCGGAACAATCATCTCGGTTTTCTCACCGCCCCGTCGTGACCGCAGCCACTGGCCGATGATCTGGGCTTCCTCGATCTCCTGAGGCAGTAGTACCTGAGCGGGTATTTCCGCCGCTTCAGTATAAAATTGTTTGACAAACTCTGCCATTACTTCTTTATCAGTCGTATCTTCCGTGCCTTCGAGCACGAAATATTCACGTCCGATCAGTTTGCCGCTCCGTATGAAGAAGATCTGTACACAAGCTTCGTTATCGGCGCGCGCCATGGCAATTACATCCGAATCCTTGTAATCTGCCGCAAAAACAACCTTCTGGCGCTCAACGATGGATTGCATGGCCTTCAACTGGTCGCGCAAGGCCGCAGCCTTCTCGAAACGCATTTCCTCTGCCGCCCTATCCATTTCCTGCTGGACACGTGCAATAATAGCCTCGGAGTGGCCGTTGAGGAACTCCTGTAAGTCGGAGATCATCTGGCGGTATTGCTGCTGGTTCACTTCGCCAATGCAGGGCGCAAGGCAAAGTTTGATGTCGTAGTACAGGCAGGCGCGTTTATCCTGGCCGGTGATCTCCCGGTCACAGGTCAGGTATGGGAAGACGCGCCGCAACACATCCAGGGTCTGATAGACTGCCCAAGCGGAAGTGTATGGCCCAAAATAGCGCGCCCCGTCGTCAAGCATCAAGCGCGTCACGGTGACTCTGGGATACGGCTCATTCCAGTGGATTTTGATGTATGGGTAGCGTTTGTCATCTTTCAGTCGAATGTTGTACTTCGGTCGATGCTTCTTGATGAGGTTCATCTCGAGAATAAGCGCCTCGAGTTCGGACCCGACTAAAATCCATTCAATGTGGGTGATCTCACGCACTAGGCGACGCGTCTTGTGGTCCTGGCTGGAATCAGCGCGGAAATACGAGCGGACGCGGTTCTTCAGGCTGATCGCCTTGCCGACGTAGATGATCTTCCCCTCGGCGTTATTCATCAGGTAACAGCCGGGCTTGGATGGGAGGGTCGCCAGAATCCCCTGGAGGTGTTCGCTAATCTCCATGCGGGTGATTCTAACATGTTCTGGAAGCCGGGCACATCCAGGAGAAAAGGGAGCGTAGGGCTTTTATAATGTCGACGTTCTGTGGTTTAGCAATTACAGCAATTAATCCATAAAGGAGTAAAAAAACACCCGCAGTCAGATAGGAACTGAACGCGGGTGTTTTGATTCCTTGCTCGCACTCAAGGGGTCGGTGTGGAGGTCTCCGGGACATAGGTCGCCCCGACTAGGCGGGCCAGTTCCTGGTTGTACTGTGAGTGCAAGGCCTGCGCCTGGGCGATCCCCTGGGCGACGGTCTGGCTGTTCGTGTCGCGCACCTGTACAAAGACCAGCAGGGTGTTGATGAAGGTGTTCATCTCCTGCAGCTGCAGTGACTTCAACGTCGACAGGCAATCCGGGACCTGCAGGTCCTCTGCCCGGCGGCGGACCGCCTGCAGGGACGGAATGACATCCACCAGCTGATCCACCTGGACGACAGCCGCCAGTTGGGCGGCGTCGTCGAACTCACGCATCAGGTCGTTGACCGGCTTGATCTCGGCGATCCGGTTCTCGGGTGCACATGGGTCATAGGGGGACGTTGCGGTTGGGGTAGCGGTCGTCTCCCCAGGGGACTTTGCAGTCGGGGTGGCAGTCGTCTCCCTGCAGGCCGCCAGCAGGAGCAGGACCGACAGGGTTGACATTACAAGGATGATGAATTGTTTGATGGATTTCATGAGCCCTCAAAATAGAAACAAAAATAACGATGAGGGACGGCGGCTGCCGTCCCTCAGGATTGTAGCACGAAACCGGCCAGTCTATTTCTTGATCAGTACGAACACGCCGGTGAAATTGACGGTCGCCTTGACATAATCGCCCAGGGTGCGGGTACCGGAGAAGATGCGCATCCCGTCGGAAGGGTCGGCATCCGGATGCAGTGCGTACACCAGCGGGACACCATCTAGGCGTTCAGTGTATTTGGGCAGTTCCACCCAGCCACCGGTCCCGTTACTGTCGGTCGGGTCCCAGTACAGGATGGCATAGTGGTCGTTCGGGGTGGCATCTTCGGGCAGCTTGAAGGCCAGGCCGAGAGAGCCACCATTGGTCAGGAGCGTGACCTGCTGATCGCCATCCATCAGGGTGAAATGGAAGGCGGAAACGAACTCCGTTCCCTGTGGGATGACCCCGGGTAAAGCCTCCCCGAGCAGGGCCAGCAGGTTGAATGAACCGGTGGCCGGGCAGTTCAGGGTGGCCCTGTCCTCGCCCGGTAGGACCAGCACAGTGCCGATGTAATCGGTGCAGTTCTGCTCGACCGGCTCACCGCCTGTCTCAGGCACTTCCACCACATGGTAAGGTTTCGGCTCCGGCTCGGATTTGGGCTCTTCCGGCGGAGAGCATGGGGAAACGCTGTTGTCCACAACGATGTCGTATATGCTGAGTCCGGTCGCACCGCCGTTATCTCCTAGTAGGGGGGCTGTGACCCTCGTCAACGTGCCGTCCGGCCCAATGGCTGCATAGATGCCGTAACCGCCATTGGTCTCGTAATCGCCGCTGTTCACGCTGACATTCACCCCGCCGGCGGTTGTACCGCAGGGAGCCACATAGGTGATGTAGGCGCCCTTCAAGCCGTTGCCAATGGCTGTTACGCCCAGGAGAGTAACATCCGGATCCGTGGCGACACCAGTGGATTCAATATATAGACCTTTTTCGGTATTTCCATTAAAAATACTTCCCATGATCGTGATCGATCCATCCATATTCCCGACGATCGCACCGATGTTCTGTCCGAGGTCACCGAGTGTGTTGTTCGCAACCACATCGGTGAGGGTGACGGTTCCCTGCATCGTTCCAGCTGCCAGACCCGCATAGCTGTTATCGGAAAAAGTAGAAACGGCGACATTAACATCCCCCTGCTCGCTGCCAACCGTCGCGCCGATATCGTTGCCGGTGGCGGTCACGAAGCTCAGGTTGACATACCCAATCCCCGTACCTGCTTGCAGACCGATCCCGTACCCATCCAATTCCGGATCTGGGGTGTTGTTACTGTTGAAGGTGCCACCTGATACCATGATATTCCCCGCATCCGTCCCAACGATGGCGCCATATTGGTTGTCCGAGGCGGTCACGTTATTGAGGATGACGTCCCCGGAACTTGTACCAGCATATAATCCATTGTAATCATTACCATTGAAGGTGAATCCGGGAGGGTTGGCGACCAAGATACTACCATCGGAGTTCAGATCGGCACCGGTGGCATTTCCATCCGCACCAACCATGTTCAAAGAAACTAAACCGGCGCCATCGACATACAACCCGGTACCACCATTCAAATCAAATGTGCTGTTGGTGATCAGAACATCGCTGGTCCCGTTGCAGACCCATCCGGCGATGTCCGGATCCGGGTTGGGCACCATCACACAGTTATCCAGATAGGCACCGTCATATCCGGCGCCGGTTACATTCACGTTGTTGACGGTGATCGCGTTGGAAATGATGTTATCGCCGGTCGTTACAACACGGAGACCATAGGAGTCGGGGGTGTAAGACGTCAGGTCGATATTGATGTCATTCAATGTAACATCCGTCCCCCAGTTGGTGACGAAGATCGGAACAGTGAAAGTACTGGTCCCAATCTGGGTGGCATAATCCGGGCTCAGAAGGGTGAGATCCCAGCCTCCATCCAGGGTCAGGGCACCCCAGGTAGTCAATGTGGAACCATCGAATTGAATACTGGTCTCAGGGCCTGCATAGCTCCCATTCTCGATATAGACAGTGCCAGGCCCGCTGATCGTGGAGTCCGCCAGCAGGGAGGTGAAATCAGAATGAGCAATCGTGCAGCCGTTCGTACCGGGCGTCGGTGTGGTTTGTACGGCCGGACACCAGATCGGATCGCTGGTGACGATCGCCTCCGCAGCTGCCTGGGTGGCGAGTGGTTCGGTCGAGCCGTCCGAGTTCAGGACGACGATCTCGGTCCCCTCCGGGGCCTGGTCGAGGATCTCCGGAACGGTCGGGACCTCCTCAACAACCACCGGAGCAACCTCGGTCGGATCCGGAGGTGGTGTCCCATCGTCCGCCCGTGCGACGACAGGCGTCATCAATTGCAGGACGAAGGTCAGAATGACCATGCTGGGGACCAGCATGCGTTTGATTGACATAAAAAATCCTCCTCAAAAATGAATGGGCGAAATTTCACAATGATCGTGCAATTAATTGTAAGTATACAATTATTTATTGCTCAAGACAATAATTCTGACAGTCCTAACAGGATTGTAAAGTAATCGGAAAAAAATCCAGGTTTTTAAAAGGCAGTATAATCCCTCCATGTCTGAAGACTTGGAAGTCACCATTGGAAACCTGCTGCGTCTCCGCGGCCTGAAACTGGCCGCCGCCGAATCCTGCACCGGTGGCCTGGTAGCTGACCACATCACGGATGTCCCCGGCTCATCCGATTACTTCGTGGGCGGGGTTGTAGCCTATGCATTTGAGGCCAAAGTGGCCCTGTTGCACGTTTCGTGGGATACCATGCGCCTCCACGGTGCTGTCAGCCGGGAGACCGTGATTGAAATGGCACGCGGCGTCCGCACCGCGCTGGGCGCAGATATTGGAATCAGCGTGAGCGGCATCGCCGGACCTGCCGGTGGATTGCCGGAAAAGCCGGTCGGGTCCACCTGGATCGGTCTTTCGGCGCGTGATGGTGACTGGGCCCGTAAATTCAACTGGGACGGTGACCGCCGCGCCAATAAAGAGTCCTCGGCGCAGGCTTCGCTCCAGTTAATTCTGGATTACCTGGATAAAAAACTGGAAAATGGGTGATCAACGTATCATCGTACTGATCTCGGCTAATTCCGAATGGCGGGCAGTCAAGGAGATACTCACCCCATCCCGTGTACAATCCACGCTGCTGGGTGAGACTTTCGACGTTCGACCTGTGACATATTTCCACGGAGGCTGGGGCAAGATTTCCGCCGCGGCAACGACACAGGTGGTTATTGATCACTTCCAGCCCGACCTGCTGATCAACTTGGGAACCTGCGGCGGATTCGAAGGCCGAATTGCGCGCGGGACCATCATCCTGGTTACAAAAACGATCGTTTACGACATTATCGAGCAAATGTCCGACCCGGAGGATGCCATCGCCCACTACTCCACCGAGATCGACCTTTCTTGGTTGCCCGAACCCCTCCCCTTCTCTGTCCAGCGCGGGTTGCTCGTTTCTGCCGACCGGGACATCCTCCCAGCGGATATCCCCGGTTTGGTTCATAAGTACGGAGCCATCGCCGCAGATTGGGAGTCCGGGGCGATTGCCTGGGTGGCACATAGAAATGGGAAGAAGTGTCTCATCCTGCGCGGGGTCACCGATCTGGTCAGCGCGGGGGGTGGGGAAGCATATGGCAATATCGAATTATTCCACGAGAACACAAAATCAATCATGAAAACGCTGGTTCACCAGTTGCCAGGATGGCTGGAAAGCATCGAATAAAGGCTCACAACTGTCCCCTTCTACACTTGCTTCCGCTGGACGCTGCCCGGAGTAAAGTATCTGGCTTGATAGCCGGTATCCTCTTTCCTGCATGTTTCCATTTATGACCTCCCCTGCCCCCGACAATTCTGAAGAAATCCGAAAGCGCAACTTCCTCAATGTGCAGATTGATGCCATCGGCGTCAGTATCTCAAACGTGGCCGCGCCTTTCCTGCCGGTCTTCCTGACCCGTCTCGGCGCCAGCAATTTCCAGGTCGGGTTGCTTTCGTCCATGCCGGGGGTGACCGGGCTCATTCTTGCCATCCTGGTGGGCCGCTTCCTCCAGACGCGTCGGCGCATTGTCCCGTGGTTCAGCCTGTCACGCCTGATGGTCATCTCGTCTTACGCTTTAACCGGCCTGCTGACCCTGCTCCTCCCCAGGAGCTCCATGGTGGCCTCCACGCTCGCCATCTGGGCCTTAGCCTCCCTGCCTCAGACTGCCCTGGCAGTGTCCTTTTCGGTGGTAATGAATGCTGTAGCCGGTCCGGAGGGACGCTATGCCTTGCTCAGCCGGCGCTGGGCCATCTTCGGCCTGACCAGCGTGGTTGGTACCTTTATCATCACCCGCGTGATTGACCGGGTGGTTTTCCCGTTGAACTATGCGCTAATGTTCCTGGGATTGTCGCTGGGCGGGCTGATCAGCTTCTATTTCTCGAACCGGATCACCCTGCCCGACCAGAACACCCAGCCGCTTTCCACCAGTCAATCGCCGAAGGAAACCATCCGCAACTACCTGCTCCTGCTGCGAAGCAACCCGGCCTTTGTTTCGTTCGCCTCCAAACGTTTTGTTTATTTTTCAGCGCTGGCTTTGAGCGCCCCCATCATGCCGTTGTTTCTTGTGTGGGAAGTTGGTGCCTCGGACTCGCAAATCGGCAGCGTCACGATGATCTTCACCCTGGTGATGCTGGTGGGATACTTCCTCTGGCCGCGCGTATCCAAGCGCCGCGGCGGACGATTCGTCCTTTTGGCGACCACCCTGGGTATGGTGCTCTACCCGGCGCTGACCGCAACCACCCGCCACGTGGAGTTGATTATGGTCTTCGCCGGTATCGCCGGATTCTTCCAGGCCGGGCTTGATCTGGTCTTTTTCGACGAGCTGCTGAAGACCGTCCCTTCCGAATACAGCGCCACATTTGTTTCAATTGCGCAGTCCGTGCAGTATCTCTCCATCGTCATCGCTCCGGTGATGGGTACATTCCTGGCAAATTACATCGGCCTGGGTGGGGCATTGTGGCTGAGCGCCGGTCTGAGGCTCCTGGGATTCTTGCTGTTCCTGAGGCGGGGAAAAATCACCTCGCGCGTACCCGATGGCTAGGGGCCCGACATCTCCCGCAAAAGTGCTGAGAAATGTTGGTCTTATTCCTAATAGAAGCGACTCACTTCGTACGTGGGTCGCTTTTCAATCTTGATTTACTTTCCTAGCCTCGCCCGTTCTTCTTCAATCACGCTTTCTTCCAACTTCTTGAACAGCGGCATAGGCTGGTTGAGTTTAGCGCCGGATTTCAATTCGCTTGGCTTCCACTGCATCCCGTCAACGCCATGATACATCAGCACAGTATGCTCGCCGAGCGAGTCCTTCACGGTCTCGGTATAGGATTCCCCAAACAGCGGACTCCCATTCCCAAGGAATCCATTCAGTTTCTCACTGGTGAATGGCAGGAATGGTGCGAACAAGACCTTCAACGAGTCGATCGCTTTCAGGGCGGTGTAGATGGTCAGGGCGGCTGATTCCTTGTCTGTCTTGACTGCCTGCCATGGCGCCATCTGGTCGAGGTACTGGTTGACGGTTGTCGCCAGGCGGAAGGCCTCCTGTAAGGCAGCCCGCAGTTTCACCGCCTCCAGCAGTCCACCCACAGACTGGAATCCGGCCTCGATTCCGGCCAGCATCTCCAGGTCTATGGGACGTAGAGGCAGTGGCTTGTCCTCGCCCACCTTGAAAGACGGCACATATCCTTCCCAGTGTTGATAACAAAAAGCCAGTACTCTATTCGCCAGGTTGCCCCAGGTGGCCACTAATTCGCCGTTGTTTTTGGCGACAAATTCCTTCCAGTCCCAGTCAGAATCGTGATTCTCCGGCATGTTAACCGTCAAGTAGTAGCGTAAGGCATCCGGTTCGTACCGGGTCAGTGCCTCCCGGCCCCACACTGCCCAGTTGCGCGAACCGGAGATCTTCTGACCTTCCAAGTTCATGAATTGGTTGGCAGGCACATCGTAGGGCAACACCAGGCGTACCCCCTCCCCTGACGCTCTTTCCGCGATGGGGGAGGGCTTGGGTGGGGGTGCGAAGATCTGCAGGAATTGCTCCCCAGCGCCCATCAACTCGGCCGGCCACATTGCGGTGTGGAAGAAGATATTATCCTTGCCGATGAAGTAAAAAGCCCGCGCCAACGGGTCCACCCACCAGTTTTTCCAGGCATCGTGGTTGCCGTTGATCTTGGCCCACTCGATCGCCGCCGAAAGATAGCCGATGACCGCCTCGAACCAGACGTATAACCGCTTATCATCCCAACCCTTCACCGGCACAGGGATGCCCCAATCCAGGTCGCGCGTGATGGGCCGTGGCTTGAGTCCCTCAACTTCGATTTTCCGCAGCGATTCGCCCAGCACCGTCTCGCGCATGTAGCCCGAGCGTTCACGCAGGAAGTTGGCAACCTCCGGTTCGAGTTTGGAGAGGTCTAGGTAGAAGTGCTCGGTCTCGCGCAGTTCGGGGGTGGAATCGTCCACTTTCGATTTCGGGTTGAGCAGTTTTTCGGGTTCGAGCACGTTGCCGCATTTATCGCACTGGTCCGAGCGCGCCCCCGGGTCGCCGCAAATGTAGCAGGTGCCTTCCACATAGCGGTCCGGCAGAAAACGTTTCGCCCCGGGGGAATACCACTGCATTGATTTCCGAGTGAACAGGAAGCCGTTCTTCTGCAAGGCCAGGAACATGGACTGCGCCACTTGGAAATGGTTTTCAGTGTGAGTGGTGGTGAAAAGGTCGTACTGGATGCCCAATTTCTGGAACAGGTCAAGAAATCCGTTGTGAAATTTCTTGTAGACTTCTTCGGCAGGTTTACCTTCTTTATCCGCCGCAATAGTAACCGGTGTGCCGTGCGAGTCCGTTCCGGAGACCATCAGCACGTTATTCCCTTTCAAGCGGTGGTAACGGGCAACAATGTCACCGGGCAGGTACGAACCGGTAATGTTGCCAACGTGGATCTCGGCGTTGGCGTAGGGCCAGGCGATGGCGATCAGGATGTTTTCGGTCATAGGTCACTCCGTTAATGGTGAATGGTTGGTAGATATTGCAGGTTTCGAAAGGTTCAATGCCCGAAGGCATAATTTGATGGACCCTGCTCTTCCAAACAAAAAGGCCGTCCTTCCAACGGACAGCCCTTTGGGTTGGCAAACAATATCTTACGCTCCCGGTACGGCTATCCGTGCGTGGCAAGGCATTGCCATGGGCATCATCATGGAAATGGAAAACGTAGGAGTATTCATCAGGTTGAGTTTACTATGTACTGCGCCAAGTTGCAAGCTCTAATTTGCAGGCATTCCCTTTAGATCTAATCCAAAAAGGACTGCCCGGTTGCAAGGGGTTCCATCATGAATTGCTTTCGGATTGTCACCACAGATTGAGAAACTGGTTGTACAATCTCCCCCGAGGTAAATGATGAAACCATTCCAACTCATTTTCAACTATGCTCGCAAATACACCTTCTCGTTGGTCGTGACAACTGTCAGTATGCTAGCCCTGGTGGGCATACAATTGCTCATCCCTTGGATAGTCAAATTGCTGGTTGCCGAGGTGACAGCACCTGCAGCTGGTATGGCAGATATGAGCTATATCACTCGACTGACAATCATTGTCTTGATTGCATTTATTGGGCGCGCCGGCCTGCAGTTTGTCCGCTCGTACGTGGCTCACGTGGCTGGTTGGGGTGTAGTGGCTGATGTGCGCAAATATATTTACAATCACATGCAGCGCCTCTCCTTGCGATTCTATGAAGACAAGCAGGTTGGGCAGCTGATGTCCAACGTGGTCAATGATACCGATCTGTTCGAGCAATTCATCTCCCATGCCATCCCAGACGTGGTTGTTAACGTGGTCACCCTGTTAGGCGTGACCGCTGTTCTCCTCGGCCTGAATTGGAAACTGACCCTGCTTAGCACCCTCCCCATCCCGCTGGTCATCCTGTCCCTGCAAATATATGCTAAACGCGTCCGCCCAGCATTCCGCAACCGTCAGAAGGAACTCGGCAACCTGAATGCCCTGCTCAACGACAACCTCTCGGGAATTCGCGAGATAAAGGCTTTCACCAAGGAAGAAGACGAGGCGAAACGCGTTCACACCGGGATTGACAACTACCGCAAGTCTCTGCTTACCGCGTTGAAATTAATGGCGACTTTCCGACCGTTTGTGGAATTCACTTCCTCGATTGGGACGCTGATCGTCATATTCTATGGCGGACGGCTGGCGCTTCAGGGCATGCTGCCGGTCGCGGACCTGGTGGCCTTCTTCCTTTATCTTGAAAGTTTCTACTCCCCGGTACGAAACTTGAGCGATGCCTGGGAGGCGGTGCAGTCATCGCTGGCCGGCGCAGACCGGGTGGCTGGTTTGTTAGCGGAGCCCCGCGAACCTCAGACTGCCCGTGGCGCGGCACCGGTGACGGGTCGGGTGCACGGTGATTTCGTCTTTCACAACGTCAGCTTTGAATACTCCGAGGGCATCCATGTGCTGGATAATGTCTCGCTGGAGATACCGGCCAAATCGGTGGTGGCACTGGTGGGGCCTACGGGTGTGGGCAAGACCACCCTGGTCAGTCTCATACCGCGCTTCTACGACGTAACCAGCGGATTGATTACGCTGGATGGGCGTGACCTGTGCGATTACACCCTCGACAGTCTGCGCCAGCAGATCAGCATCGTCCTGCAGGATGTGTTCCTGTTTTATGGGACGGTGCGGGAGAATCTGCTCTTCGGCCGTCCGAATGCCGACGAGGCTGAGATGATTGCCGCCGCAAAAACAGCCAACGCCCACGACTTCATCGCCGTCTTGCCTGAGGGATACGACACACTCATCGGCGAGCGCGGCGTCAAACTCTCCGGTGGGCAAAAGCAGCGCCTGTCCATTGCCCGGGCTATATTAAAAGACGCCCCAATCTTGATTCTCGATGAAGCAACTTCCTCGGTGGATACCGAGACCGAGCAACTCATCCAGCAGGCGCTCGATCGCCTGATGCAGGGACGCACCACCATCATCATCGCCCACCGACTGTCCACCATCCGCAACGCAGACAAGATTGTGGTTCTGGAGGATAAGTCCATCCGCGAGATGGGGACACACGAGGAGTTGCTCGAGCTGGGCGGGTTGTATAAAAGGTTATATTCCGTACAGAACTGAAGTTGGTAGTTGCGACTTCGCGAAGCACCTTAAGGGTTGGTCGCAGAAATAAAACCAGGTAATAGCGACCTTAGTCGCTCGTAGCGAATGAAGTTGTTACAACTCACCATCATAAGGCGTTAGAGAAAGCCTCCCCGTTTGGGGAGGCTGTTATTCTTAGGATGAGAATTCGCCTTTCATTCTTCTTTTTCCTGTTCCCTGGTCACCAATTCCTTGCACTTCACAAATATTCCTTCAACTGTCTCGCCCTTCTTGGATGGCGTAACCTCCGCAATGCTTTCCCCTCGATCTGGCGGATGCGTTCGCGTGTCAGGCCAAACTTCTCCCCCACCTCTTCCAGTGTGTATGGGACGCCCGTGTCCAGCCCGAAACGTAGGCGCAGGATACGCGCCTCACGCGGCGTCAAAGTGCCCAACACCTCGTCAATCTTCTCCTGGAGCATGGATTGGTAGACGCTCTGCATCGGTGTGGGGGTCTGTTCGTCTTCGATAAACATCCCCAGCTCGGACTCTTCGTCATCCCCAACAGGACTCTCCAGCGAAAGCGGCAGCCAGGAAACCTGAAGAATCCACTGCAACTTTACCAGATCCAAACCCAGTTCCACCGCTAACTCTTCGAGCGTGGGAACTCGTCCCAGGCGCTGTTCCAGGTCATGAGTGGCCTTGTAAGTCTTCCGGATGCGATCGCTCATGTGGACCGGGACACGGATGGTTCGTGCCTGGTCAGCGATGGCACGCGTGACAGTCTGCCGGATCCACCATGTGGCGTAGGTTGAGAATCGGAAGCCTTTATGGACATCGTATTTCTCAACTGCCTTCATCAGGCCGAGGTTGCCCTCCTGGATCAGGTCTAGGAAAGGCACACCGCGTCCCATGTAACGCTTGGCAATGCTGATCACCAGGCGGGTGTTGGCCTTAATGATGTGCTCACGGGCCATAATCCCGTCTTGTACTAGGGCTTCCAGCCGCTGCCGTTCCAGAGTCCGTTTGCGGCCGGGGGCGCGCAGCAAATCGTCTTTTGCCTTGCGCCCATCCTCAATGCGGACAGCAATCTCGAATTCCTCGTCCGCTTTGAGTAGCGGTACGCGCGACATCTCCTTGAGATACATACCCACGGTATCGTCGCTGGAATAATCGCTGACGACAGGCTCCGGTTCAGGCCAGGGTTCCAGACCCGGTACGACCAAAATGTCAGTTGGAGGGGTATCCATTACTTCGGGATCCACCACGTCCACACCCCGGTGGCGCAGGGCCAGCATGATAACAGACAGCCGCTCGGCATCCTCCCCCACTTCGGGAGAGACTTCCAGCAGGTCGTCGGTAGTCAAATAGCCTTGCACGGACGCTTTCTCCAGAAGCAGGCTCAAAACTTCACGGTTGCGGTGTAGTCGGTCAAGTGGCGCCAATTATTACCCTCCTCATCAGGCGCGTTCTATTTCAACATGTCCTTCAACGCCGCGAACGGCGAATCGGGTTCAAGCTGGTGTCCACAGGCGGTCTGGTTCAAATTCTCACCGCAGACCGGACACAGACCTTTGCAGTCCGGTTTACACACCGGGCTGATGGGAAATTCGAGCAAAGCATATTCGCGCAACAACGGTTCCAGGTCAATCTGGGCGTCCTCTGGCACAAGTAAACCGGAATCGGTAATATTGCGTTTATCGAACGCATACAAATCCGAAAACGACCATTTTAGAGGTTCGGAAAAGGTTTCCAAGCAGCGGACGCATTCCAGATCTGCGGATGCTCCGAACTTGCCCTGGAGCAGCAGTCCTTGCTGGGTGCGGTCAAAACATGCCGTGCCCGAAAAATTAACCAAAGTCAGATCCTCCCCCAGGTGAATCTTTTCGTAGTCGAAATTAAAACCACGGCGCGTACCGATCGGCGATTTGATCAGAAATCCAACGTTGAGCCGCAAAGGACGACGAAGGTTAGTCACATTAATACTTCTATACGCAAGTTTGGGAACGTCTACATTCTAGCACAGCGGAGACTCGAAGTCAAGAATTCTTTAAGATTCATCCACGTTCTCCTTAAAATCCGAAATATCATAAGAGCAGGAATATATTATTGACTTTTCGTTGGATTGTCTCTATACTGTTAATTGATAATCGCCAATATTATTCACTTAGGAGGAGGAAGCAAAATGGATGCACATCCCTGGTTAGCGCACTATGATAAAGGAGTCCCGCAAACGATTAGTTATCCTTCTGTTCCTATTTTCCATTTCCTGGAAGAATCGGCGAGGAAATATCCCGATCAGCCATGCACTATCTTCAAGGGCGAGGCGATATCCTTTCGCGAAATGGATGCCATCACCGACAAATTGGCCGCGGCCCTGGCAGGTCTGGGAGTCAAGAAGGGCGATCGCGTGGGGATCTTTATTCCCAACACACCTCAATTCGTCATGGTCTACTTTGGTATCCTCAAGGCAGGCGGGGTGGTCGTCGCCATTGACTCTCGTTATACCGCGCCTGAGATTGTTTATCAGGCCAATGATGCTGGTATCGAGACCATGTTCGTGATGAGCAATTTCTACAAGACAATGAAGGTCGCCCAACCTAAGACCAAGATCAAGACACTGATCGTGACGAACATCAAGGAGACATTGCCGCCCGTGCTGAAAGTTCTGTTCACCTTGGCTAAGGAGAAAAAAGGCGGCTTTCGCGTACAGTTGGAACCTGGCGACCTCTGGCTTCAAGATCTGCTTGCCAAGTACAAACCCGAAGACCGCCCCAAGCTAGATATTGGGTCAGAAGACATCGCCTTGTTCCAGTACAGCGGTGGCACCACCGGTGTCTCCAAGGGAGCGGTGGCCATGCACCGCAACCTGGTGGCCGATACCCTCCAAGTGGATAATTGGATGCCCAATCTGTTACCCGGGAAGGAGATCGTGCTGATGGCCATCCCACTCTTCCACGTGTACGGCATGGTGGTTGGTATGCTCTTTGGCATCTCCATGGGCGCGCCATTAGTGATGGTCCCCAACCCGCGTGATATGCCCGATTTGCTAGAAAATATCAAGAAATTCCATCCCTCGGTCTTCCCGGGCATCCCCATGCTTTATAACGCCATCTCCAACCATCCGGATGTCATCGCAGGAAAATATAATTTGAGCTGCATCAAAGCCTGCATCTCTGGTTCCGCCCCATTGATGCGCGATACAAAGGAACGTTTCGAAGCACTCAGCGGCGGCAAGGTCTTCGAAGGCTACGGGCTTTCGGAAGCACCAACCGCAACTCACTGCAATCCGCAATTGGGTATCAATAAAACCGGCTCGATCGGCATGCCCTTCCCCGATGTAGATGCAAAGATCATCGACCTTGTAGACGGTGAGACAGAGATTAAGGTCGGCGATATCGGCGAACTGGTCGTTTGCGGCCCGCAGGTGATGAAAGGCTACCACAACATGCCAGCCGAAACAGAAAACACCCTGCGTAAACTGAAAGATGGCAAGGTGTGGCTCTTCACCGGCGATATTGCCCGCATGGACGAGGATGGCTATTTCTACATCGTGGACCGCAAGAAGGAATTGATTAAACCTGGCGGCGAGCAGGTCTGGCCGCGCGAAGTGGAGGAAGTTATCACCGCCCATCCGAAAGTTTTGGAAGTTGGCGTGGCTGGCATTCCCGATCCTCTCCGCGGCGAGGCGATCAAGGCATGGGTGGTGGTCAAGCCCGGCGAAAGCTTGACCGAGGATGCAGTGAAGGAATGGTGTAAAAAGAGCCTGGCGATTTATAAGATCCCCAGGCAGGTCGAGTTTCGCTCCGAACTGCCCAAAACCACCGTCGGTAAGGTCCTGCGCCGCGAGTTAGTAAGACAGCATAATGAAGAGGAAGCCAAGAAAAAACAAAATAGGGCCCAATTGCCTGTGAAATCGCTTTAATAATAACTCCCGCAGGATCGAAATACCTGCGGGAGTTTTCTTCTTTCTCAGGTTCTCTGGGAATCGCCGTGGGATTGGAATAACTGGGGGGATGGTGGGTGTCACCCGCCCACCATCCCCTTTGTTATTTATTACAGGAATTTCCCAAGACCCTTAGCGAATCTTGAACATCGTCATTAATTTCATGGCCAGGTTTAGGTCGCCAGCCAGCTTGAGCTTGCCTCCCATGAAGGCCTGCATGCCATCTAGTTCGCCGGTGAAGATTTTGACATAGTCGGCGGAATCAGCAGACAGGGTCATCTTGGGGGTGGGGTGCGCACCCTGTTCGACGGTGCATTTGTCATTTTTTATCGTAGCGAACCAGTCGCCTGCTTCCGCACCGCTGAATTTGAACTGGATTACCGCATCCAGCCCGGGGACCTTTTCTGGAAGAAAAGCCTTCGGCATTTTGGACATGAGTTCAGTTACTGTTAGAGCCATATTTATCTCCTATGGTTTTGGTATATCACAGAGCTCAGGGAATTTCTCGCTGTGCTCCCCCGGCTCCTGCGTCCGGGGCGGGTGTGTAGTCTTAATGGTTAGTACTGCAAGTTCTCAAAGATGGTTGCCGCACCCATGCCTCCACCGATGCACATGGACACCATTCCAAACTTCGACTTGCGCCGCGCCATCTCGTAGATCAACTGGGTGGTCAGTTTTGCTCCGGTGCAGCCAAGCGGATGGCCAAGGGCGATCGCGCCGCCATTGAGGTTGACCTTCTCCATGTCTAGACCCAATTCCCGTGCCACAGCTACAGACTGCGCAGCAAAGGCCTCGTTCAGTTCGATCAGGTCAATGTCGTTCAGCGAAAGCCCGGCCAATTTGAGCGCCTTAGGGATGGCGACCACCGGTCCGATGCCCATCAGCTCCGGTGGGACTCCGCCGACCGCGAAGGCCACGAAGCGCACCAGCGGTTTGAGTCCCAGCGCTTGGGCTTTTTCGCCGGACATGATGACCACCCCCGCTGCGCCGTCGGACACCTGCGAGGAGTTGCCCGCCGTCACCGTACCGCCCTCTTTGAAGGCTGGCTTGAGTTTGGCAAGCGCCTCCAGGCTGGTATCGGCGCGTGGACCTTCGTCCCGTTTTACCGTGAATTTCTTCGTTACCGGTTTGCCGTTCGCTCCCAGTTCCTTCAGCTCTACATTAATCGGAACCAATTCAGGGTCAAATTTGCCTGAATTGACCGCCGCAGCAGCCCGCTGATGGGAACGTAAGGCGAAGGTGTCCTGTTCCTGGCGGCTGATCTTGTATTTTACCGCCACGTTCTCAGCGGTCAGGCCCATGTTGGTGTAGTAATGGGGCAGTTCCGCCGCAAAGTAGGGGTTCACCGAGAATTTATATCCCATCATTGGCACCATGCTCATCGACTCGACTCCGCCGGCAATTGCCACGTCAATCTGTCCGGCTAGGATGGCATAGGCCGCGTGAGCAATGCTCTGGACGCCGGATGAGCAGTAACGGTTGATGGTCTCGCCCGGCACTGAATCTGGCAGACCAGCACGCAGCGCCACCATGCGCGCCATGTTCAAGCCTTGTTCGCCCTCCGGGAAGGCACAGCCGAGGATAACGTCGTCGATCTCTTTTGGAACCAGTCCCGGGGTCCGGGCAAGCAGCGCTTTCACTACCGCCGTGGCCAGCTCATCCGGGCGGACAGTCGCCAGTCCGCCGCGTTTACCTCTCCCAACGGGAGTGCGTACAGCAGATACGATTACAGCATCGCGTGTCATTATTACCTCCTAATTCCGTAACGGTCTTCCGGTCTGGAGCATGTTGAACATGCGCGCCTGGGTCTTTTCCTCACCGCACAGGGAAAGGAAAGCCTCGCACTCCAGGTCGAGGATGTACTGCTCACTGACCCAGGTTGGGCGGCTCAGGTCGCCACCGGCCATGATGTTGGCAAGTTTCCCAGCAATCACACCTTCGTATTCGGTAATGTACTTACCTTCTTTAAATGTCCAGGCGCCAATTCGCAGCGCCGCCAAGGCCTCTCGACCGCCAGCATAGATCAGTTCCGGCGCGGGCGGATGGTAACCCGCCGCAGCCATATGCACGGCCTCGCGCTTGGCTTCCGTCAGCAGGTGGTCACGGTTGATTACGATCCTGTCCGCTGGACCTAAGAAGCCCATCTGGCGGGCTTCCTCGGCGCTGGTAGCCACCTTGGCCTGCCCGATTATCTCGAAGACTCGCTGGAGGGACGGAAAGATATCAATGCCCGGGATGCGCATACACGGGTTGATAATGCGGCGCATCAGTTCCTTCGTACCTCCGCCAGCCGGGATGACGCCCACGCCCAGTTCGACCTGCCCGATATACGTCTCTGCCGCGGCCACAACGCGGCTGCCGTGCATGGTCACTTCGCCGCCGCCGCCCAGGGTCATTCCCGCCGGGGCGATCACCACCGGCTTGGGGAAATAGCGCATACGCATGTTCAAATCCTGGAATGTCTTCACCACCTGCGTGAGCATCTCCCATTGCTGGGACTTGGCGCCCATCAGGATCAAGCCAATGTTCGCGCCAACGCAGAAATTCTCAGCCTCGTTGCCAATTACCAGACCGTCGAATTCCTTTTCGGCGCGGTCAAGCGCCTCATTTGTGATGACGAAGATATCATTATCCAGAGCATTCATCTTGGTGTGGAACTCGACCAGTGCCACACCATCCCCGATATCATACAGCGACGCACCGGGGTTTGTGCTGATAACCTTTTTGGTTTTCTTTAATTCACTCAGTACAATCAGTCCCGGCGTTTTGGGGAGGGTGACGTATTTCTGCTTGGCCACATCGTAGACGCCTACCTTGCTGTCACCCTTGTACTTGTAGAACGTTTCGCATCCCGCCTTGAGCATGGCTGCCACCCAACTGGCAGGGGCAAAACCCGCGGCTTTCATTTGTTTGACTGTTTCCTGGACCCCCAACATATCCCAAATTTCGAACGGCCCAGCCTCGTGCATGAAGCCCCAACGGACAGCATCATCTATCGGTTTGGGTGTATCGGCAACTTCAGGGATGATGGCCGAGGCATACTGGAATCCCTGGAAGGTCAGATCTTTTATCAATTGTGCGGCGCGGTCGGATTCGCCCAGGATCACTTTCAACCGTTCGCCCAGGCCATCAATATCCTTCGACTTCCCAACTGAGTCGAAGCGCGGCTTGGACGGAGCGGCATGTTCCATTGTTTTCAGGTCAAGTGACCAGAACTCCTTTTTCCCTTCATCGGTGCGGACTTCCTTGTAGAAGCCAACTTTTGTCTTGTTGCCCAGCCAGCCGCGCTCGATCAGGGTATGCACAAGTTTGATCGGCTTTTCAGCTTCCAGGGATGGCATGGCATATTTGTCGTACGGGATGGCCTCTTTCAGGTTCGTGCCTACGTGCTCCCAAACATCCACGCCGACCAGGTCGATCAACCGGAAGGTGGCCGTTTTGGGGTGGCCCATCAAGGGACCGGTAAGGGCATCCACCTCATCCACGGTGTAGCCGTTTTCGAGGATGTAATTCAAGGCGAACGCGCCCGTTCCGAAGGCAACCCGGTTGCCGATAAAGTTGGGCGTGTCCTTGCATAGGACGATCCCTTTGCCCAGCCGGAATTCCCCGAACCAAGCCATGAACTTGGTCACTGCCGGCAGTGTGTCGCCGGTCGGGATGATTTCCAGCAACTTCAAATAGCGCGGCGGGTTGAAAAAGTGCGTACCCAGGAAGTGCTGCTTGAAGCCTTTCGAGCGACCCTCGGCAATATCTTTGATTGGGATGCCGGATGTGTTGGTGGTAATGATGGCCTCCGGTTTGCGGACGGCGTCGATGCGCGTCATCAGGTCCTGCTTGATCTTCAGGTTCTCGACAATGGCTTCGACGACCCAATCGGCCTTGGCGATAGCATCAAAATCGTCTTCGAGATTGCCAAGTTTGACGCGTGTCACCAGATCGGACGCCATCAGGTTGGCCGGGCGGGCTTTGACACATCGGTCCCAGCCCTCATTGACGATGCGATTGCGAACCGCCTTATCCTTTAGTGTCAGTTTCGCTGCCTCTTCCTCAGGTTTGAGCTTGCTCGGAACAATGTCCAGCAGCGTCACCGGCACACCAACATTAGCCAGGTGCGCGGCGAGAGCTGCTCCCATTGTCCCTGCACCGACAACGACAACGGAATGAATTTTGTAGGTCATGTTTCCTCCTCAATTTCTATCACCGATCCCCACCCTTGTCCGTTCCTAATCCCAAAGAGGGATGGAAGAAAGGGGGACGTCAAGCGCCGGGTGGGGTTTGATGAGGTCTGAATAAGATTACCTCAACTCACTTGAGCGGTAGCCCAGAATTTGCCGTGCCACCACCAGCCGGTTGATCTGGCCGGTGCCCTCATAGATGTCGCTGATCTTGGCGTCCCGGAACCACTTCTCCAGCAGATACTCGCGGCTGTAACCGAGTGGTCCCATGATCTCCACGGCCTTCTGGGTGATCTTATTGACCACGTCGCCGGCCCGGACTTTGGACATCGAGGATTCCAGCGAGTTCGGTTTGCCGTTATCCATCATCCATACCGCCTTGAGCACCAGCCACCAGGCCGAACGCAGCTGGATTTCCATTTCAATCACGTCCTTTTCAACAGACGTCAACTTCTGGCGCGGTAATCCATAGCGAATCGTGACACCCCGCTCAGCCAGCATCTCCTTGAGTAATTCCAGCGTGGCGCGTGCCAAACCGATGGCCTGCGCGGCGACGATGGGCCGCGTTGCATCGAAAGTTGCCATGGCGCCCTTGAATCCGGTGGCGGCCTTATCGGTGACAACTTCCGGGCTGCCGAGGAGGTTTTCGAACGGAACGCGGCAATCCTGCAGGACAATGGATACCGTGTCGCTGGCACGGATGCCAAGTTTATGCTCCATCTTCGTGACCTGGCAGCCGGGCGTCTTGGCCTCGACCACTAGCGGGCGCATTCCGGCACGACCCGCCGCTGGGTCAATCGTTGCCCAGACAACGATAAAGCCTTCCGAGTCGAGCATGGCTTTATGCCCGGAGGTGACAAAAATCTTCTCGCCGTTCAGCACCCACTCTTTTTTCTCCTTGTCCAGCACCGCCGTGGCGCGGATGGCTGAAGTGTCTGATCCGCACTGCGGTTCGGTCATGCACATGGCATCGAAGACCGGTTTCTCACCTCGGAAGCGCTTCAGGAAGCGTTCCTTTTGTTCGGGTGTACCGGTGGCCGAGACTGCCGCCGAACCCAGCATTCCGCCGGGTGTGTCCAGGTAAATTCCAGCATCGCCCCAGGATAGCATCTCAACCATCACCGCCAGACGCTGAAAACCAAAGCGCGGGCCTTCCTTCTTGCCCTCGCTTGCAGCCATCGAAGTGCCTCCCATCGCCTTTGTGGCGGTGTGCATGAAATTGATGTAATCCCAGGGGATTTCATGCTCGTGCTCGTCGAAATAGCGCGAGACCGGGCGCATCATGTTTACTGCCACCGTCTCGACAACCAAACGGGTACCAGCGATCTTTTCGGGAATTTCAAAGTCAATCATAGTAATCCTCCTTTGGCACTATACCATGGCAAGGCCGGTGAAGGTCGCGAACCCGCGTCCGTTGCGCATCCATAGTTCAACCGGGTGTTCTCGGATGTATCCGTGACCGCCCAGGATCTGCACGGCTCGGTCTGTTACCATCATCGCCATATCTATCGCACCGGTCACGGCGAGATAGGCTCTCTGGTTGGCATCTTCTTTCTTGTTGTCTATCGCCCAGGCTGCCTCCCAGACCAACAGGCGGATGGCTTCGATCTCGGTTGCCATCTCGGCCAGCATGAAGGCGATGGCCTGTTTTTGAGCCACTTTTACCCCAAATACGTCGCGGTCCTTGGCGTAGTCACGCGAATATCCAAATGCCGCCTTTGCCACCCCGATAGCCATCGCCGCCACAGCCACGCGACTTGCATCCAGCACCGGTCCAAAACCTCCTGGTAAAAGATTGGCCTTGGGGATTTTCACTTCATCCAGTGTGACTTTAAAAAATGGGACAGCGTTCAGGCCCATCAATTTCTCGCGTTCCTCCCCCACCTTCAACCCCGCCGCGCCCTTTGGGACAATGAATCCCTTTGTCTCTTTCTTCAATTTGGCGTAAACGATCATAGCCTCGGCTTTATCGGCAAACGGGACAAAAGTCTTCTCACCAGTCAGGACGTAGTCGCTGCCTTCGGCTTTGGCGGTGGTCTTTAATTCGTTGGGGTCAAAGTCGAATGCCGGCTCGATAAGGGCGGCAGAGTAGGGCTTCCAGTCCGTTTCGATGATCGGGGGCAGGTATTGCTTCTTCTGCTCCTCGCTGCCAGTCAGCAGGATGGGCAGGGCGAACAGGCCCGGTGCTCCGACCGCCAGCGCCCCGGCCAGGTCACCGCAAGCCAGTTCCTCTGCTGCCAGCGCACCCGTCACGGCGGAACGTTCCCCAAATCCGCCATAGGCTTCGGGAATGGATGCCTGGAGGACGCCCAATTCCCAACCTTTGCTGATCAACTTGGGTGGTAGTTCTTTATTCTCCTCGGCATCGTGGGCCGCTTTCCGCAGGTCACTGATGGCGTAGCGGTTGACGGCATCAATCAGCATTTTTTGTTCATCTGATGGTTCAAAAGAATACATGGCTCCTCCTTTAGGTTTGGGTTGCACATTTACAGAATCGGGTTGACTTTTATTAGTGTCAAGCTGCTGTTTTCTTGGGCAATGTCCTCAAAACTATATTGGCGCTCAGAGAGCGTTTTGGATTGGTTAAACTCTCTTAGTGACTGTCTCATCGATGCGCTGATAGCGGGTGACCACTGGGCAGGTATCGGATTCCAATTCGTCCATGTTGACAATTCGCAGCAGGCCGCGCTGGTGAAGGTATTCCACGTGCGCGCCGGCCTCCTCAATCGCCAGCAGGACATGGTAACCATACACGCTGCCAAAGAGTTCCTTTGAGACATCCGCGATGGTATGCGGCTCGGTGAGGAAATCCATTGTAAGCTTCAACCGGGAGGCGTGCTCCAGTTGAATCTCGGCCAGCCGCACCAGCAGGTTGGGGATCGGGTCGTCGTGACCGGCCAGGGTGAGAGGCAAACCATCGGCCCACTTTTCGAGCAAGGTTAGCGAATCAAGATAATGTCCCAACCCTGTGTAGAGCGTCAGTCGCTCGGGGCTTTGGTGCGGAGAGATTCGACCGAGTACATGATCACCGCTGAAGAGGATGTTGTGCAGTCGAATCACAACATGCCCGGCACAGTGAC
Source organism: Anaerolineae bacterium (assembly GCA_041489005.1). Taxonomy (GTDB): domain Bacteria; phylum Chloroflexota; class Anaerolineae; order Anaerolineales; family Villigracilaceae; genus UBA877. Next base: position 45,641 of record JBGPQK010000008.1, read on the forward strand.
CTGGTACGTGCAACATTTCGAATGAGTACAGGCGCATTCCGATGGCCTCGTAGGTGAAATCCACCTTTACCGAATGGGAGAGCATCTTGTTGACGCGGTACATGTTGAGGATGCCTTCGCGCTTATCCTCCCGGACACCGGCCTCAACCAGATAAGCCTTCAGTCGGTTCTCGGCGATCGCCACGCGCTCCTCGTAATTGGTCAGGTTGCCCAGGTCGAGTTCATGGATGCCGACGAGTGCATTCGTTCGTTCGAGCAGGAAGACCAGCCCGCCGAAATGGTCAATGTGGCCATGCGTGATAAGGATGTGGGTTAGGTCTTCGATGTGGATCTTCTGCCCAGCCACACGGCTGGCTTGATCGAACCCGGCTTCCAGGTGGGCATTGGAATCGCCAAAACCGGAGCCAGTGTCTATCAACACAAATTGACCTTCCACCAGTACCAAGTAAGCATACGCCCAGAAGTCCGGAAAAACGTTCATCGGGATGCGGAAGATACGCGCCCCGCCATTTGTCTCGAAGGTCTGGAAGGTGTAAGGAATTTTGGTCGATTGGATATCCATTGTCAACGCCTTCGCAAGCCATCCAGGAAGAGTGCAGCAAAGTTGTCGGAAATCTGCCCAATGGAAGACAATCCATCTGGGTGGTACCAGGTGATCGTCCAGTTCATCACACCCAGCAGGGCGCGGGCCGTCATGGACGGGTCGGTATTCTGGAACACGCCGCTATCCACACCCTCCTGAATCAAATCGCGCCACAACCGTTCAAATCGGTCGCGGCGCGGGATGTGGCGTTCATGATATTCCGGGTCGAGCGAGCGGTGTTCGAGCAGCAGGACCGACGTTAAGGCAGCGTGCTTGTCCAGACTTCCCAAATAGACACGCATTGCCTCGCACAATTTCTCGTCAACCGGCATGTCCCGGTTAAGAACGGCTGAAACACGCTCTATGAGCAAATCCAGTGCTTTATCTAGAAGGGCAAGGAGGATTTCCTGTTTGCTTGAAAAATGGTGGTAGAGACTGGCCTTTTGCAGATTGACCGCATCAGCAATATCCTGCATCGAGGCAGCATGATAGCCTTTTTGACGGATGATTTGGGCAGAGGCTTCAAGGATCTGGTCGCGATTCATAGACACTCTACCGACCGGTCGGTAAAATAAGAATACCAGAATTGGAATTAAGAGTCAATAGCCTTAGGCCTGGTTTCTTTTATAGATCATCCGGGTGGATGAAAAATGAAACCCCTCTCTTTTTACGAGAGGGGCTTGGATTGATGGTTAAATATGTTATTTGCCCATTTTCTTCTTGAACGCCGCAGTCAGCGCTGGGACGATCTGGTACAGATCGCCGACCACGCCGTAGCGCGCCAATTTAAATATGGGCGCCTCGGGGTCCTTGTTGATGGCAACGATTACTTTGCTGGTGCGCATACCGGCCAGGTGCTGGATCGCCCCTGAAATGCCGCAGGCGATATATACATCCGGTGAAACAACTTTACCGGTTTGTCCCACTTGGTGAGTGTAGGGAACATAGCCAGCATCCACCGCGGCGCGCGATGCCCCAACAGCTGCCCCCAGCGCCGAGGCAAGATCAGAGACCAGGGCAAAACCCTGCTGTGCGCGCCAGATTTCGGCTTGTTTTTCGTCCAGTCCGGCCGGTGGTGTCAGGGCCGGGTTGTTCGAGACGCCGCGCCCGCCGGAAACGATCACATTCGCGTCCGTCAGACTGACGCCGCCTTCGCTGGTAGTGTAACCTTCTACTTTGGTAGGGAAATCTCCAATGGCGGCAGCAACCTTGGTTAGCGTCCCGGATTTCCCGGTCTGCTGTGCCGGTTTCGGGAAAGCCCGCCCGCGTAAAGTAATGATCTGCGGCTTTGTCGAACATGTCTCCTTGGTCAGCAACTTTCCAGCGTAGATTGGGCGAGTGATAGTGATTTTCCCGCCAGTGGCCTCTAAGGATGTCACGTCTACCATCACACCGCTCTTCAGGTCTATGGCGACCATGCCAGCTAGCTCACGGCCGCGAGTTGTGGTTGGGAACAGGAGCAGGTCGGGGGTCCGCTCCGCTGCGAGTTTGCTTAGAGTCGTCGCATAAGCTTCAGAGCGGTAATCAGACAGGACTTTGTCGTCTGCCAGAAGCACCTCGTCCGCACCATACTCAAACGCGGTTTTTGCCAGCGCTTCGATGCCAGAGCCAAAGACCAGAGCGGTGACATTACCGAGCGTTTTACCCACACCGATTGTTTCCCACGAGGCGGGTAGGGCATTGCCCTTGAAGTGGTCAATATAAACCCAAGTGTTCATAGGACTTTCTCCGCCAATATTTTATTGGCCAGTGTTTCCGCGATCTCCTCTGGATTGCCACCGGTGATGAACTCGCATATGACTTCCCGGCTGGGTGTGTTCATGATCTCCGGCCAGGCGATGACAGAGGCTGGTGCGACGATGCCAAGCTCGGCCAGCGACCAGGTCGGGATTTCGGCACGCGAAGCCTTGCGGATACCCATGAACGATGGGTAGCGCGGCTCGCCGAAGTCTTTTGGTAAGCTGAAGACGGCTGGAAGTCTGGCCGTGACAATCTGTCGCCCTTCCTCGATACTGCGTTCGACTCGGACGTTTCCCCCCTCAATTTTAATAACTGAGGCCAGGGTCAGCGCAGGCCAGCCCAGTATACGAGCCGCCTGCCCAGGGACCAGGCCAGCGTCGCCATCAATCGCCTGACGACCAAAGAAAGCCATGTCCACACCACCGGTTTTATGGATCGCAGCCGCCAGGACTTGGGCGGTAGCTTGAGTATCCATGTTGACCAGTGCGGGATCACAGATCAGGATGGCTTCATCGGCTCCCATGGCAAGGGCGCGCTTGAGCGCTTCTTTGCAGCTCTCGTCACCGATGGTAATAGCCGTGATGGTACCGCCCAGGGCCTCTTTTTGCTGGATAGCGGCTTCCACAGCATATTCATCCCATGGATTCAAGATCAGGGGAGCGTCACCCCACGATACCTTTCCCTGCTCAACAATGACCTTGGCTGTTGAATCCGGCACTTGTTTTATACAGACGACAATTTTCATGAAACATCCTCCTGAAATTTAAGATTTCTGCCTTTTCCTGGATAAATAGATCATCCTTCAATTCAATTATTATACAACACTCCCCAGAAGCCTAGATAGTTCGCGCATGTGATTCAATTGATGGCCATAGATGGCCACGATCATTATCTCAATATTTACATCCCCTAATGCCGGATGTCGTCCGATCTTCTCCAACTGGTCTTCCTCAAGGGTCCTGACCCACTCAATGGTCTGCTGCCGGGCTTGATCTAGCAGGTCGAGCAGGATAGGTGGCGATTGACCTTCCAGTCGCCTTTGCTCATCGGCATTATAGTGATTGATGTCAAAATCAGGTGGGGTGCCCGGGCCACCACCTGCAACAGATTGGGCCAGGGCAAGGAGTTGTCTCTCTGCAGATACAAAATGCGCTAAGAGGTGGCGCACTTGCCATGTTGGCTCGTGATAGAGGGGTATCTGCCACTGTTCCGGCGTCAAAGCGTTAAAAATCTCAAAGGTCTTTTGTCGACCTTTTTCCAGTTTGGCTGCTAATTCATCTGCTCTTGGTTGTATCATGGCACAAGTTGTCATCCTTTCTTTTGAGCGCTCAATTCTCACTTTCGATGGAGCCCGGTCCTAAATTTATTAGTGTGCTTTGACACCGGAAGTTCAGTTCGAATAAATTGCATGGCTCCACATCCGGGAAAATTTTATTTTCCTAATACCATCTGACTGCACCTTTCACTGATTTCACTTTGCTGAATCGATTTCCAAGACATTCCCATGTTCACGCAGCCGCGCCCACTGGCAAAGCGATCGAACATTAACAATTGACTGAACGTCCCTCCCTACGGAGACCAGCGATCTGAAAAAAAAGATGCCTTTTCAGGCGCCTTCGAGTTGCGGGGGCTGGACTCGAACCAGCGACCTCCAGGTTATGAGCACCAATCTCGCGTCGCACATTACAGACCGACGGGGTGCTGTTTTTGCCTGACCCGGTGGTTTGAGGTAGATAGGGGCCCGGCGAGCTAAAGTTGGATGATCAGCGAGCGGATTTTAGCACGAACGCAACCAGAACGCAAGTTCTGAAACTATTGTTCAAAGCTCACAGCTCGGACTTTATTATTTCCTTGAAATCCGTTTGGATGAAGTTATAAACCCTACGGGGTAATACCACAATTCCTACGGGTGTGATCGGATGGAATATTTGCACCATACAGCATGGCTCTTGGTTTCCTTAGACAACAAGAACCAAGTTACCATGACCAAGCCTTTCCGTAAACTACTGAGAATAGTAAAAACGATGGTAAACTTAAAAAGGTTCAGTCAAGATTCTCACCCCGTTTGGGCGAAAATGATGGCAAAATTATTTCGACATGGAATTTCGGGATTATTTTATATTGACGTAGAATTCAGGTATCAGTTTTTTCATCGAGGGAGCAATGGCTAAATATCTCAGATCAGTTCTCCTGCTCATGATCTTCCTGTTACCTGCCTGTGCCCAGACCAGCATACCTGCGCCGACCATCATCCCGCCTACAGGTTCAACAATCTCTATAACCACTCCCACAACTATCCCTTCTGTCACTCCTCAGCCATCTGTAACCTTGCAGCAGGATGGTAGCCTCTATGCCGGTCCCGGCAACGCGGATTTTGAACAGGTTGCCTCTTTAAAAGCCGGTACGGATGTACTGCCTATAGCGACTTTTGGGGATTTTGTCCAGGTCGCGACCATCGTGGATGGTCAGGAACTGCATGGATATGTCTGGAAAAATATCCTGGCGGCATTGCCCGCCGGCCTGCCGGCATTGGCCAGCGCATCTGTTCCCTGGCAGCCACTTTACCTGCCGGATTGTTCGCCGGGGAACTATACCGCAGCCACCGACGCCGTTGTGTTCTCTAATGACAGCAGTGCTTATTTGGATAACGAAAGCAGCGCCATTCCTTTGGCAGAACCGCTCAGTATTGCCATCGGTAGCGCTGCTGCCACCCCAGGCGATGGCGCACCTGCGATCAAGATCCTTGGCAGCCCTGAGCAGCCCAGCGGAGATTGGTGGAAAGGCATCACCCGCCTGGATCTTGGATACATGAATGGCAATTACTATATCGGCATCCGGGATGGCACCAAGGCCGATTATGTCGTTTATCGGGAACTGCCGATCAAGGCCGATCAAACCATCCAACTTGCCTTTGACCAAATCGAGGGAAAGAGTTTCCGCATTCTGGACGGGAACAGGCAGAAAATTCTATCTATGGATCTGACCACCACACAAGGCGTGAATCTGCCAAACGGCTTGTTTCCTAAAGGCGTCGTCTACATCGGTACCACGCTCCCAGCGCATAGCACCTTCAATGTGACAGGATTGCGGATCGGTGTTCTAGCCTCCGGTCAATGGATGCAGGCACAGAACGGTTATTACACCCAACCTGGGCTGGCAGAGCTGGCAGTATCCCACCATGTCACCATCGGGACGGAGTTTTCGGTCGGATATACCTCCGACCCGCGTTACTGCCGGACCATGCAGCGGGACTTCAACGTGGCTGTTCTGAGCGAATTTTCCTCGCCCGCCATGTGGCTGGGCATCAGTCAATACGATTTCAGCGCCATTGATCAGGCCGTGGATTACGCCTCCCGCCACGGCTGGCGTATCCGCGCCTCGCACCTGTTATGGGGCAACCCCGATATTCTTCCCGATTGGCTGAAGAACAGTCACTACCCTCGCGAGCAGTATATCCAGATCATGGAACAGTACATCAAAGATGTCGTTGGGCGCTACCGCGGTCGCGTCCAGGAGTGGAGCATTGCCAATGAAGCCATCAGCCGCTCCTTCTCATCGGGTACGGATTTTTGGAATGACAAGATCGGCCCGGACTACATTTCGCTGGCCTTCATCACTGCCAGGCAGGCTGACCCCGAGGGCCTGTTGATCTTCAACGATTACAACAACCAGGCCCCCCAGGATGCCCTGCAAGCGAGTATCATCAACAAGATGTATACCACCGTAAGACAGCTCAAGGCAGGGGGCGTACCCATCGACGTGGTCGGGATGCAAATGCACCTTTTCATGCCCTGGCTCAGCAGTTCCTTGCTGCCTCAGAAAGCAGCTGTGGTTGCCACCATGCAAAAGTTTGCCGCCCTGGGTGTGCGGATCTATGTTACCGAGATGGATGCGGATCTGGCCAGACAGCCGGGCAGCCAGGTCGAGAAATGGGCTTTTGAAGCCGGGGTTTATCGCGATATTATGGAAGCCTGTATCGAGTCGGGTGTTTGCAACAGTTTTGCCACTTGGGGTATCTCGGATGCGACTTCCTGGATTTCCTGCGCTTCGAATGGTTGCCTGAATGAAAAGAATGCCGACCCACTCATGTTCGATCCTTCCTATGCCCCCAAACCGGCTTACTTTGCCGTACGGGATGCTCTCCAGACGGATTTTACCGTCACACCTATTACCACCCCGACGAAATGATCGGCACCCTCACTCTTCACCTGCATCTCCCTGGCTGCGGCTCATTTAAAAGAAAAACGCGGACGGCATAAGCGCGCTGCTGGCGCGCCTGCACCGCCAGTTCAATGTATCTGCAGCAGTTACAGTCTGCCTATCTTTGTTAGCCCTTTAACCTATTAAAGAACTTCTCTTCTACCGGAGAGTATATACTCGTTATTAAGCTGTCAAAAGGCAACAAGCCTGGCGATTTCTGCTAGATATGTTCTTCCTCCCGAATGCGGGGGCCTGTGCCAACGGTGGTAATTTTAAAACTATCAAAGCCCCAACCATGTGTGTCACCCGGGCGATCAATGTCACAATCAACTCCTAGCCAGGCACCGTAAACCCACTGATCAAACCCAAACCTGTCTCCCACCTCGATCGACCCGGCGGACTAGTCATACTCAAAATACCAAATAAAGGAAGTGCTCCAGCATCAGTCCGGTGTATAATTTTTGATCAGCTAAGCTTGAGTCGGAGGTTCGATGTCTACATTCAGAGAAAAATACGGACCTTGGGCACTTGTCACCGGTGCTGCCATGGGACTGGGAGCAGAATTTGCCCGGCAATTGGCCAAAAAGGGATTAAACCTGGTTCTTGTAGATATTAAAGCCGAACCCTTGTCAGACATATCCAAGACATACTCTCGCGAGTTCAACGTTGGCGTCCGACCAATCGTTTTGGACCTGGCTCACGGGATTTTCTCATCCCAGTTGATCCCTGCTACCAGCGACCTCGAAGTTGGATTACTGGTGAACAATGCAGGGATCTCAGCCATCGGTCATTTTCTGGACGTGCCTCTTGAAAAACATTTATCCATCCTTGCCATCAACGCCCGGGCGCCTCTGATGCTGGCCCATCACTTTGGCGGGCTTATGCGTGAGAGAAAACGCGGCGGGATCATTTTTGTCTCCTCCGTGTCAGCCATTGTAGGGACAAGTTATGTCAGCGAGTATTCAGCCACCAAGGCGCATGACCTGGCATTGGGTGAAGCTCTTTGGGAGGAATTACGATCCTTCAATGTGGATGTGCTAACAACGATCGTCGGAGCGACTGATACTCCTGGCTGGCGGGCAGAAAATGCCAGGCCAGATGCGAAAACCTGGCCGCCTGTCATGAAAGCCGAGGATACAATCCGCGAAACACTCGCTGCACTGGGGAAGACATCTAGCTTTGTGCCTGGCGCACAAAACCGTTTCGCCACTTTCCTTACATCACGCCTGCTCTCGCGTAAGACCGCGATCGAGACGACAGGAAAAGAAATGGATAAGAGGTATGGGAAGAAGTGAGATGATCGCGGAGAGTATGACGATCGGGTGCTGTACAGTTCTCTCGTCGGGCGAGGCCATGAGACCTCGCCCTGACCTTGACCGGAGGTCTCTTCCAGCGTGTTGACCAGATCAACGGGCCTTTTTCTTTCCCGGCTCCTCCTGCAGATCAAGAGCATCCGTGCGTCAAGCGCTTGATATGAACAGGGCATAGCGGAAGGAGAATTCCTCATGTTCGATGCTCCCACATCCGTAGGCAGGCCATATCACCTTGCCCCTACATTTACCTATTCAAAGATAGCAGCGGGTTTTGGACCAGAAGAGGGATTCTGTTTTACTTATTTGGTAAAAATGGATCATGTGATATTCATCTGAATAGTCCCCAATGTTTGTGCCAGTTATCATGTGAGGCTGGAACCAACGACCCAGAGGTTATGAGCTCCAATCTAATTTCGCACATTCTTAAAGGAAAAAGTGCCATTTCAGGCACTTTTTCACTCTCTTTGGGACTAATTTAGTTGCGGGGGCTGGACTCGAACCAGCGACCTCCAGGTTATGAGCATCAATTTTGCGTCGCACATTACAGACCGACGGGTTGCTGATTTTGCCTAACCCGGCGGTTTGAGATAAATTGGGGCCCGGCGAGCTAAAGTTGGGTAATCAGCGACCGGATTCTAGCACGGAAACAATCAGAACGCAAGTTCTGTTCTCTTTCGTAAAGACTAAAGTGAATTGCAATATTCTTCAACTGCTTTAGAGGATATATACCATACCCGCCCATTCTTGATCGCTTCGAGCCGGCCCCTGTAAGCGCAAGAAGACTCAGGTATCCGGAGTGTATGGTGTTCCCTTCACCGCACCAGAGAGAGGAATCTACATTGAATCCATCTTGGGTTTTTCGGCTTGAGGAATTCAGGCCTCCACATACATCGTCAGGTTGCGCTCGACTGCCCGTCTAACGAAATTGACTAATCGCTCAAACTGTCCCCCGTCCGCTAACGCAAGTACGGTTTAGTATTGACGCCGGTTGACGTGGAATATAGCGGTTGGCGGGTACCCGGCGCGCATCAAAATCAGGTTTATCACATGGCGCGCCGTCCGTCCATTGCCCTCTACAAAAGGATGGATGGAAACCAGACGGAAGTGCGCCAACGCTGCCAATCCAACAGGATGTGTGGATATTTCTGATTTCTTGAGCCAACCTCCCCACTCATCCATCTTTCGCGCAACTTCCCACGACTCGGACCATAGATACTGGACCAGGAGATTAGCACCTGGGTTTTCCGGAATTGTCCTGCCTCGTCATTGTCAATGTTGGTCAGTACAAGTTTGTGGATTTGACGAACATGGAACGGCGTAAATGCCTCCATCCCCGATGCTAGACTTTCCACCTATTCAAGCGCATCCTTATGATTGATGCAGAATCGCTAAGTTGGAAGAGATAGGTTCAGACCTTGAGTTCGCATCAACCTGCTTCTACTTCGTCAAGCACAATTACGTTTAATTCGATTACCCGTTTAAGGGTATCGTCGTTTGTTAGAAAAGCATCACAGTCAGCTGCAAGTGCTGCGGCTGCTTGAAACGCATCAGATAGAGTGAGGTTGTAACGAGCGCGCAGATCCGCAGCTTGACTGGCAATCTGGTCCTCAATAACCACAAAGGTCATGTTGTCACTTCTGCTCAACATTCGTATAAAGGATTGAGCAACATCCGGTTTCCCCAACCGGAACGGCAGTACCAGACATTCTGAAAGCGTCACCGGAGAAGCCACGCCCGCAAGAGTCCCATCATCCAGATGTTCAAATACTACCTGCACTTTTTGCAGGTAGTTCCGATTCTTCTCAACGAAATATATTACTGGTGCTGTATCGAGAAAAATACGATGAACGTTCTTTAGTTTAGAGGAAATCTTCATAAATCATGATTCAACTGACGATCACGTTGAGCAGTGTCTTCACGCCGAGTACGTGAAATATAGGCCTGGGCATCTTCACCGTAAGCAGGGTAGGGTAGCATCCCACGCAAGTGTCGCCATTTAAGAGGTTTACCGTTTTTAGCAGGTATCTCTTGTTTTACACCCTCAATCAGGCGCGACGCCAAGGTCAAACGTTCTGCCGGAGTAAGTCGGGCAGCTTGTTTGAGGACATTTTCGATGGATTGAGCAGCCATATGTTAATCCTTTCGTTTTACTCCAATCAACCAATAACATAACCATTATACACTGTTGCGCTTCAGTATTGACAATAATGGATTGTGGTTCAACCGACTCCTACAATATCATACCCCAAGGCTTTATATCCTTTTCTTCGTTTCTCAAACATCCCTTTTAGGACAGGTACTTGTCCATCTACATAATCATAGATAAGCACATCAGTCTTCAATTCATATAAACGGTGCAATCGGCCAGCATATTGAGCCAATGTTCCACGCCAAGAAATCGGTAGAGCAAGAAAAAGCGTATCCAAACGCGCGTCATCAAAACCTTCTCCTAAATAGCGTCCCGTGGCTAGAATCAATCGCTCTTCGTTACTCGAGATCCGTCTTAATTGCTCTTCGATGATCTGTCGTTGTTTTTTACCCATACCGCCCGACATAACAATAACATTTTTAATTTGTGATTTGAGTTTATCTGCCAATAGCGCCAGATGTTCGCGGCGCTCAGTTAATAGTACAGGCGAACGTCCGCTATGTACAGCAGTGATCACGTCCTCAATAATCAACGCATTCCGTTCCTCGTTACTCGTCAGAGCGCTGTACAAATCCTGGATTGCCATAGGTGAATAATTTTCCTCCACGGGAGGCGCGCAAAATTCAGTTCGCCTGATAATGACCTTATGACTGAATGGTCTAGCAGCAGCTTGCTTTCGATCATCTATCCGATATCTTATTGGCCCACACTGCATAAAGACGATGGGTTGGTGACCATCCTTGCGAGTCACTGTTGCTGAAAGCCCCAAAACATATTTGGCTTTGGCTTGTCTCGCCACAAGTTCGAAACTGCTGGCGGAAATATGATGGCACTCATCAAAGATGATCTGACCGTATTCTCCAACAAAATCGCTGATCTTCCCCTTCTTCCCGAGGCTTTGGATCATAGCAACATCAACCAGTTTAGTAGGCTTGGTCCGTCCACCACCAATTTGACCGATCTCTTTCTTATCCAGGTTTAAAAACGCACCTAAGCTGGCAATCCATTGATCGAGAAGCTGTCTGCGATGAACAACCACAAGAGTATTAACTTTACGCTGGGCAATCAAATAACATGCGACTACTGTTTTTCCGAAGGCCGTTGATGCCGATAACACGCCGGTATCGAACTGCAGTAATCTATCCGCTACAGATTGTTGTTCGGATCGTAATGAACCATTGAAATTTACATCGATGGAGTTGCCTTCAAAACGCTCATCTTTTATCACAACCCTGATTTTTAGCGAATTTAACAGCCCCACCACATCCTCAAGACACCCTCTTGGTATTCCAAGGTGATTCGGGAATTCTTCGCAGCAACTGATAATGCGAGGTTTGTTATATGTTGAAAGACGCATTGCTTGCGCCTTGTAAAATTCCGGATTCTGAAAAGCAGCCAGTCTGATTAAACGGTTACGGAACGAGGGAGATAACCCCTCCTTCGGAATATACACTTGATTGTTTAAGATCAAGGTAATTTCTTCAGGAAATGGTCCCAAGATCGGCGCTTCTGTTGAAGTCCTCGATGGTAACATCTTCCAGGGCTCCGCTTCGTTTTCATCCACTAAAGGCATTCGAATCCCGGTCAATTCACCTTGTTGTTTTTCAGCTTCTTCGACCACCTGTATGATTCTCGTTTTATCTATTCTTTGAACAGTTGAAAAAAACGCCCATTGATCTGGGTATGGCACCAAAGTTTGATCGACAAGAACACTGTTTCCGTGATCACGAGGTTTCTTTTGCAATGGTAAAGCGATCAGGTTACCAAATCCTCCCCTGGGCAATGTATCCTGACTTGGAAAGAGTCGATCATAAGAATCCAACCCCAATTCAGGTCTGCGACGCATGGTTTCGGTAAGTAAAAAAGTACCCACCTTCCGAGCCAGAACTGCCGATACAGGTTCCGAGAAGTAAATCCATACGTGACCGCCGTTTCCGGACCTCGAGCGTTCTAACACTGCTGGGATATTGCGCAAATCGCAGCTCTCAAGAAAAGCCAAAGCATCATCAGACTAGGTGGATTTATCAAAATCAACAGCTAAAAACCAGCAGTTTTCATCAATACACATTGGGTAAACACCAATTGTAAAGTCCCGACCAGACCGATCGGTCGGATCAGCTCCTAAAAGATGAGAACGGATTACATCATTGCTAAGTGGAATAAAATCTCGGGCTGAACATTCAGCGCAAGTAATCTTTGGCTTGAGACAGACGCCATTGACCCATTCATTTCGGCAAACCGGCTGGTATCCAGATTTTCCCGTCCGAACATTCTCAAACCTGCGCGGAAATGCATCTTCTCGCCCTCTGAACAAAGCACGGAATAGAGCTATTTTTTCTTCCTGATCGGATTGATTATTGACTGCTACATTCGGCAATTGGAGCGCAAGTTGAGCCGGCTGATCAAGCAGAGCCTTTTGTTGCCGAAGCTGCTTTATACGCGCTATCAATTCTGCGCGATGGCTGTCTAAAGCAAGAAGCTCATTATCGGCTTCGGCTAACAGTCGATCTATTTCAATATACGACATCATATCTTTATTCTACTGTGAATCTCTAGAGTCTCAGAAGAAGATAATGTTATATTGGAGGCATCTCACTGCATGGCTATCTAATCAGATTCTTGATTTCTCCACTTTGTTGTAGCAGGGGAAGGATCCGAAGCAATGAGCCGTTAGTTACGAGCCCCTAACCTATTCGTATATTTTTAAAGCTAAAAAGTGCCTCAAAAGGCACTTTCCATTTGGATGGCTTAGGCTTCAACCTTAGACCTCCGGATTATGAGCATCAATTTTGCGTCGCACGTTACAGACCGACGGGTTGCTGATTTTGCCTGACCCGGCGGTTTGAGATAAATTGGGGCCCGGCGAGCTAAAGTTGGGTAATCAGCGACCGGATTCTAGCACGGAAGCAACCAGAACGCAAGTTCTGTGATATACTTACAGCGTAATTACATTCAAGGAGTAAAACAATGTTACGAAAAGTTTTCAGAACAGGCAACAGCACGGTAGTTTCTTTACCGAAGGATGTAATTGATCCGCTGGGCGTTAGAGATGGTTCGGACGTTTCCGTGGAACTGGACCGCGAACACCGTCAAATAATTATCCGACCAGTGGATAAGCCAATCGCCGCAGCCGGCGTGGATGAGGATTTCGCCCGCCAGGTGAGCGAGTTCATTGCCGAATACCGCCCCGCCCTGAATTCTCTGGCGAAGAAATGAAATATCTGACTTCCGAACAGGTATTATTCATTCATGCACGCCTGATCGCTGAAACGGGAGGCAGCCACGGGGTGCGTGACCTGGTCCGGCTGGAATCGGCGGTAGCCCGCCCGCAGGCCGCGTTTGGCGGCAAAGAATTGTATCCGGATGTGTTCCTGAAGGCGGCCGCATTGCTGGATTCGCTGATCAACAACCACCCTTTTGTGGACGGCAACAAACGGACCGGGATCACTGTCGCAGCGCTTTTTTTGCAGGCCAACGGTCGACAATTGACAGCCAATCCCGCCGAACTCGAAGAATTTACCCTGCAGGCAGCCACTTCTCATCCCGACCTTCCCATTCTTGCCGATTGGCTCCATCGGCAGAGTCAGAATACGGGGAAAAAATAATCCAAAGATAGGATGGCCCTCACCACACGCGACCCTGCTTTTCAATTCTGGTTAACAAACAGGAATCAAGAATAAGACCTCAATATCGGTTTCGGGTAAGATAAGCACCTATAGTATCTTTTGGATCAAGCTGAAATAATCAATTTCTACCGGTCTGAGGTTTTCAGATAACAACGTACCCCGAGTCTCCACCTGAAGCAGTGTTTTACTCCGGCACTTGAATCCGTCAAACTGATTCGGGTTGACCAGGACTACGCGAGACTCGCCTTGAGGTAGGATTAACTCAACTGCCCCAGCACCGGTGATGGTCTCGATCAGCCCGGTCATGTGGTTGGTAGTAAGTATCAGTTCGGGAGCAGACAAGCTGGTAACATCCTGGTTTTGTTCTTTAATCATGGTGGCGATTCTCCACTTGGTCACCGTATCCATTTTTGCACGCTTTAACAGGCGCATCACGAGTGTTTCTACTGAGGAAGCGGGTGCGAGGATGAAGCGATTTATCGTGTGGATCTCAACCGTCAGGTCCTGATCGACCCCCATTACAAGAGGTCCGAAGACCACAGTGCGGCTGACTTTTTCATAGACTATCGGTAGGTCCAGAATCTTTCCATTGACAGCCGCGCTGTGACCGTCTGGTTGTTCTACACCCCGGATGAGGATACGATAAGTTCGTTGTTGAGGAATGCATTTTATATCACCGGCAGCAGGTGAAATTCGAACCGAAATTGAATTATCTGTCCAGCTCGAAATGAATTCCGTGCAACAACCGCCTTTCTGCCGGTACTCCAACGAAACACCGTCATCCTCATACAACTTGAAAGAACCACTATTGCCAGGGAATACAATGAGATCGATAGCATCCGGATTGGCAACACCGTTACGAGTGGTTTCAGCTTGTAAAGGCAGGATGGCACCCGCGCGAGCAAAAAGGGGAATTTCGGATAGTCCATAATATTGGATCTTCCACTGCGGGCCGCTGAAACGCTCACCGTTAAAGAAATCAAACCATTCGCCCGGAGGAAACCAGATAATCTGGCGGCTCTGATTTAGATCCGGGTCGACGGGCGTTGTGACTGGTGCGGCCATCAGTTCACTGCCCAACAGATACTGGCCACCAGCCAGGAAAGCGGATTCCTCACCCGGCCAATCGTAGTAAAGTGGGGTAATTAGAGGCAATCCTTCTTGCTCATTTCGTCTCGCCATTGTGTAAAGGTATGGTATTAGAGCGTGCCTGAACTGCATTGCCTGCCGGGTCAATCTCAGAATTTCAGCATCAAAAGCCCATGGCTGATGGTCGATGAAGTTATCTTTGGTACAGTGCAGCCGGAAAATTGGGCTGATAACTCCGAACTGTACCCATCGGGTGTAAAGTTCGCTGTCTTCCATCCCGCGCATGTGACCGCCAATATCATGGCTCCACCAGCCGTAGGCCGCATTGGCTGCGGTAGCGGTGAAATAGGGTTGATAAGTCAGCGCTTTCCAGGTTATGATCGTATCACCGGAAAAACCGATCGGGTAACGGTGGTTACCGGGGCCGCCCCAGCGGGAGAAGATCGCCGGGCGTTTTTTTCCACCGCGCACCAGGTCATAAAAATGGAGATGGTTCAACCACCAGAGAGGATCCAGACTAGGGATGGAGGTGCTCTTGCCCTGTTGCCAGTCGATCCACCAGAAATCTACCCCCTCCATTTCAAGCGGGTGGAGCATTTGGTCAAAAAAAACCTGGGCGAACCGCTGGTCAGCAATATCAAAGGGAATGATTTCTTTCTTTTCCGGGTCCAAACCCAGGGCAAGAGCCGCCTGCGGGTATTTCTCTTCATGCGGGTGAATGCCCTCAGCCGGGTGCAAGTTGAGCGAGGTAATCAATCCTTGATTGTGTAACCAATTCAGCAATCCGGGAGGATCAGGGAAGAGGGATCGATTCCAGCTATATCCTGTCCAGCCGCTGCAGGTGTTGCCAGTTTCGGTGATATGCCAATCCATGTCAATGATAAATACTGAAAGGGGGATCTGTTCCAGGTGAAAACGTTTTACCAGGAGCTCAATTTCTTCCTGTGAATATTCCCAGTAACGGGACCACCAATTTCCGAGAAAGGCGCGCGGCAGCAGGGAAGGTGTTCCAGCAACCCGCTGATAATCCTGCAGGGCTGCTTTGTAATCCTGTCCATAAATCAACAGATAAAGGTCTCGGTAACCGGTTTGAACAGGGCGCGGCTCCAACCAGCCGCCGGAATTGAATATCAGGCTGAGGCTATCATCCAGCTGTACCCAACCTGCACGGGAGATCAATCCCAGCTGAAGTTGCACAGGTCCGTTGGTTTCGTCCAGCGTGCGGGCTGTGCCAGGCAGAAGCCCCGGGTTTGGATCATCAATATGAATGATTGCGCCGGTCTTTTTTATGACCATCTTCAGGGAGTCGTGGGTGAGCCCTTCGGGCGTATCTTTGAATGTAAACTGAAAAGTATCCGTTTCGATGGACAAGGTTTGTTTTTTTGGATGGAGGTCTGCTTTCGGGAGTGGTTGGCGCCGGAACCAAAATACCTGCGAAGGCCGGTCTTCGAACTGACCCATGGGACTGGACTCGATGCGGATCATACGCGAGGTGAGCAGGGTGAAGCGCACCGTCGGGAATTGAAATACCGTTTTAGGGTCAGCTTGAGCGGAGGAAATAGAGGGAGTGAAGAATTCCAAAGCAGGCATGATTCTCTCCTTGAGAGGGTATTGACAATTCCAAAAATAATCGTATAATGATATACATAGTTCGTTCAATAAACAAAGAAATTATATCATGAATCCAATTCTGCGCGGCAACCGCGCTCTCATCCGGAGCATTAACCGCTCCATCCTTCTCAATGCCATCAAGACACAGGGGCTGGTCTCGCGTGCCGCCCTTGTACATATAACCGGTCTCAGCCCCGCTACTGTCACTGCCATAACAGGTCGGCTTATCGAGGAAGGTCTGGTGTTTGAAAAAGCCACCGGCGATTCCACTGGCGGGCGGCCGCCGATCATGCTGGCACTCAACCCGCGCGGCGGCTTTGTCATTGGAATCAAATTGATGGAAGGGCATGCGGTTGGTGCTCTGACAGATCTGAATGCAACTATTTTAGCGAAAGATTCCATCGAGCTTGCTGACAAGCAGTACGAAACGAGTGTGGAAACCCTGATAGCCCTCGTTAACCGTTTGATTCACAGCAGCGGTATCCCCACAAAACAACTGATGGGATTGGGAATTGGCTTGGCAGGGGTGGTTGATTTTGCACACGGAATCGTGAAACAGAATCCTTTTTTTGGCTGGCGGAATATTCTCTTACGCGATGTGTTGGAAACACGAATGCATGTTCCTGTTTATATTGATAACGACGTCAATACGCTTACGCTGAGCGAAAAATGGCTCAACCGCGGTCAGCCTGAAGATAATTTTATCGTAATTACGATTGGGCGTGGGATCGGTATGGGCATCGTGATTAATGGGGAGGTTTACCGCGGCAAAGGAGGTGGAGCAGGCGAATTAGGGCATGTGATGGTAGACCCCAATGGACCCCTTTGCGATTGCGGCAAGCGGGGTTGCCTGGAAAGCCTGGTGAGTGATCGCGCTCTTGTTGCTGAAGCGCGGCGTAATGTGAGTCCGGATATTGCTGATCTCGATGACCTCATCCAACTCGCCTCTGAAGGGGACGCAGGGGCTGCCCAGGTTCTGGCACATGCCGGCACGCTGCTCGGGAGACAAATCGCCAACATAGTGAATGTACTAGATCCGAAATTAATAATTATTAGTGGCGAGGGCACTCGCATGGGCGATGTGTTCTTCTCCGCTGTTCGTACCGCTTTTCACGATTGCGTCATGACTGGCCTGGCAGAAGATACCGAAATTCGAGTTAATTCCTGGGGGGACGATATCTGGGCGCTTGGAGCAGCCAGCTTGGTGATTGCGGAAATTTTTAAATCACCGATTCAAAAGGAGGAGAGAACTGAAAATACCAAATGAGTAGTTTTTTTTTAAGCCAAGTTAGTTCGTTCAATATACAAAGTAACTAATCACTTGTATAATTGAATAAACCAAAGTCAATCCAATCAATCAGAAGGAGTAGAAAATGAAATCACATTTCCAGTTCGTTATCTTGTCCGGCTTGATTGTGATGAGCATGCTTCTGGGTGCATGCGCCACTAAAACTCCAACGGCCGCACCGACAGCCACAAATTCTGCCGAAACGAATCAGTCTGAAGCAACCACTGCCCCGGTCGAACAGACCACTATCAAGGTCATGTCCTTCTTCGCCTTTGACACTCCGGGAGTAGAATATGCTGTGGTGAAGGCTTTTGAGGAAAAGAATCCGGACATCACAGTCGTGTTCGAGTCTGTCCCATACGCTGATATTTTCCTGAAATACAAGACCCTGATCGCGGCTGGTTTGGCACCGGATGTGATGTCGATGAATTACGACAATGCCTACATGTTTGCGTCCATGGGTGCACTGGCACCATTGGATGAGTTAATCACTGCGTCTGGCTACGACACGAGCACAATCTACAAGAGCGCGTTAGATATGTTCAAACTAAATGGTGTGCAGTACTCCATGCCCGCCACTTTCTCAGATGTGGTGTTGTTCTACAATAAAAACCTCTTTGATGCTGCCGGCCTGGAATACCCCCAACGCGATTGGACAAAGGAAGAATTTCAGGCAGCTGCCAAGGCTCTGACCTTAGATACCAACGGCGATGGAAAGATTGATCAATGGGGTTACACCTTCCCCTGGTGGCCGATTGTACTTGAAATGTACAATGCAAAAATCTGGAGTGCGGATGGCAAGACCTGCACATTGAATTCGCCTGAAGGGATCAAAGCCATGCAGAGCATTGTGGATGCACGCTACGTGAGTAAATTCGCCATGACCGCTGATGACCTAGCCGTACAGGGCGACTGGGATACGTTCTTTGCTGGAAAACTAGCGATGCTCCCTACCGGACCCTGGGCTGTTGGGA
Organism: Anaerolineae bacterium; assembly: GCA_041489005.1. Taxonomy (GTDB): domain Bacteria; phylum Chloroflexota; class Anaerolineae; order Anaerolineales; family Villigracilaceae; genus UBA877. Next base: position 64,214 of record JBGPQK010000008.1, read on the forward strand.
CATTCAACGAAAAAATCACCGGCTTTACCTATGACATTGCCCACATGCCCGCTGGCGACAAACAGGCGACTCATACCTATGCCAATTCCTATGCCATGTCTGCTACTTCCAAAAATAAAGATGCTGCCTGGAGATTCATTGAATTTGCTACCGGACCTGAAGGAACCAAGATTCGGCAAGATGGCAAATATGAAATTTCACCTGTAAAAGAAATCGCAGAGAAATACTACCTCGCTGGTCTTGCTGGCGCTCCTCCAGAACACGCGATTGTCTTCCTGGAAGCTATGGACTATGCAGTAGCACAGCCGGTCAATGCCAATATGAACCAGATTTATGATGCGATTCAACCAGAATTGGACCTTGCTCTAACTCAGGCGGAGAGTGTTAAAGACGCTCTGGATAAAGCGTGCGTGGGTGTGAACGCAGTATTGAACCCATAACAATCCTCAATCGTTCGAAGGGGATGAGAATTTATTAATTCTCATCCCCTTGTATTAGAGGTAAATCATGGTGATTAATCCATTTACACAAGTGAAACAGAAAATAACCTGGTCCAAAAAGAACCGTATACGGGAAGCCATTTGGGGGTATCTTTTCATAACCCCAAATTTTCTAATCATTCTATTTTTCACCGTTATTCCGATCTTTTTTTCGCTTTACATGAGTCTGACCGACTGGAATATTTTAAGCACTCCTAATTTCATTGGCTTGGAAAACTATCAGAATATTTTTTCCGATAAAGTGGCTCAAGAAACATTCTTTAATACATTTTACTTTACGGTGGTCAGCGTTCCCATCAATACGGTCATAACCTTATTGCTGGCCGTCTTACTCAATCAAAAAATCAGGGGGATCACCTTTTTTCGAACATCGTTCTACTTACCCGTTATTTCAGCTTCTGTGGCTGTGAGTTTAATATTCATGTGGATTCTGGCAAACAATGGGTTGATGAATCAGATCTTGGGCAGTCTGGGAGTTGAGCCTATAAGGTGGTTAACGGACCCAAAAATTGCCTTGAATTCGGTCATCGGAGTGACGATATGGAAGGGGTTAGGGTTAAATATGATCATTTTTCTAGCCGCTTTACAAGATATTCCAAAGGAATTGCTCGAGGCAGCTTCCATCGATGGCGCCAACCGAATCCAGCAATTCTTCAAGATCACAGTTCCTTTATTATCGCCTGTGATTTTCTTTATCACTATTACAGGTGTGATTGGTTCTTTCCAGAGTTTCGACCTGGTGTACAACATGACAAAGGGCGGGCCGGGGCATGCCACCACGGTCATTGGATATTACATCTGGAAACAGGCTTTTGATTACATGCATATGGGGTACGGAGCTGCACTGGCGTATATCGTTTTTGGGGCTATCCTGGTATTAACCTCCATTCAATGGGTTTTGCGCAAGCGCTGGGTGTTTAGCGAGGAGTAACCAATGCCCAATAAAAACAACCCTAAAAACGAATCCATTCAGGTGCAAATCATAAAGACGATATCGATTACCTTCCTGGTGTTTGCCGCCATTACCATGATTATCCCATTCATATGGAGCGTGATCACATCGCTCAAAAGTGCAGAGAATATTTTTTCACACTCCGCTTTCTGGATCCAATTTCCTCCTGATTTTTCGGCGTATAAGCAGGTTTGGAATCGAGTCCCACTACTCCTCTATGCTGGTAACACGTTGAAAGTAGCGTCGATTGTCACAATCGGACAGTTGGCTACTTCTTCCCTGGCCGGATACGCATTCGCGAGACTCAAGTTTCCTGGAAGGGATAAATTGTTCTTCTTTTATATCGCTACCATGATGATTCCGGGGATGGTTTTATTGATTCCCAATTTCATGGTGATGAAATATCTAGGAGCCATCGATACTCACTGGGCGCTGATCCTGTCTGCCGTTGGCAGTGCTTTCGGCACATTTTTGCTGCGGCAGTTCTTCCTCTCATTTCCAGCGGAGTTGGAAGATGCAGCGAAGCTGGACGGTTGCAATCCCCTCATGTTTTACTGGTATATACTGCTGCCCAATTCCAAGCCAATTATGACTACGCTTGGTTTGATGGCATTTCAATTTATCTGGAACGATTTCCAATGGCCTCTTATCGTACTAAACTCCCCATCCAAACGGACGCTACAATTGGGTCTTTCCTACTTGATTAATGAATATTACACCGATTGGACCCTCCTGATGGCCGCCTCCGTACTGACCTTGATTCCGATTATTGTGCTGTTCTTTGCGGTTCAGAAGTATTTCGTGCAAAGCTTTAAATTTACTGGCCTGAAAGGATAAACTGGCCTTGGACTCTCTATATAACAATAGTCTTCGAATTATTAAACAAGGTCAATCGGAATCAGGGGCATATATTGCCTGCCCCAACTTTCCCACCTACCATTATTGTTGGCTGCGTGACGGCAGCTTTATCGCTCACGCTATGGATACAGCTGGCCAATTCGCCAGTGCAAAATCATTCTTCCGATGGGTGGGTCGCACCATTCAGAAATACGGGGTTAAGGTGGAAGATATCCGCCATCACCTGGAAGCTGGGGTGTCAATTGGCAAGGACGATATGCTGCACACGCGCTACACTCTGGACGGGAACGAAGTGACCGTTGATAATACCTGGGGCAACTTCCAGATCGATGGTTACGGATCCTGGCTATGGGCTCTTACTGAGCATGTACGTCGGAGCGGAGACACCTCTCTTCTTAAAGAATTGACAGAGCCTGTGCTGATCACCCTGCGTTACTTGGAGTTGGTCTGGAAACTTCCCAATTATGACTGCTGGGAAGAACATCCTGAGTGTTTACATCCCTACTCGCTGGCGACAGTTTATTCTGGTTTTGATTCTATCGCGTCTCTGGTTCGTGCAGGTTGGATAGAGGCCTGCCCGGTGGCAGTGGATGAGTTAGCCAGGCAGGTAAGAAAATTCTTAGTGAAGTACTCAGTGCATGAAGGACACCTTGTTAAACACATCTTGCCGGAACGAATGGGTGAATCTCCCAAACCCATTCCGCAGAGCGGTGTTGACTCCAGCCTCATTGGCATTTCAGTACCATACAATGTCCTCAAGCCCGAGGATCCATTGATACAAGCTACGATACAAGCCATTGAAACTGAATTGCATCGGCTGGACGGAGGAGTCTACCGGTACAAAGCAGATGTCTATTACGGTGGTGGCGAATGGCTAGTTTTGACCGCCTGGTTGGGTTGGTATTATGCGCTTATAGGTAAAATTGATCGGGCAGAATCACTTCGTGCCTGGATTGAATCCAAGGCAGATGCAGATGGATGTTTGGCCGAACAGGTGAGCGACCACACACTGGCACCCGGCAATTTTGAACCCTGGGTAAAGAAATGGGGTCCGGTGGCTAGTCCGCTTCTCTGGTCACACGCCATGTACATCATTCTTGTCAAGGCGATCCAGGAGAGTAAATCGAATTGATGATTTCTTCAGACTCTCTGACTCCCATTATTCACCATCAACCCTATGGTGAACAGCATCCTTATGACCCTCTGCCTTGCGAGCGATACCCCCGCGATCCATCAGCAGGCGAGCCGGTGATGCTGGGTGTTGAAACTGGGCGCAGTTATTCAGCCGATGCAGTTTGGTGTATCTGGCAAGTCGAAGGCATTCCTAAGTCTACCCGAGCTGAAGCAGTGAAGCAAAGTGTTGGCGAAACTGCTGACCATTGGCAAGTGCAACTGCCAGCCTTAAATGGCGGCGAAGTGGTTCATTATCGTTTTTTTGCGCACAGCGGGGAGCATCAGGTTGAGAGTGAAGAATTCACTTTTAGTGTGACCACCTGGGTTGATGTAATGTCCATCGTCGCAATGGTAGAAAACGCGGAGAGGCTGGTCGTAAAGATGGCCACTGGTCGTCCAGGTCTATATGTACATCTCCAGGCGGAAGCAGATCCCACGGGGACGATATCCCTGCGGCTGTCATCATTCTACGAAAGCAGCGTTCTAACTCCCACAATATCATTAAAGGAAACGTTGACCGTGAAATGGGGGGATGTGAGCATCACGCTGCATTGCAATCCGTTTAAGCTGGTGCTTTGCCGGGAAAGCGATGGCTTGATGCTTCAAAACGCAGGTCCGTTCCGGGTCTTGGTGTGTGCGGATGGGACAGTGGCGCGTTACCGGTTAGGGTTTGACAGCCCATCCGACGAAGCTTTTTACGGCTTTGGTGAGCGGTTCAATGCGCTTGATCAGCGCGGTAATCAACTGGATAACCAGGTATACGGCCAATACACAAGTCAGGGAAAACGCTCCTATATTCCGATTCCGTTTTTTATTTCCTCTCGCGGATATGGTTTGTGGTTGAATACGGAGCGCCAGGCAGAATTTGACTTGGCGGCATCTGAGAACAACTGCTGGACTCTGACTGGTCATGTCGAAGAAGATGCCAGCCTGGAAATGAGATTCTTATTTCAGAAGCATCCGCGTGCTGTAGTGCAGGCTTTCACAGACCTGACCGGTAAACCTCACCTGCCCCCACCCTGGGTATTTGGTCTTTGGATGAGCAGCAACGATTGGAACAGCCAATCTGAAGTTTTGCGCCAATTGGACCTGGCTCGGAAGTATGAGATTCCTGCCACCGTGCTGGTAATCGAGGCTTGGAGTGACGAAGTCAATTTTTATATCTGGAACAATGCCCAATACAGGCAGAAACCCTCCTCTCATGCATATAGCCTGAGAGATTACGCTTTTCCAAAGGCAGGACACTGGCCGGATCCAAAGGCAATGATTGATGAACTTCACGAGGCCGGGTTGAGATTGGTGTTGTGGCAGATTCCGGTCATGAAATCCGGCAATCCAGCTGAGCATATGGATGAAACTCAGAAAGATGCGGACCAGGGGTATGCCATCCAGAATCAATTTGTTGTTCAAAAAGCCGACGGCAGTCCGCATCGTATAGAAGCTCACTCGCCTTGGTTCGATAATAGCTTGGTGTTCGATTTCACCAATCAGGAAGCCCTAGATTGGTGGTTTAAGAAACGGGAATACCTGCCAGCCGAAATGGATGTGGATGGGTTCAAAACCGACGGCGGCGAGCATATCTGGGATACCGGAATACACTTCAAAAACGGCATGCCCGGAAGCCGGGGGATCAATTGCTACCCTTTGATATATGAAAGGGCTTATAACCGCTTCTTAAAAACCCACCGGGGAGAAGATTACATTCTCTTCAGCCGGGCTGGTTATACCGGGGTGCAGCAGGTTTCCTGCCATTGGACGGGGGATGAAAACTCCACCTGGGATGCCTTCCGCGCCACCCTGCGCGCCATGCTCAATGTGGGTCTGTGTGGGGTATCGTTTATTGGCTGGGATATTGCCGGGTTCGCTGGACCCATTCCGAGCAGTGAACTCTACCTGCGTGCGGCAGCGTTTTCAGTTTTTTGTCCGATCATGCAATATCATTCGGATTACAATGCCCGGAGCGAACCCAGCCGGGACCGCACACCGTGGAACATACAGGAACTCACCGGCGACCCGGAAGTGATCTCTGTCTTCCGGCAATTTACGAACCTGCGCATGAATTTGATCCCATACATTCTGGGGCAGGCGCTTAAGAGCAGCCAAAGCGGTTTGCCATTGATGCGGGCATTGCCGCTGGATTTTCCTTCAAGTGCCACCTGCCGGGAATTCCCCTATGAGTATATGTTTGGCGATGCATTGCTGGTGGTACCCGTGATGGAAAAAGGAAAGTCTGCTTGGGAGGTTTTCTTGCCAGAGGGTGAGTGGCGTGATTTGTGGACCGGAGCGATATTTAAAGGTAATCAGGAATTCGCCGTTCCGGTGCCGAAAGAGCGGATCCCGGTTTACCAGCGCCGCGGCAGCATTGTGCCACTCAACCTGGGAGAAACGCTGGAATTGTGCAGCCCGGTAGGAAACTCACCCGTGGAGATCAAGAACCTGGCCGTGCTAGTCTACCCTGGTGATGCATGCCGTGTGGATGTGTACCAAGGCAAAGGATTCCCGTATGGTGATATTTCCACTCAGCAGGTTGAAGAAAACGGTCAAATTAAGGTGGTTCTGAAGGGGTTGAAGTACCCAGTGAACTTGCTGATATTGGGGAATGAACCCAGCCAGGTGAGTGTGAATGAAACTTTACTGCAACGTCTGGAAGACTGTGTCAGAAGTTCGGATGCTTTTTGGGTCTGGATGCCCGACCGTTATATGGCCTACATACACTTGCCTCCACATAAGGGAACAGCTGTGGTTATTCTCTCCTAACCGGTTTGAGGCTCTTCCTCCAGTACTAACCGGAGGAAGAAGGGCCCTTGTTTGTAAATTTCAAGACGAGAGCTCGGATACACAATAGGGTGTGGTAAGCCGCCTGGGCGTCACCTCAAACCTGTCAAATCGGGCAAATCGCTGGACAAAAAGACGATGAGGTTGTAAACAATTTCTTGATTGGGCTGAAAATAAAGAAGGCCTATCTTCGTAAGGGTCAGAAGTCTTTCTGACCAATTTCCGTGAGTGGCATTTGAGCCCGCAGCGATGCGGGCACAGGTGCTGGCACGGTTTTTTGTTTTAATCCCCCCAGCCCACTACATATTAGAGGCCAAACCCGGCACGATCAGGATGCCGATCAGGAACAGGCCTCCCCTGCATAAGGAAACCAACGCCTGGATACTCCTTGTGCATATACGGGCAGAAGACCCTCCCTTCATGGGAACCTTACACTGGCACCCCATGCAAGACCGGGACACTGGTCGCTGTCCATCTGCAAAGTCCGTAAATGTGTATTTTCCACACTAAATCAAAATACGCCCTCTCGGGCGTCGCTTCTTAATTTCGGGGGCTGGACTCGCGGAACGTCCCCCTTGGGGAAACCAGTGACCTCCAGGTTATGAGCATCAATCTCGCGTCGCACATTACAGACCGACGGGCTGCTGATTCTGCCTGACCCGGCGGTTTGAGATAGATCGGGGCCCGGCGAGCTAAAGTTGGGTAATCAGCGACCGGATTTTAGCACGGAAACACTCAGAACGCAAGTTCTATTCTATTCCTTAAGATAAAGCGAATTGCGATATTCTCCAACTGCTTTAGAGGTTGTATACCATACCCGTCCTTTCTTGATCGCTTCAAGCCGGCCAGTTCGCGCGAGAAGACTCGGGTTAGTGTACCGGGTCTGGTGGTAGAGAGACCATGCGGATGCTCTAAGCGAACTGGACGCAGACAGCGATCTATGGTCGCAGAACTCATCTGCAGCAAGAATGCTTTGGTCTCCGAAGGCAGTTGAAGTTCACCGCATCGCTCCAGCACCTTCACTATCTCTGGCAGAAATGGATGAATCCGCTTTGAGCAGATTCGCCCACAGATCTCCCAGATCTACCCCAGGTCTACCACAACCGCCCCTTGGTAGACTATCGGCAGTCTATGCTTTTTTCCACTATGCCGCGGTCGTCCATTCTTCAAGAGCCGAGTCGCATATTTGCGATTGCCGGTGGCGGTTTTTTTCGGGCTTTGGCATGGACAAACGCACCAAATCGGTGATGGCCAGCCCCAGGCCGCCGCCGAGGGATGCGCTTGACACCCAGATCTCGTCTGTCAGTGCACAGAAAAGGTCAAACCTGACAAAACTCGGCCTAAACCGAGCACCTTTTAAATTGTCAAAAGTCCAATTGGGAATCGCCGTGATTAAGGTTCAGTCTGATAAATTCCTAAAGAGGAAATCATGTAACAAAGTCCCGCACATGTACACTGTAAATCGCGTAAGGACGATACTGCAAGTCACGTGAAAATCAAGATGCTGGCCTTGTAAGGCAGCTTCGAGGATTTCCCGAGGTACACATCTTCAAGGCTTCCAAGTTCTTGATGAGATAGGTAGCCGGGATAGACCCATTCACCCGATGGCTTGGCTCATCACCTCTTCGGAGATCAAAAACAGCGGATCAGCAATGCGCTCCAGCGATTTAGCCAGCTTAGCCTGGTAGTCGGGGTCAAGAAAGGACTTTTCAAACGTTTCCATATCTGGAAAATAGGCCTCTGTCATGTAGCGATAGGGAGCTTCTTTTCTTTGCCAGGAGCTTTTGATGATGTAGAAATCACTTTTGATAATGCCGGGCATGGACATATTGTCTTCTTGGTGTTCCGTAGTGCGCCACTTGAGGAATTCTTCATGATTGGCCCCCGGTGGTAGATTGTAAATCACAGTAAGCTTGACCATTATTTCCTCCAGTGTTCTAGTCTTTGACAACTAAAGAGTGATCAAACCCCGTAAGGATGCGCACACCTGACTGGGTCGCGAGGACAATATCCTCAATGCGAACGCCGAACTGCCCTATGAGATAAACCCCAGGCTCGATGCTAAAGACCATGCCTTCTTGTAAAACTGTCGTATCACCGGCCATGATCCAAGGTGGCTCGTGCCCTTCCAGCCCCATACCATGGCCAGTGCGATGGATAAAGAGGGGACCATAGCCGGCTGTTTCCAACGTGTTCCGCGCGATGTGATCTATCTCGCCGGCTAGCAAACCCGGCCGCACAGCGGCCATTGCGCGTTGGTTCGCTTCATACACAGCAGCGTGGGCTTTTAGAAATTCCGCGGGAGGCTCCCCCAAGTAGACCATGCGTGTAATGTCGGACTTGTATCCATTGAGCGAAGCACCAATGTCAATGACAATGGCATCACCCGTCTGCAGCCTCCGCGCACCACTGTGATGGTGCGGATATGCACCGTTAGGGCCCGAGGCGATCAGGGTAAAGCATACTTCCTCGGCACCATCCTGACGAAAAGCAGCCTCAGCTGCCCATGCAACCTCGGCCTCGGTTGCTCCCGACCGGCAGGCATTCACTGCGACCTGCATGGCCCGGTCGGCCTGGGCTGCGGCGCGAGCCAGTGCATCGATTTCTTCTGCCGATTTGCACATGCGCAATGGAGTTAACAACACATCAACTGCCATTGTTCGTTTAGGAGTCACTAATGCTTGCAGTTGAAGCAGATTATCGGCTCGCATGGCTCCATCCACAGCCAGTGTGCATGGCTTATGAAAGGCTGCCAGAGCCTGCCGTAACGCTTCTTGAGGGCCGTCGGCATCGGTCCAGGCGATAAGATCTATATCGGTATGGGCGGCCATTTCTTCACGATTGAGACCAGGTACCACCATGCGAACTGATTGCCTATCCACCAGAAGTATACATGGCCGCTCGTCAGCATGGGGAACAAACCCCAGCAAATAGCGCATGTTGGCCGTAGGGCCAATAGCAGCCAAATCTATACCAGTTTCTTCCATGCATGCCTGCATATTTGCAAGGCGTTCTTTGGTCCGCATTCTCACAACCTCTCTTATGCGCCTTGATTCTGGCTTCTTCGCAGAGCGGCCAACTCTTGCCACAACGCCATCATTACCGCTTGATCCACCAGCGATTCGGGGATGATGATAACACCTTAAAGCCGATACCCATTGGCGATGGTCAAGAATTCATAAGGTTCCAGGTCGTCAATTCCGCCTCCGGCGGCGCTTCACTGCCCCACATGCGGCTAGGCCGCCAGCCGAACCTGCTGGCCAGGTCGACTAGGAATTCGGCGTACTTGAATGGGGCCAGGATAGCATCTATTACGGGCACACCGAGCGCATCCTGCATCGTTTCGTGGAATCCATATTCAGCCGTACAGCCGAGGAGGATGACCTCGGCGCCATCTTCCTGAACGGCCTTGCGACCCTCCGTCAGCAGGCGTTCGCAGGTACGATCGTGGTCGGTCTGGAAGTCATGCACGCCCAAATCCAGCGGGCGCATCGAAACCATGCGATGACCGTGTCCATACAAATGCACGTTCTCGCGCATCTTCGGGATCCACTTGCGTCGCCCTACCAGCACCGAAAAGGTGTTGCCCAAATTGCTCGCAATGGCAGTGGCCGACTGGCATGGCGCGGTCACGATCGACTGCCCAGACACCTCACGCGCCTCGCGCAAACCGACATCGTAGAAGCAGCCGATGACGATCGCGTCGTATCTGTCCGCGGCCTCGCGAGTCAACCGCACGATATCGCCTACAACCAATCCTTCGTAGGCGTGGTACTCCAGGTGCTTAGGCCGGTCGGCAGACAGGGAGACCACATCCACTTGCGTGCCATCCAGCTTCGCCACGTTCAGGATTTTCAACACGTCCGCGTCGAATACATCCGTCCCCACTGGGTTGATCCACATGATACGCATTATCTACAGTCTTTTTTCAGGGGCAATCAGCTCCCCAAAATTGATGCGGCGCTCGCCCTTGCAGGCATCGTCCAGGCTGCCACCCATCCCGTCCAGCTTCCGGAGCGCCGGCTTCTTGACCCGACCAAAGGACGTGAGGTTATAATTCACGACCTCTACCGGTGACTCCAATCGAAAGGTATAGGTTTGCTCATGTATCTGGTGGAATCGTTCGTTGATATCCGGCATCATTTGAGACGTGATCGCGCTGCCAGGTAACGACACCTTGACGGTATGCACCTGACCCATGTATCGCGTGGCGGCAAAACGCTGGAAGACCATGTGCTCCTGCATGACGTGCTGCCCGACCAGGTCGCGTGCCACTGACATCGCTTGCATCACGCATGGAACCCTTTGGCGAGAAGTTCGAGAACGTTTATACGTGTGATGCACGTTTGTCAAGCCCATAGTATCGGTTCGCTTGTTCTTCGGTGATGAAGCCGTTTCTTAGATCTTCCTTGACCAATTCCAGACTGCGCTGCATGGGATTCCCCCAACCTGCACCCGTGCCCGTCATGACCCGGATGATATCATCCGTGTTCAACGTCAAGCCGCTGACCACCGAATAACGTTCTATGGCGCCATCCGCCCGGACAATCAGCACGTGGTTGGGTGAACCTTGGCAACCACCTTCCAGAGGCCAGGGCGGAATCCTCGACCGGGTGTAGGCAACAGTCAACCAGGCATTGTCGGATTTGATGCGATAATCAATCCGTACACCCTTGCCACCCCGATGCAGGCCGGCGCCGCCTTCTTCGTCATGAAAACTGAGGTAGTCAACCGTCACGCCGTAGCGCGCTTCGGCGACCTCGGCCGGACAGTTGTATGTTTCACC
>JBGPQK010000009.1:0-72082 GCA_041489005.1 Anaerolineae bacterium
CCGGCCGGCCGCCCACGGCGAACGCTTTACCGTGCAGAGACGGGTCATGCAGTTCTTCGACTGCGCAGAAGAAGGCATCCAGGTCGAGATGCAAGATGGTGCGAAGCATATTTTTATTATATCGTAGGGCCAAGCAAAGTACCCTGAAGGGGTATGTGTCCGGCTTGGGCAACCACGAGATCACCCTATGGGATATTTATTCTATCTTGAATTTGCTCTGCCGTCTCCGCATCCGGTTGAACCACGCGACTGTTGAGGATATCAATCTCGAATGGCACGGCGCGAACACCGGTCACACCATTCGCGTCCAACGTGACCACCACCAAGGCCGACCGGCGTGTATCTTCCAGGCCGCCCTGGTCGAACAGGGTGTTTCCGAGGCTGTAAAGCACGAACGTTTTGCTGCGTGCGGTTTGGATCCATTCGACAGGCTGGAGCACATGCGGATGATGCCCCCAGATCAGCGCCGCGCCCGCTTCTGCAAACTCCTGGGCCATGGATTTCTGCCGGTCGGATGCGCCGCCCTGATATTCCGCCCCCCAATGCACCGAAACGATCACCAGCGCGCCGGTGGCGTGTACCGAGTGAATAGACTGCACAGCGGCGTTTTCATCCAGCGGAGAGGAGATGTCGTCAAAGGCCAAGAAAGCCAGTTGCAGACCATTCACTTCCCGGTAGACCGGCTCCATGCCTGGCCCGTTGGGGGTGATCCCTGCATGATCCAGTGCAGAATTGGTTCCAGCGGGACCGTCCGGGCCGCAATCGAAGCTGTGATTGTTGGAGAGGGACAGAAGATCCAAGCCCCAGGCGGAGAGCAGATCAGCATGGATAGACGAGGCGCACAGGTTATAGGTAGAATCCGATGGTGGCGGGATGGGGGCGAGCGGACTTTCCAGGTTGGCGAGGGCCAGGTCCGCGGCGGAAAGGTACGGAGCCAGGTATGCCAGTGAGTCGGGTTTCGGATCCACGCCGCGCCCGATCATCAGGTCACCCAGCAGGGCCAGGGTGACGGTGGGTGCTTTGGGCTGGCAGGCTGCCAGGCATATCGCCAGCAGGGCCAGGAGAAATTTAGGGGCAGGCCTGAAGCCTGCCCCTGAGTTAGGCCATCTTTTCACGGTGCAATGAACATTTGCGTCCAGTCGGGCTGTGGCGGATTCGTCCCAGCCTCCACCATGGCCTGCCAGGCCTCGTCGGTCAATCGATTGGATGACCCAACAGTGAATTCGTAGTAGGAGTACACTGCACCGGTGGCAACCCGCCAGGGAGAATCGGGCAGGACCACGTAAATGATGGTAGGCTGGCCGATGGCTTCTTCGAGTGCCACCAGGGTATTCAAGTCCATGGTGCCGGTGGCGACGTCGGCCACCAGGGCGGCTTTCTGATCAGACAGATCGCGCGAGTCATTGCCGGTGGTATCGGCCGCTGCCAGGGTGAACTGCTCGAGGACGCCGCCCCAGTACTTGATACGCCAGTATTCATCGTCCGTGATGGCTCCACCAGCCAGTTCGCGCTCGGAGATGTCCTTCAGGAAGGTGAGTTCACTAATGAGATTCTCCAGGTTGCGGCGGGTCAGGTCGCTCAACAGGTTGCGGTCCTGCAGTCCATCGTAGGTCATTTGGGTGAGAGCAAGCAGGCGGGCATAGGCCTCGGGATTGGGTTCCACGTAGCTGTGTGGTGGGACAACATCCCCGCCGCCGCCTCCCATCTCGGCCATCACCTGCTTGGCATACAGGATGGTGTCGTGTTTGAGTTCGGTCCAGGATCCGAGGGCGGTTTGCAGATCTTTACGCGTCCAGGCCTGGGTCTGCATAAAGGGAGGATAGGCGATACCTTTCGGCTCAATGAGCGGCTGGAAGGAATAGAGCCATGACCAGTAAAGATTCTGAGTCCAGGAATCCATCCCAAGTGCTGCGACTTCCGTCTTAACCTTGGTCATTTGGGTGTCAAAGTTGGCGTAGTGCGTCTCACCCATGTCGTTCAGGATGGTATAGGCTTCGCTGGAACCCAGGGCAGCGAAGAAGTCCAGTCCCGTGGGCAGGCCGCGCGGGTCTGTCAGGGTGCCGACTTTGCGCCAAATCACCTGCCCGAAGACGTAGGCATCCAGGGTAAAGCGCTGGCCCATGAAGCGGAAACCTTTGGTGACCTGCTCCTGGTCCTGCCAGATATACACCCACATCGAGTTGATTTGGGGCGGGGGGAGAGACTCGGTGGCCTGCTTGAACTGGGCAAAGAGCGTCGCGTCGGCGAATTTACCCAGGTCGGGGTTCGAACCGAAGACCTGGTCCGAAAGAGCGCCGTATTCGAGATAGCCGAGGTCATCGGCCTTGCCGACGATGAAGACTGTTGGTTCGTATATATTTTTCCATAATGTGACAGCAGGTGTGCCGTCAGTGGCTGTGGCTGAGCGCAAGGCCCTGGTTAAGAGCAGGGCGCGGCGGGTTTCGAAATCATCATCCAGACGGAAGGTAAGCCGGCCATACCACATCATGGCTCTAAAATACATCTTCAAGTCTTCGCTGCGAGTATAGTGGCCGCGCGGCTTGTACTGGCCGTAGACTTCCTTGAGTTTCATATCGGGCGGCAGGTCGGGGCGATCCCAGATAGGCGAGATATCCTCGCTGCTGGCGGCGTTAATCAGAGCCAATTCGGCGCTGACCAGGTCGGTCACCTCGGCCGGAACCGGATCTGGCAGGCCAAGCAGTTGGGCAGCAACGGCAAAATACGCCACGTTGCGACGGGCGGGTTCTTCGAGCGTAGTGCCTAGCAAGGTCTGGTACTGCTGGTAGGTGGCAGTCAGCATGGCACTGGTCAGTGACTTAAGATCGACGATAAAATTATGAGTTTCCAGGTCGCGCAGCATCTTATCAAAGAGCAGGTGATAGATGTGATAGACCGAGTCAGTGGTAATGAACACCGGCATTGCGTTATATCGGACGGTCTCATAGATTTGATAGAATTCGCGGTATTGGCCAGGTACCGGCGAAGCCACAACAAAACCGTTCTGGGCCAGGAGGGCGCGTTGGGTGGTCAGTTCCACTGCATCCACATTCTGCACCTGGTTCAAGTTGAGCGGCAGCGTATATCCCCCACCGCTGAATGTCTGCGGCAAAAGGGCGGCGATCTCGTGATAAGTCGCAAAAGGCGGCGGGTAGATATCCCCCGGGGAAGGTGTCTGGGTGGGCGCGGTGAGCGGTGTTTGGGTGGGCGCGGTGAGCGATGTTTGGGTGGGCGCGGCGAGCGGGGATTGGGTGGGGAATATTGTCGAGAAGCTACATGCCGACTGGATAACCACCACAGACAGGAATGACCAAAGAATCTTGCGCAGAGTCGTTTTCATAGTCTCCTCCTCAAGGGACAAGAATAAGAATATGGCCGTTATTGGCCTGGACGAGGGTCATTGTGCTGAAGGTACCATCTATAGATGAGACGATGGTGAAGCCAAATCCGTTCCATTCCCAGACTTTCAATGTGCGGGCAGGAGCGGACTGCGAGTCTGTATAGCGACCCTCGAGCGCCAACAATTCCTGACCGTTGTCGCTGTTTAAGTCTGCGACGGCAAAGGATTTGATCGGATCAGCCATTGCGGAGCCAGCCCACACTTCGTGATATCCGCCGCGCGTCCAACCAATCAGAATGATGTGACAGGATTGGCCTTCGGCATTGTGAAATTCAGCAATACGCCCGCCATTCGGTAGCCATTGGTCGACAGGCCAGGGGCGGAAGGGACGCCAGAGCAGGAGGGTCACTTCGGGTTTCCCATCGCGATTTAGGTCGCTGATAGCAGCCTGGACGATTTGCCAAGACTCCGGGCTTTGCCAGACGGTTTCTCCACCGGATAATATGGACAGACGGCCACTATATAATGAAAGGGTTTCGAGTGGGCTGCTACCGTCAAGGTCGGCCTGCGTGAGAGGGGTAACGGGCGTGGTCCCGGCAGGGAGGGAAGCCGGGACGAGGCCGGCAGGCCCCAGATCCAGGGCGCGCAGCGGGGTAGGTGAGGCTTGCAGGAGCGTCCCCAAGGTCAATAATAGGATGGGAAAGAATTTTCGCAACATAAGGTCCTGAAATCATTGTACATCTGAAAGACGGGAATCTCAAGCCAGCCATATAAAATAGAGTACCATTTATCATATAATATGGATATTCCATTTTGCCCTTTTTAGGTTATTATTAGGCATAAAAGGAACTCATTGGCTCCTATTTTCGTCTTATTTTTGTTCACAGGATCTCATGCCCTGTGCCTTTGAATGTGAAGGAGGAAGAAATGAAATTTCGACGCATTTTCACCCCGGCTGTCCTGATCGTGACTTTGCTGGTGCAGTTCCTACCAGGGACAGTCTTTGCCCCCCGCCCGGTAGCTGCAGCGACCTGTGACTTGGCAGAGTTCGTGGCTGATGTGACCATCCCGGATGGCACCAGTTTTGCCCCCGGGGCAGCCCTCATCAAGACCTGGCGGTTCAAGAATGTTGGCACCTGCACCTGGAGCACTTCTTATGCCATCGTTTTCTATTCTGGCACGAAGATGGGCGCTCCATCGGCGGTCAATATGCCAACCAGTGTTGCCCCAGGAGCATCGGTGGACGTGACCGTTAACATGACGGCTCCAACCACTGCCGGCCATTATCGCGGATATTGGATGCTGCGAAATGCTTCCAGCACACTTTTTGGCGTGGGTCCATATGGCACATATTGGTTCTTCATTGACATTGTTGTGGGCGCAGGAGGTTATTCGTCTGCCACTTACGACTTTGTTGCCAATTATTGTTCTGCAGTCTGGACGAGCGGTGCAGGGACCCAGTCTTGTCCCGGAACAGACGGAAGCGCATCCGGCTACGTAATCAAATCAACCGCCCCTAAACTTGAGGACGGTTCAATTGATACGTCACCTGGATTGATTGTCGCTCCGAACTTTGTAACGGATGGTTACATCTCTGGGACCTATCCAGCAATTACGGTGCAGAGTGGAGATCGTTTCCAGTCCATCGTTTCTTGCCAATTTGGCGTCGCTTCGTGTTACGTGACCTTCCAATTGAATTACCAGATTGGTTCAGGGCCAGTGTATACTCTCTGGCAATTTCGCGAAAAGACCGAGGGACTATACTATCGCGCCAATGTGAACCTCTCCTCGCTGGCCGGACAAAGTGTTAAATTTACCCTGAAGGTTATGGCCAGCGGTTCCCCGGAGGGTGATCGTGTCCTTTGGGGTGGGGCGCGAATTGTGCACACCGGAAGCGTTGTGCCCCCTGGCCCGCCTCCCACACCCGCTCCCACCACAACGATCATTACGGCGGATGCGCCTGATTCATCCTTAACTGGCCAATCCGTTGCAGTGAGCGTTACCGTGAATGGGGCATTTACCACCCCGACCGGAATAGTCAGCATCACCGGCGCAGATACCAACTGCGCCCTCGCGCTCTCAGGCGGAAGTGGCAGTTGTAATGTGGTCTTCACCACCACTGGCGTCAAGACTCTCACAGCTACATACGGTGGTGATGCGAACTATATAGGCAGTTCGGACACCGAGAGCCATACAGTAGTCTTGACAAAGGCTGCCTCAGGGACGACCATCACTAACGACATACCTGATCCTTCCAACCCCGGTCAAGCAGTTGTAGTAAGCGTTACAGTGAGCGGAGCTGGTATTCCTACACCGACTGGCAATGTAAACATCACCGGCGCGGACACCAACTGCACAATCCTGCTTGCAGGCGGAAGTGGCAGTTGTAGTGCAAGCTTCACCTCCACGGGAGCCAGGACCCTAACGGCTTCTTATGTAGGCGATGGGAACTATGCACCTAGTTCGGGTACCGCGAGCCATACAGTGAACAAGGGCTCCACTACGACGACCATCTATGCCGACCTACCCGATCCGTCCGCACCCACCCAAGCGATTCCGGTAAGCGTTTCCGTGATTGGAGCTGGGGTTACTCCGACTGGAACGGTGGATATCACCGGTGCGGATATCAACTGCACCATCACACTATCAGGTGGAAGCGGCAGTTGTAGTACTGTGACCTTCAACACCATTGGCGCCAAGATCCTTACAGCAACGTACAACGGCGATGGCAACTATCTAAGTAGTTGGGATACCGAAACCCATTCAGTGTTAAATGCCACCACGACAGTCATCACCAGTGACAATCTTGATCCTTCCATTCCTGGTGACGCAGTCACAGTGGTCGTTACGGTAACCGGGGCAGGCGGCACACCGACCGGTACGGTAGATATTACCGGCGCGGACGTCCCTTGCACCATCGGAGCCTTAGTAGCAGGAACTGGCAGTTGTGCTGTGACCTTCAACACAGCTGGTGCCAAGATCCTCACGGCTACTTACAACGGTGATCCTTCGTTTACAGCTAGTTTGGGTACAGCGACCCATACAGTGGACAAAGGTCCCACAGTGACGCTCATCACTTCAGACGCACCCGATCCGTCTCTTCCCTTCGCATCGGTTCCGATAGTCGTAACGGTTACCGCCGCGGCTGGTGTTATACCGACAGGATCAGTGGGCATTAGCATTAGCGGCGGCGTGCCGTCTACATGCAACCTCACGCTTTCAAGCGCAGTCCCACTAGTCCCACCCGCAACCGGTACCTGTAATGTGGTCTTCAACATCTCTGGTACCTTCACGATCACAGCCACGTACAGCGGTGATGGTAACTATTTGCCGAGTTTGGTTACCGAGGCCCATGTAGTTCCTTAATGGTGAATGATACAACCTATGGATAAAGCCTCTTGAGGCATCTCCTCCTCAATCAGTCGGGCGGATAGGTAAAACAGCTATCCGCCCGATTGGTGTTTAAGGAGTGATGAAAAACTTTTCCCCGAAGTATCCATAAACAAAACCAGGCTGCACATTTTGTGCAGCCTGGTCCATTTTTACGAGCTGGGTTTACTCTTCGGGGTCCTTATGACCCTTGGCAACTATCTTGATCGGGGTGCCAATGAAGCCGTAAGTCTCCCGGAATTTATTTTCCAGGTATCGCCGGTAGGAAAAATGAAACAGCTTTGTATCGTTGACATGCAGGACGAAAGTCGGCGGGTCAACCCGGACCTGGGAACCGTAGTAGATTTTCAACTGGCGTCCGGCGTGCGAAGGAGCCGGGTGGGCATCCTGGGCGTCGCGCAGGACGCGGTTGAGCATGGCGGTCGTGATGCGCGCCAACCGTTCCTCCTGGACGCGTAATGCCGTCGGAAGCACCTGATCCACACGCTGACCGGTCTTGGCTGAGATGAACAGCATGGGGACGTAATCCATAAAGTTGAGTTCCCTGCGGACATGGCGGGTATAATCTTCAGTCGTCTGATTGTCTTTCAGGATGGTATCCCACTTATTGACCAGTACAACAGTGCTCTTCCATGCGTCGAGGATGAACCCGGCGATGTGGGTATCCTGGGCGGTAATGCCTTCGGCGGCGTCTATCAGCAACAGCACCACATCAGCGCGCTCAATGGCTTTTAAGGAGCGCAAAACACTGTATTTTTCCACACCGCGTTCGATCTTGCCGCGCCGCCGAATACCGGCGGTATCAATCAGCGTGACAGGCAGGCCATTTACGTCGATATGCGTATCAATGGCATCGCGGGTCGTGCCGGGGATCGGCGAGACAATGGCACGTTCC
The DNA here is from genome assembly GCA_041489005.1 of Anaerolineae bacterium. GTDB lineage: Bacteria > Chloroflexota > Anaerolineae > Anaerolineales > Villigracilaceae > UBA877. The sequence goes on from JBGPQK010000009.1 coordinate 7,623, forward strand.
TCGCCGACTAATTTATTGAGCAGGGATGACTTTCCGGCATTGGGCTTGCCGACGATGGCAATTTTGATCGATTCGTCTTCCTCGATCTCTGCCTGGATTGGGAAGGAAGCCACCAGCGCGTCAAGCAGGTCTCCGGTCCCGGTGCCGTGGATGGCAGAAAGAGGGTATGGGTCGCCCAGTCCCAATTCGTAAAATTCAGTGGCGGCGCTGCGCTGTTTGGTATTCTCGCATTTGTTTACCACCACGAAAATTGGAGGCCAGGATTGACCGTCCATTGTCTTCTGATAGCGGCGCAGGATTTCGGCCACCTCGCGGTCGGGCGAGGTGACGCCGGATGTGCCGTCGGTAAGAAACAGCACCGCGTCGGCATCACGGACGGCCATCAGCGCCTGGGAGCGGATCTCAGGAATAAAATCCGCTGAATCGACCGAGAGCGGCGTTTTGCCCCCGTGCGTAGGGTCAATCCCGCCGGTATCCACCACATCGAAGGGACGGCCGTTCCATTCAGCCTCCGCTACAATGCGGTCGCGTGTGGTGCCCGGAGTATCGTCCACAATGGCAAGACGTTCTCCAGCCAGACGGTTGAAAAGAGTACTTTTGCCCACGTTGGGGCGCCCGACTAAGGCAACAATAGGTTTCATGAATATTTCACCATGGAAAAAAGGCCGAGTCCTCTTGCTGAAGGGAAGCGCAGGGATTTATGGAGTGGGCGTAAGCGCACTGGTAATAATTACTTCCACGGTTCCAGGCAGGATGGATTCGACCCTAACGTTTTGCTGGACAATGAATACCTTGGGGGTCAATCGGTAGGTCCCAGGAGTCAGACCGGTCAGGTCCACCTGAACGTTAACATCGCTTATAGCCAGAGAATCTAGCACGGGCAGCGGGCCAGAAAGAATGATATCCACCGTTTGCGGTGAAAGATGTGCAATCAGCCCCGTCGCCAGCCCAATCATTTCCGCAGGGCGATAAGAAATGGTTCGGCTGCTTTCAATGGGGGCGATTCCCACTGTAACCATCACACTCTGCTCGCCGATAAGGGTTACACCGGGTGGAAGGATGATTCCAAGTTGTTTTTCAATATCTTCCTTGGCACCGCTCAAGTCGAGCGAGGAGGTCTCGACGTAGCCAGGCATGGAATCAATAATATCTGAATCTGCAGAGTAGACTGTCACGATGGGGGGGAAGGCGGATACACTTGTCAGGCTGTAGCCACTGGAAGGATTCCCAACAGTCATCACTTTTACAGCCAGATCGCGATAGCCGCCTTGCTGGATAATGGGCAAGCTGACCTGCACATTTTCCGGGAGGACAGCCACTCCGCTGATCACTTTGTCATTTATGTCCACCACCTGGAGCGGGATGGAGGTGGAAATATTTTGACGGGCATCGTTCAGGTCAAGAGTGGCCTGGATGTCGTCAATCTGGGAAACAATGCTTTCCGCCCCAGTAATGACCACCATCGCAGGGTTCAGAATGGCATCTCCGACCTGGTATCCGATAGCCGGGTTGCCGCTAAGAGTCAAATTTATGGCGAGGGAACGGGTCACTTGCGGTTCGAGGCTCAGGTCAAAGGTCTGAGGGGTGACGGAGATGATGCGAACAGGGCGATTGTCAATTTGCATTTGAACATTCACCGTATGCATACCAGACCCGAGCCCGGTCAAATCCACCAGGGCGCGAACCGAAGTCTCACTGCTCAGTAGACTTTGCCATACCGAGTGCGGGGCGCGCAAAGTGAGCTCCACTTGTTGTGGGACGGTCCCGCCGGTAATAATCAGGCCAGGTTCCTGCCCGATAATCTCGATAGGGATAGGATTCGGAAAGACCTGAGTCTCATCGGGATTGGCCGCGGTGACAGCTGTCACCCAGACGACCAGAGCCAGAGCAAAAGCCAGGAGGAATGTGCGTAAATTAGTAGCCAGCCAGCGGAACATGTTTCATTCATCCTTGCTAGGAAAAAGATAGGGGAAATGCCGTTGGAAAAAATTTTCTTTGCGGTTTTTTTGCGGGCTGTAGAAGGCAATCAGAATGTTTTCCAGTCGCTCCACATCCAACCGTCGGATTATGCGTCCAGCATGGGAGATGGAGATGGCACCGGTCTGCTCTGAGACGACCACCGCAATGGCATCGGTCACTTCCGTGATACCCAGTGCGGCGCGGTGACGGAGGCCCATTTGCTGCTCGGGAGAGCTGGTCAGGATACCGCTGGACGAGAGAGGCAACACGCAAGCAGCGGCGACAATTTTCTTGCCAGCAATGATGACTGCGCCATCATGAAGAGGGGTGTTGGGGTAAAAGGTTTGCATCAGCATTTCGGCCGTTACATCGGCCTGGAGGATGACACCGCTACGAATGTATTCGTCGAGACCGTCGAAGCGTTCCAAAATAATGAGCGCCCCATGCTGGCGGGCTGACAGACGGGCAGCTGCCGCAACGACAGACTGAATCGCTTGCTGCATTTCTTCGCTGGCACTTTTATTCGAAACCCGGAAGAATGTCCCGGCCCGTCCGATTCGTTCGAGGGCACGGCGGATTTCGGGGGCGAATATGACCGGGATGGCAATTACCAGAGCGGGAAGTGCAGTGCGGACGAGCCAGGAGAAAGCCGGTAAGTTTGCCAGGCTGGTCAGCAGAGCAACCAGCACCAGAATCAGAATAATGCCGCGTAACAAAATCATGGCTTGCGTACCACGGACGAGATATAGCAGTCCAAAGAATATGAGCGTGACCAGAAGAATGTCAACGACACCCAGCCAGTCAAGGCGCTCAAAAATAAATAGTATATTGATTAAAAGATTGTTCACGGCAGTAAAAGGATGAGATGATTCAGAATAGGATAATCAGGAACAGGCAGCCAGCGAACCCAATTCCTGATTCCTTTTTGCCTGAACCTTGATTTAGATAGGGCGTAAGACGCGGTCCTGGCGGAGTTGTCTGAAGAGCAAGAAGGTATTAGACGGTTGTGATTCGAGCGCGGCATCCTCCCAGGCTTGAACTCCAAGGGATTGTGGGGTGCGCCGGGTGTAGCCCATCTCTTTCCAGACATCTTCCTGGGTTGCCCATTGGAGCGGCAGGAAGAGCAGGGAGGCTTCGCATTGCAGATCTTGTGAGGCGCGTTCGATCTCAGCCACCAGGGTCTTAAGGGCCTGGGCGATGGTGATGCTCTGGTCAAGATAGAGGTCTGTGGTGCGAGACACCAGGTTTTCCACCTGCCAGCCTGCCAACCCGACCAGTTGTTTATGAGCCATGAGCAACAGGTAGGCTTTGTCGCCGAAGGCAGCCATAATGTCATCCTGCGAAAGCGAGCGCGACCCTCCGCTGAGTCGGGTGATGAGTGCGGCTATATTCGCCGAGTCGTACGGGCGTCCGCGCTGGACAGCCAGTTCGCCCTCCCCGGCCTTACGCAAGATAAGCGGAGAGGTATCACCAATCGGCGAGATGACTTTCCAGCCTGCCACCACCTGCTTCCACGTGTTCTCGAAAGAACCAGCGTTCTGGATAACCACGTTGGCGGCTGCCAATTTCACCTCCTGAGGAGGTTGACCTTGAATCCGCTGGATGGCTTCCTCTTCAGTCATACCGCGTTTTTGCATTAATCGGGCTTTCTGGACCAGTTCGGGAGCATACGTGGTCCAGACGGTGTCACATTCACTGACCAAATTCCCTTCAAGAAGCTTTATGGCCTCGATAACGATAACGTGCTGATTGGCGCGTTTGATCATCAAATCCACGGCATGTTCGACCAATGGGTGGACGATTGCTTCGAGATCCTTAAGCACATCCGGGTCTTTGAAGGCCAGACGCCCAAGTTTGACCCGGTCAATTTCGCCGCTGGCATCCAGGATGAATGTGCCAAAAGCATCCACAACCGGTTGGTAGCCCGGTGCGCCTTTTGCAATGGCGCGGTGCGAGAGAGTGTCAGCATCGATGGTGTAAGCACCCAGATGCTCCAGCATTCGCCGGACGACGCTCTTTCCGGTGGCGATATTGCCGGTTAGACCAATCACGTATTTGCCAGGCCAGGTACTCACGACTGCTCCTCACGGTATGTAGAAACGGACATTGTCATTTTAGTCTGAGGCGCACAGAATGTCAAAGGATTTGAGCGAAAAAAAACCCGGTTTCTTCAGAGACCGGGAGTCTGAACTTCTCTTCTATGGTGTTGCAGAAGCGGTCGGCTTGACCGTTGGCACCGGCGTGACCAGATTAACCGGCACCACCAGTAGTTGGCCTGGATATATTATTGAAGCTTCGCCATTAGTGAGAATGGCCTTGTTGAGAGGCAGAATATCCTTGACGGTACTGTTGAACTGATTGGCAATGCTTCCAAGGCTATCGCCAGGCATGATGCGATAAGTGATGTGTGCACCGCGAGCCAGCCCGGTGGGAATAGGCGTGGGCGTTGGTATTGGATAATTGTGCGGAGGCAGGAGGATCGTCTGCCCAACGTTGATGATGCCAGTGGTGGGGTTAATAGTCGGGTTTAGCATGAATATTATGATGAGCGCATTCGGGGTATCGGCCAGCCCTTCAGATTGGATGATCGCGGTGAGAGTCTCGCCTTCTTTCACCACATATGGATAGATGGAGGATGCAGTGGGTGTCGATGTCACCGTGGGGGTGGGGGTGATGGTCGGTGTTTCGGTGGGCGGGTTCGTTTTCGTCGGGCTGGGAGTTATGGTTGGGGTGGGAGTCTTGGTGGCGAAGAGCGTGAAGCCACCTCCGCTCATAGACGTAACTACGATGATAATCCCAACCACAACCAGCAGGACAGCGACTCCGCCGAGAATCAACGGCACCAAGTGTTTGCGGCGTTTGCGGTAAGCCTCAATCGTATTATTAATAGTCATTGGTTTATCCCGTCCGTTTTCATTACAGGCCCAGCGGTAGATTCACCGGCACGGGTGCATAACCTTATTCTACCTGAACTTGGAGGATTTTGCGAGTGCGACGAACTGCGTATAGGTTAATGGGCATGCTTTATCTGCTTTTTTAGGTGACTTTTCAGGAATGCACCAGTATAGGATCCCGGAATGACAACAACCTCCTCGGGCGTCCCCTCGGCGACCAGTTCACCGCCCCGGTCACCGCCCTCAGGACCCAGGTCAATGATCCAGTCGGCGACTTTAATGATCTCCAGATTGTGCTCAATAATGAGCACGCTGTTCCCCGTGTCCACGAGGCGCTGCAACACCTCGATAAGCTTGTGCACATCCGCAGCGTGCAAACCGACGGAGGGTTCATCGAGCACGTAAAGGGTCCGGCCTGTGGCGCGCCGGGAAAGTTCCTTGGCCAGTTTAACGCGCTGGGCTTCACCTCCTGATAGAGTCGTCCCGGGTTGTCCAACCTTGATGTAGCCCAGTCCGACTTCCTGAAGGAGTTTGAGCTTGTTCATCATGTGCGGGAAGGCGGAGAATTTTTCCAGCGCCTGGTCCACAGTCATGTCGAGGACGTCAGCGATGCTGTGACCCTTGAAATGGACCTGCAAGGTCTCGCGGTTGAAACGGCTTCCATGACACACGTCGCATGGAACATAAATATCAGGCAGGAACTGCATCTCGATGCGCAATTCGCCCTGGCCCTGACAAGCTTCACAGCGTCCGCCATGCACGTTAAACGAAAAGCGCCCCGGCTTGTACCCGCGCACTTTGCTCTCTGGCAATTCTGCAAAGAGTTTGCGGATTTCCTCGAACAGGCTGGTGTAGGTACCGGGATTCGAGCGCGGCGAGCGGCCGATGGGTGACTGGTCAATGTTGACGATTTTGTCGAGATGCTCGATACCATCAATACGTTGGTGTTCACCGGGCTGAGTGCGCGCCCTGTTTAATTTCGCTGCCAGCGCGTTATAGAGCACATCACTCATTAGGGACGATTTACCCGATCCCGAAACGCCCGTGATGCAGACAAACTTGCCGAGCGGGATGTTGACGGTAATATTTTTCAGGTTGTTGGCGCGCGCCCCCACCACGGTCAGCATTTTGCCATTACCTTCGCGCCGCTTCTTCGGCACCGGCACACGCTTACGACCTGAGAGATACGCGCCGGTCAGTGATTTGGGATGAGCGATGATTTGTTCGGGTGTGCCTTCAGCAATGATGTGCCCACCATGTTCGCCCGCGCCGGGTCCCAGGTCGATGACCCAATCGGCGGTGCGGATGGTATCGTCGTCGTGCTCGACCACCAGCACGGTGTTGCCGATGTCACGCAGGCCTTTGAGAGTGGTCAGCAGCCGATCGTTGTCACGTGGGTGCAACCCGATGGACGGCTCGTCCAGCACATATAACACACCCACCAGCCGTGAGCCGACCTGCGTGGCCAAGCGAATGCGTTGGGCCTCACCGCCAGAGAGCGACCCGGCGGAGCGTTGCAGGGTAAGGTATTCCAGACCGACATTCACCAAAAAGCCCAGACGCGAAACGATCTCTTTCAGAATTCTGTCGGAGATGGCTTTATGTCGGGCGGTGAGGGGAGTATCTGATCCCGCCAGCCGCCTGACCCATTCGAGTGAGCGCAATACCGGCCACTCGGTGATTTGCAATATATTGACGTCATCCACGGTTACTGCCAGTGCTTCGGGGCGCAGCCGTTTGCCCTGACAGGTCGGGCAGGGCCGGTCGGACATGTATTCGCTGATCTTCTCGCGGATATATTCCGAGTTCGTTTCGCGGTAGCGCCGTTCCAGGTTGCCGATCACGCCCTCGAAGGCGGTATCGAACGTTGCCTGGCGTCCGTCGCGGTTGTGATAATGGATGCGGACTTTTTCGCCTTTCGTGCCGTGCAAAACAAGATTCTGATGTTCGGCAGGCAAATCCTTGATGGGCTTGTTCATATCAATGTGATAATGCTGCGCCATGGCTTCCAGCATTTGCCAGTAATATCCGGGATTCCCGTCCTCGCGGACGTTGTTCCATTCCATGGCGATCAGGGCACCATCCGAGAGAGATTTCTCCGGGTCAATCACGCGGTCGGGATCAATTTCGAGTTTATTGCCCAGCCCCTGACAGTCTGGGCAGGCACCGTGCGGGGTGTTGAAAGAGAAGGTGCGTGGTTCTATTTCCGGGATGCTGATGCCGTGCTCCGGGCAGGCCAGGTGCTCGGAGAAATGAAAATCTTGATTCTCTTCGGCTTTTTCTGCCAGAACTTGAACAGTGAGATATCCATCTCCGAACTTGAGGGCGGTCTCAACAGAATCTGTCAGCCGGGTGATGTTTGCTGTCAGCTCCTGGTCGGACCCGGAACCGGATACCACCAGACGGTCCACCACAGCCTCGATGGTGTGGATCTTGTAGCGGTCGAGACTGATTTCTTCATCCAGATTGTGAACCGTCCCGTCAACGCGGACACGGGCGAATCCGGCTTTGCGAATCTCTTCGAATACGGCCTGGTAGGTTCCTTTGCGGCCGCGCACCACCGGCGATAATACCAGGATGCGGCTGCCTTCCGGCAATGCCCCGACTGCGTCCACAATTTCCTGGGCGGATTGCTTGACCACTTCCCGCCTGCAAATCGGACAATGGGGGACGCCGACCCGCGCAAAGAGAAGGCGCAGGTAGTCATAGATTTCTGTGACCGTCCCAACGGTCGACCGCGGGTTATGGGAGGTGCCTTTTTGGTCGATGGAAACAGCCGGGGAGAGACCTTCGATGTAATCTACGTCGGGTTTCTGCATCTGGCCGAGGAACTGACGGGCATAAGCAGAGAGAGACTCAACATAGCGTCGCTGACCTTCGGCGAAAATGGTGTCGAAGGCCAGGGAGGATTTTCCAGAACCAGAGAGACCCGTGATAACCACCAGTTTGTCACGTGGAATTTCGACGGTGATATTTTTTAAATTGTGTTCGCGTGCACCGACCACGCGGATGACGTTAGAGGACATACGAACCTCGATAGAGAGAATAATGCAATTATAGCACAAATGTTTTATATATCACAAGCGTTTTGGTGCGCGGAGTGGAATTATGGTGGAACTTCCTTGACCCGGAGGGGTTTAATTGAGGTGATCGTTAAAATTTGATCTATGCCAAGGAGGCAGATTATGTTACATATCGTAACCGATGGGGCAGCCGATGTTCCCACAGTATGGGAAAAGGAATACGAAATTGATATCATTCCCATCAACATCCTTTTTGGTGAGAAGACCTACCAGCAAAATGTTGACCTGGACAGCGAGGGTTTCTACAGGCTGGTGGATGAAAGCAAGAAGATCCCCAAGACTTCCCAGCCCTCCCCGCACCAATTTATGGAATTCTACAAAAAGATCGCTCATATGGGTGATACCATCCTATCCATCCACGTGACAAGCAAACTCTCTGGAACATATGCTTCGGCTGTAGCAGCCGCAGAGGAATTAAAAGATATGTTCAAGGTTATACCGTTTGATTCAGCTGGAGGCTCGTTGGGTCTGGGTATGATGTGCCGGGAAGCGCGCAAGATGGACCGCGCTGGTAAAAGCGTGGAGCAGATCGTCAAATACCTGGAAGGCGTACGCGATCGTGTTCGCATCATAGTGACGCTGGATACACTCGAATATGCCCGAATGAGCGGCCGCGTTGGCACGTTCTCTGCTGCACTTGCCTCGGTGCTGAATGTTAAGCCGATTGCAGTGCTCAAAAATGGTATGGTGGATATGGTGGAAAAAGTGCGGACTCGCAAAGTTGCCCTGGATCGCATCATCGAAATGGCTTTGGAAGAGTTTGGCAATCAGCCGATCTATCTGGGTATTGTCCATGCCCGCGATTTCGCCTCTGGCAATGCCTTGATGGCGGAGGCGAAGAAACGTTTCAACTGCAAAGAAACGGTGTTGATCGACCTTTCCATTTCGCTGGCCGCAAACTTTGGCCCCGGCACTGTGGGATTGGTTCTCTACCCGATTGAATAGGTTTGTGCTCGAAAAGAACAATTAGATAGCTCGCAAGAGCTGTCTAATTTCTTAAATCCTTTTCTTCTATCCACGAGGAGATGTTCCACCAGGAGGGTATACTTGTGAAGCATCTGACGCACTTCTGGTGGCATTGATCAAAAGCGAACAACAGAACTCCGAGGCTGATCAGTCTCGGAGTTCTGGTTGCATCTCATCATTCTGAAGAGTAGAGTCCGCATGAGTCAGGACGTAGTAACTACTCTGATTATCATGAATGAAGTCGGTGACCAGATAACGGGCAGAAAAGGCAGTCTCGAAGATTTCTCGGGTGTATAAGCGCCAATCGTGCGCCAGGGGCAGGTCAGCTGCCTTCAAGGCCGGGAAATCGGACGGGATTTCGATTAGCAGCAGAGTGCCCGTCAGCGGGGAAATTTTTTCTGGTGGACAGAGCGCAAGCCCTCGGTCCGAGTGTGCTTCTAACAACGTCGCTTCCGCGGTGTGGTAGTGGTCGAGGGTCAGGACCAGGCGTGAGCGACGGCTGAGCCGTCTTTCCACGCGTTTGGTGTTTATCCACCAGTCCACCTGGAAACGGTCGGAAGGCAGACCGACGTTCAGATTGTCGCGCATATCGCCATATTCGGAACGCAGGTAAGTATTGCAGACCGCGCCCAGACGCGAAATATTGAGATGGGCGTTGCGACTGAGTAGAGGGTCGTATGTCCAGGTGATACGGTCGAGACCCTGGTTACGGACCATCTGCCACTGGGCGCGCTTGAGAGCAAAGCCGATGCCTTTCCCATTCCAATCCGGATGGACACTGAGGATATGCGAGTGATGTTTCAGGCGTGGACCATCGGGGGTAGTATAGATACCGGGAAACCCGAAAGCTACACCCACCAAGTCATCCTCCACGAAAGCTCCGATCACCAGCCCGCCGTTATGGACAGCAGCCAATAGCATGTGGGCAGGGACCACGTCGGTCTCGGAGCCAGGCCAGACCAGGCGATGAAGCTCCTCGACGGAGGTCATCTCTTCGGGCGTTTCCAGGAGGCGGATGGTGTACTCAGCCATAACGGGTAAACAGTCTGCGGAGCAGATGTCGGGTCCAGGGAACGTTGCGCAGGTAGTCCAAGCGGGAGGTGAAACGGGAGGGCATCAGTCCGAAGACGCGCGTGATTGTATCCATTGGGCAGGTGCGGTTGACGGCCAGGTAATCCAGCCAGAAGATCGAAGCTGGGAAGCGCGGAAAGAAGGATTCCATAATGATGGTAAGGGCGCGCATGGATTGCGTTGGCCAGTTAACCAGCAGACGCCGGCGGCCAGTGACTTCCATTATTATCTCTGTCAACTGGCGCAGGCTGATGTACTCGCTGCCGCCCAGGTCGTAGGTCTGATTGAGTGTATCGAGGTTATCGAGGGACCAGATGAGACAGGTGACCAGGTCCTCAACCCACAGCGGCTGGAGGAGCGTCTCGCCCTTGGCTGGCAGGGGCAGGAAACCGGGCGCAGCGGCTAGTAGCATCGCCAAACCGGTGGTGAATTCGTCACCCGGGCCGAACAGGACCGAGCCGCGCAGAATTGTATGAGGGACCCCCGACTTGCGGACATATTCCTCGGCGATACCCTTAGCCTTGAGGACAGGGAAACCGGCGCCCCGGCCAGCGCCTAAGTGACTCAGGTAGAAGAGACGCCCAACACGGGCATCCGTGGCGGCTTGGCACAGAGCACGCGTGCCATCAATGTCCACGGCTTGCAGATTGGCACGCCCGCCCTCGCCCTCTCCCCCCGCCAGATGGTAGATTGTATCAACGCCGCGCATGGCGGCGCGCAGACCTTGCACATCGCTCAGGCTGGTGACAGCCACTTCGACCGGCACACCGGTGGGCAGGCGGGGTGTATGAGGGGACGGCCGCAATAAAATTCGGACCTGGTGGCCAGTTTCGACCAGTTGACGGGTGAGGACACGGCCAATGAAGCCGGTGCCGCCGGTGAGCAGGATCATCGGGGGAGATTATAGCAGAGAGTTTTATGATGCGATCACCCAACCTCCCCCAATTTTCCATCGCTGCGCAGAATCCAAGAGTGCCAACGTGGGCTTTTAACAAAAATGCAATGGTTTATGCTGCTCAGATGAGGTAAACTTAAGCAAGGTAATTGATGAACTGGCCTTATGTGTTTGCCTTGGTCGTGTCTACCGCTGCGGCCATATATGTTAGTCTCGTGGCTTGGAGGCGACGTACCGCTCCAGGTGCTCGTCCATTGATGGCGCTTGGGACCGCGATCGCCATCTGGACAATGACATATGCGGTCCATTTTTTGGTTGTTGAACCAGCCCGTTTCTTCTGGTTGCGGGCCACCTACCTGGGGGTGCTGACTGTTCCAACAATGTTCCTTGCTTTCGCCATTCAATATGCCAACCGAGGACATTGGTTGAAGAAAAGGGTAATTTTCCTGCTCACTATTGAGCCATTTCTGACTTTTATCCTATTATGGACTGATCCCTGGCATAACCTGTTTTTTGGCAACAAGCATGTGGATGGAATGATTCTGAATGGCGGCCCGTGGTTCTGGATCAATGTCATTTATTCCTATGGGTTGGTTATTTTCGGAATCATCTTGCTTATCCAGGCGTACCAGCATACGACACATCCTTTGCGGGGACAGGCCGCAGCTGTCTTGGCTGGAGCATTGTTACCCTGGGCGGTAAACATTGTCGAAGTGTTGGGTCTTAATCCATTTTCCGGGCTGGACTTAACTCCTCTTGCTTTTACCATCTCCTCTATCTGTTTCACCGTTGGCTTTTCCCGTTACCGGTTGCTTGATCTTGTGCCTATTGCCCGTGATGTTCTGATTGAGAGTTTGGATGATGGCGTGATGGTTTTTGATGTGGAGAACCGTTTAGTGGATGCTAACCGGACCGCTCTGCAGATGATCGGAAAACCTGGACCATCGGTCATCGGCGAACAAGCAGAAAACGTTTTTGCAGACATCGGTGAAATATTTAACCGGTTTCAGAACACGCTTACCACCCGTCAGGAAATCGTGATTGGAGATAATAAACCGCATTATTTCGACCTGCGCATCTCGCCCCTCTATGACCGCAAAGGACATTACTCCGGCAGGTTGATCGTCACTCACGATAATACCGAACGCCATTTGATGGAGCAGGCTAAACACGAACAGCTCATTTTAGCTGAAGCGTTGCGTGATACTGCCGCGGCGTTGAACAGTTCACGCACCTTTGAAGATGTGCTGGATTGCTTACTGGACAATGTTGGGCACGTTGTCCCTTATGATATGGCAACATTCTTGCTGCTTGACGAACACATGTTTGCACGAGTAGCCCGTGCACATGGATTTCGGGAGCATGGCCTGGATGAAAAACCATTAAATTATTCAGTGAACGAGATTCCAAATTTTTGCAAAATGATGGAAACTGGTCAGGCCTTGGTTATACCAGATACCCGTCAAAACAAGGATTGGGTTGTGATAGAAGGATTGGAAAAGGTTTGTTCTTATGCTGGTGCACCATTGCAAGTGAAAGGGGAAGTGATTGGTTTTTTGGATCTGACCAGCCTGACCCCGAATTTCTATAACCAAACTCATGCTGACCGACTAAAGGCATTCGCCGACCAGGTCGCGATTGCTGTTGAGAACGCCCGTCTTTTTGAGGAGGCTCAGCAGCGCGCAGACGAGTTGTCGACCCTGCTGGATATCGGCCTGGCTGCCACCTCTGGTTTGGAGATGGACACACTCCTCAGAGCACTCCTGGAGAAGTGTAAGCACATCCTGCCTATCGAAGCCTTTTACATTGCAACTTATAATAATGAAACCGAGATGATCGGGTTTCCTCTCTTTTATGACAAGGGTGAAATTAGTGTGTTGCCTCCGCATGAAATACGCCAATCTCCAGGGCTAACCGGGTACATTATCCAATCCCGGCAGATGCTCTACCTTCCGGATGCTCTCACGGAAGAGGTCATGCGGAAATACAATATCATCGATTTTGGTGGTGATCCGAGCCATTCTTATGTCGGTGTACCACTTTTGGTGGGAGACCGGGTGGTAGGCGTTATATCCATGCAAAGTTCCCAGCCGAATGCTTATCATCCGGAACAAATCCGTCTCTTGGAAACGATCGCGACCCAGGCAGCGGGAGCCATTGAAAACGCCCGGTTATTCGAAGAAGTTCGCCTGCGGGCTGAAGAGATGACGGCACTCTTTGATATCGGCATAACAGTCACTTCAGGCCTGGACATGGAACAGGTTTTGAAGACTTTGTTGGAGAAATGCCGGCAGGTACTCCCCGTGGAAGCGTTCTATATCGCTATCCTGGACCCGGACACCGGCTTGATCCACCATCCCCTTGCTTATGATTTGGGCGAATACCTGGAGATTCCCACCAGAGACATCCGCCAAAATCCCGGGGTAAGCGGCCATGTCATCAACACCCGCCAAACTCTATACATCCCGGATATTATCTCCCCCGATGCAGTTACGACTTACCAGATTTTCCGAACCAGCGGTAATCCCACCCGGGCATATGTCGGTGTACCTATGATTGTCGGGGATCGCATTGTGGGGGTCATTTCAATGCAGAGTTACCAGCCGAATGCTTACGATCCTGGCAAGATTCGCCTGCTGGAAACGATTGCCACCCAGGCCGCCGTGGCCATCGAAAACAGTCGCTTGTATGCAAAGGCCCAAGAGGAAATCAGGCAACGCGAAAAGGCCGAGCACCGTTACCGGGCTTTATTCGGGCAGTCACATGACGCCGTGTTTATTCTTGATGTTCAAGGGAAAAACCTGGAAGTCAATCAACGCGCCGCTGATTTACTTGGTTATACGGTTGAAGAATTGATGCAATTGTCCATGGCTGATCTATCTGCACAGAAAGAAGATAGTGGAGATATATTGGAACGCTTACATAAAGGCGAAAATATTCCCCTTTATGAACGTGATTTAATTAAGAAGAACGGCGAGAAAGTAACCGTCGAAATAAATACCGAACTGGTATGTGATGATGATGGAGTTCCTATTCACATTCAGAGTGTGGTCCGGGATATTTCCGAGCGCAAGCAGAACGAAGTTGTTTTGCAGGAAGCCAATCAAAAATTACGGAACCAGCTTGCGGAAATTGAAAAGTTACAGACCCAGTTACGTGAGCAAGTCACCCGCGACTCGTTAACCGGCCTCTTCAACCGTCGTTACCTCGAAGAGACATTGGCGCGCGAGTTTCTGCGCGCCGGGCGTGAAAAGAGCACTGTCTGTTTGGTTATGATGGATATTGACGGATTCAAGGCGTTCAACGACACTTATGGGCACGATGCCGGTGATCTGCTCTTGAAGAGACTAGGCGAATTTCTGCAATCTGAAGTTCGTTCCTCAGATATATCCTGTCGCTTCGGCGGTGAAGAGTTCTTAATTGTCATGCCGGGTGCTACGTTGGAAAATGGATACGAACGCGCTGAGAATTTACGCGCTGCTTTCTTGTCGCTTGACATTGAGCACCTGGGAGTGAAACTGCGTGCCACATTGTCAATCGGGGTGGCAATCTACCCGCAGCATGGTGACACTTGGGAGGAAGTCCTGCATGCTGCCGACCAGGCAATGTATGCCGCCAAGGTCGCTGGGAGAAACTGCACTCGCTCCGCGAAATAGAAAAAGCCCGAGGGTTCTTTATTTCTTCTTTGTCTCGGCCATTTCCTGCCTGACGGTGTTTAGAAGGCTTTCAGCCTTGAGTTCGTTCAGAGTGTAGCAGGGGGCTTTTAGGTGGTCAGCCAGCGCCTGGGCCAGGCCCTGGTCGAAGGAGGCATGTTCCATGTTAATGACCACGGTCCGATAGCCTCGACCTGCAATCTGCTCGGCGAACCCGAAGGCCTCCTCCTGTGGAGGCAGGACGCCAATTGAAACATTCCCCGCCCCATCGGTTAGGATGATAAGCAGTGGTTCCACGTCTGGATGGATAATATGCTCCTGCGTGAGCACTTCGTAGGTCATCAGGAGACCAGCCGAGAGGGGCGTCTTGCCACCTACCGGGATGTCAGACAAGGCACGCTGGGCCAGTGTAATGGAATTCGTCGGTGGAAGGATGAGGGTAGCGCGGTCCTTCTGAAAGACGATCAGACCGACCCGGTCACGGCGCTGATAGGCATCTGTCAACAAGGACAAGATGGCGCCCTTCGTGGCGGCCATGCGTTCTGCCACAGCCATTGACCAGGAGGCATCCACCAAAAAAAGGATCAGGTTGGCGGCCTTTTTAACACGTACCTTGCGTTGCAGGTCGCCTTTCTGTATGGCAAAAGCCACCTTCTTGCGCTGTTCGGTACGCCGTTTTTGGAAGGGTGCTGCTGCACGAATGGTGGCATCGAATGCCACATCGTCGGTCTTGCCGTTGGCTGGTCGTGACTGGATATAACGGCCTCGTTTGCGCTCAGTATGCGTGCGCGAGCGGCGACCGGAATGCTGACGGGCTAGTTTGTCGAGGGGGGTGTCTAGTTTACGCGGGTCAAAGGTCGGACCAACCTTGACCTTCTTGCCACCGTCCCACCAGTGAGCATCTTGTGGACCGAAGACGGTCTGCTGGGGCGACGGTTCGGCATCCGGCGGCCGGTCGGGGTTATCCTGCTCGGCGGATTCGGCTATGACTTTTTTTTTACAGAATCTGCGTCGGGTTCTTTCTCGGCCGGTTCGGAAGGCTCGCCTTCGGAGGACGAACCCTGTAACTGCTCGATGCGTTCCTGCAATTGCTCAGGCGAAATCTCGCTCTGATGGAAGGGACCATGCTTGATGCGGTGGGGGAGAGCCAGCTCAGCGGCCAAGGCGATATCCCGGTCCGTGATGGCGGTGCGTCCCTCGTAAGCGGCGTGGGCGCGGGCGGCCTTGAGAATGACCAGGTCGGCGCGGTGTCCGTCCACATTAAGGGAAGCCGTTAGCGCAGCAATGGAGAGCAGATCACGGCGGGTATAGGTCACTTTTTCAACCATGGTACGAGCCAGGGCAATAATACGGCTGAGTTTCTCCTCGTGCGGCTGCCACAGTTTACGGAAGGCTTCCGCGTCAGATTCGAAGGCCAGGTTGTTTTCGATGATGGTAACCCGGTCGCGCGCCTCGCGGATGCCGGTGATGTCCACTGAGAGGGCGAAACGGTCCAACAACTGCGGGCGCAGGTCGCCTTCTTCAGGGTTCATCGTGCCGACAAGGATGAAGCGTGCCGGGTGGGTGAAAGAGATGCCTTCGCGTTCAACAATATTCATACCCATGGCCGCAGAGTCGAGCAGTACGTCGACCACGTGGTCATCGAGGAGGTTCACTTCGTCAATGTAGAGAAGGCCACGGTTGGCGGTGGCTAACACACCCGGTTCGAAGTGGCGTTCGCCCTTCTGAATGGCTTGTTCGATATCGAGCGTGCCGACCACCCGGTCTTCGGTGGCCGAGATGGGCAGGTTGACGAACGGGATTGGTTTTTCTTCGACGGGCAACGGCTCACCGGAGGCGGCTCTCTCACGGCACTCAGTGCACCAGGAGGCAGGCTGGTCTGGGTCGCAGCCGAAACGGCAGCCATGCACGGTTCGCACTTTTGGCAAGAGCGCCGCCAGAGCGCGTGCCGCCGTAGATTTGGCAGTGCCGCGCTCGCCGCGGATCAACACCCCGCCGATGCGAGGATCAACGGCATTCAAGATCAAGGAACGCCGCATGCGCACCTGTCCAACAATGGCAGTGAATGGATAAATGGTAGGCATGAATTTCCCTGGGCGAAATTATACTGCGATTCTGCGGATATAATCGGGAAAGAGTATTATCAAGGAGCTTTTATGCCCGAACCAATTCCTGGCCTTTCCGCCGAATTCAAACATATCGTAACCGACGCCGATACCGCCTCGCACTGGGGTAGTGGAGGCCTACCTGTATTCTCGACCCCAGCTCTGGTGGGCTTGATGGAAATATCCGCTGTCATGGCGCTGGCGGGGCAACTGTCTCCCGGCCAGACGACTGTTGGCGGGCACATAGACGTGCGCCATCTCGCCGCCACCCCGGTTGGTATGCAGGTGCGTGCAAAGGCTGAGTTAACCGCTGTTGAGGGCCGCAAACTGGTTTTCAAGATCCAGGTGTGGGACGAGGTCGAATTAATTGGCGTCGCAGACCACTTCCGCTATGTGATAGAGGAGACGAGTTTTAACGCGAAGATTGCTGCAAAGAACCAGGGTAAATCAAAGTTGAGCTGACACCCATCCCTGTTCATTCCCCGTGGTATGCATAAAGAATCTGCCGCATGGAACAATATACGGCAGATTAATTTTCCAGCAAGAAGGTTTATTTCCTGACAGTGCTGAGTTTGAACAATGTGTACAGGGGGTAGAAGCCAACAATTGAAATAGAAGGATTGAAGGAATTCCTTTTTCAAAGAAAGAAGCGACAGGGTATGCATGCCCTGCCGCTTGGAAAGTAAAAATTTAATGAGTCTTCAAGATGACAGAGCCCAACGCGATCTCTGAACCATCTGCGGCGCTGGTATCAACAAATTGGATAATGACCCAGTCGGTTATTCCAGCAGAACTCAGGTTAAAGTCATGCGAAAAGGTCCCCGCAGTTCCCCCGGACGGTGTGACCGTGAAAGAAGACTCGTTGACTGTTGTGCCGTCAATCAGATAGATATGATACGCCAAGGTGTTTTCAAATGGCAGGACGGTCATGCTTCCGCTGACCGTGAATGGGTTGGCAACGGTGCTCCAGATGGCAGGTATGTCAACATTGATGATATGGTCCGTTCCGCCGATGGTGGAGTTCAGGCGCATCAGCCAGAGTTTGCTGCCGACAAGCCAGTAGTTTTGTTTTTGTGGTAAGGATGGGCAGCACAGCGGGTCCCTTGGACCCTGAACGACCAGATTCAAATGGATCACACCTGAAGAAATGTCGACTGTATTCACCTGGACCCGGTCGCCCAACTGCTTCTGGCTCTCCTGGTGCGGCGTTCCGCCTTGGTTGATGATAGCAATCAGGGATTCAAATACCCCGGAGCCGCCATCATTCTCGGCAAGGATGATGGCGGCATCGTCTTTTCCATCGCCATTCAAGTCGCCGAAACCGTAGACATTCAGCATCTGTACTGAGAAGGCGCTCGCACCGGAACCTTCCGTATAGGTCCCATTGACCAGCGTGACAGTACGGTCATAGAACGGTGTATGATAGGTACCGTTACGCAGCATATCCAGGGTCAGGCCTCCAGGGACAGTGGTCGGCCCGATGGGCGTATCGGTGATGACTGAGGTGTTGGTTGGCGCCATGGGCGTATCCGTGGTGACCATAGAAATCGATGTGGGTGTCTCTGTGGGGATCACAGGAATCACCGTGGGTGTAGCTGTTTGTATGTTACAAGCGAGAACAGCCAGTGCCAAAACCAGGGTTGGAAAGAAGAATTTACGGGACATGATATTTTCCTCGAGAGTATGGTATTTAAGGGATCAACGGCGTCCAGGTACCACCATTGTCGGTGGTTTTGTAGAGCTGTGTCTGACCAGCATCATCCACGCTGGTGAGCGCCCAGCCGGTGAATTGGCCGGCGGGTCCAGGAACAAATTCCATTTGTGACAATCGATCACTCAGATCGAGGCTGGTGAGCATTCCACCCCAGGTTTGCGCCCCGTCGGTGGTGAAATACAGGTTTGTCCCGCCATCCCAGCACCAGCCGTGCAGGGCATCCGCGAAAGCGTAACTACCGGGCTTGACCACCTTATTGGCGTTCGTCGGGTCGCCGGTCCAGGTGATACCACCATCGTGGGTGGTATAGAAGGTGAAATCGGTGGTGCTGGATAGGTAAACGATTAATGGCAGGAATCCGTCACTTCCGAAAAAGACTGGCGCTTGCGGCATGTACTGGTAGGTCGCGTAACCTGGGGGCAGGGGAATGCTCTGCTGCTCCCAGGAAGCACCGCTATCGTTGGTGACGAACAGGTAGATTTCCCCGTTTATGGGCACTGTGCCGGTCACCCAACCGGTATTGGCATTCAGGAAGGTCATGCCGTTTTTGATGCCGCTCAACGGCAGGCTGGCGGATGCATCCGGCCGGGTCGGATCGTTATTGAAGATGCTCAGCCAGGACGCACCGCCATCGCTGGTCTGGAACATCTCCACAACGTCGGATCCTGCCCCTGCGCCGCGGTCTGCCCGAGCCAAGCCGGTGCTGGCATCCAGGAATTGGATGCTGGGTCCTCCGAACGGTACTTCGACCGAGGTCCAGGTGAGGCCGCCATCTGAAGTGTGGTACAGGGTGCCAGTGTAAAAATCAGCGTTTGGGACCAACACCCAGACAGTATTGACATTCAGCACACTGAGAGCGGTCGAGTAGCCGATACTGGTCAGACCCGAGGGGGTGGCGTTTAACCAGGTTGTGCCGCCGTCCACCGTTCGCAGGATATAACCATCTCCGTTGGAAGCGACGCCCCAACCGTTGTTGGCGTCCTGGAAAGTGATATGGATGAGTGTGGGAGAGGAACCAACCGGCAAATTTGGCGGGGTCGGGAGAGGCATATTCGTGGGCGCCGCAGTTGGGGCAGGTGTATTGGTGCTGGGAATGGGAGTACTTGTCAAGTTGGCGGGCGGTTGCACCGGGTTGCAGGACCCCATTGCCAGAACCAGCATGCAAATGATAAAGGTTAATTTTGATCGCATACCACATGCCTTTGAATTCTTACCGGTAAGGTCAATTCTGAATGATTGTAAACCTCGATTACCGATGTCGATAAGGGTAAATTCAAGTACTTCTTTTCGCTAAATATGTGAACTTTGATAGACCAGTATTGGGGGATCTTTAGCAATATGGATTCACCGTTTTATACAGCACACAGTAGACGCAAAAGCGCCGAGGATGTTCCACGGCGCTGTGACTCTTTTTGGAACTTGGTTTATCCAACCCATTCGACGACCGTCGCCTCGCCTTGACCGACGCCCACGCATAAGGTCGCCAGACCATAGTAGGGGGGACCTTTTTGACCGGCTGCCCGCCGCCGCATCTCGTGCAGCAGCGTGGTCAGGATCCGCGCCCCCGAGCATCCGAGCGGATGTCCGAGCGCAATCGCACCTCCGTTAACATTGACCAATTCCGGGTCGAGACCCAGGTCTTCAATCACCGCCAGGGACTGGATGGCAAAAGCTTCGTTCAACTCAACCAGGCCGATGTCCTTCAACTGGAGACCGGCGCGGGTGATCGCCTTCTTCACCGCTGGAACTGGCCCCAGTCCCATCGTGCGTGGGGGGACTCCGGCGGCGGCCGACGAAAGAACCCGGACCATTGGTTTCATTCCAAGTTCCCGGGCTTTCTCCTCGCTCATCACCAGCAGGGCAGCCGCACC
The DNA here is from genome assembly GCA_041489005.1 of Anaerolineae bacterium. Classification (GTDB taxonomy): domain Bacteria; phylum Chloroflexota; class Anaerolineae; order Anaerolineales; family Villigracilaceae; genus UBA877. The sequence continues at coordinate 27,834 of JBGPQK010000009.1, forward strand.
GTCATTCAGACCCGACGAATTGCCAGCCGTCACTGTCCCGCCCTCTTTGCGAAAAGCCGGACGGAGTTTTGCCAGAGATTCCATGCTTGTATCACGGCGCGGACGCTCGTCCGTGGTCACAACAACCGGGTCCCCTTTGCGCTGCGGGATGGTTACCGGGAGGATTTCCTCGGCGAATTTGCCCGATTCAATCGCAGCAATGGCGCGCTGGTGCGAACGCAATGAAAAGGCATCCTGCAATTCCCGCGTAATATGTGGCTTCAGTGCGGCGATGTTCTCAGCGGTCTCCCCCATCTGGTCAGTACCATATTTCTCCTGCATCATCGGGTTGGGATAGCGCCAGCCCAGGGCGGTATCATAGGCGGTTAGGTTGCCAAAGGGGAAACCGGACTCGGACTTGGGCAGAGAATACGGCGCACGGCTCATGGACTCCACGCCTCCGGCGATGTATACATCCCCTTCACCAGCCTTAATGGCACGCGCAGCCTGATTGACGGCGTTCAGCCCGGAGGCGCACAGCCGGTTGAAGGTCACACCTGCCACCTCGACCGGGAGCCCAGCCAGCAAGAGCGCCATGCGTGCCACATTGCGGTTATCCTCCCCAGCCTGGTTGGCGCAACCTAGGTAGACTTCTTCTACAAGCGCCGGGTCGAGTTTGTTGCGATCCAAAATTGCTCTGAGCACGCAGGCGGCCAAATTATCCGGGCGAACGGCAGACAGCACCCCGCCTAATGCCCCGATGGGTGTGCGGATGGCGTCAATAATGACGGGATTGGGCATGTTTATTCTCCAATGGGAAGTTGTTGTTCCGGTTCGGTCGGGGTTTTCGACTCCACCTCGCCGATAAAGAGGATGCGCTTGGTATTGACCACCACCGCCTCCTGCCGGAGCAGGAAGTTGGGATTGGCCTCGATTACCACGGTAGCCTGGGTGATTGGCAGAAAGGAATCGCCCGAATCAACAGGGATCTGTAACAGGTCCAGGGAGCCCACCTGGTGAATCTCGCCCCGAACTTCTATTCCATCCAGGATAAGAAAGACTTCGAACTTTTCTTTGGGATACTTGATGAAACGCGGAGGCAGGGCTACTTTCTGGGGCAGCTCAAAGGCCAGGACAATCCCCGATTTTGGGAGGATGGCCACCAGGGTCTTTTGCAGCACTTTACCCGGATTTTCCAAGCGTGCCACGCTGGCATTACGCACCACAACTTTCTTTTCATTCCGGTCGTTCAGAAAATCCGAGAGGCGCTGGTCGCGCAGAAAAATTGTCCCACTTATGAAAATCTGATGGGTAAAAATGACAATCTCATAAGGAATCGTGGTTCCAACCATTTTTACCTTCCTTGAATGCGACGATGATATTTCTGTTTCATTCTAACCATCCCCGGCAATCATGTCAACTTGGAAAACCAGCAGATTTTATTCCATAAGGATTTCCAAAAAGCACCAATCAGGTGTGGAAACAGCCTGATCGGGGACCGATTTGCCTTTACTTGTCCTGCCCAAATGAGGATTTTTGTATTACGGTATAATGACGCATGGCACTACCCGCCAACGGTGGGAACCGCCATAATGGTCAAGGTGCCTATTATAACCAAATAAGTCCTAATAATCTATTGAGGAGGCCAGGTCAATGCCTGCCAAAGGTTGGATAGAAGTTAACGACATGTTCTGCAAGGGCTGCGAATTGTGCGTCACCGCCTGCCCGCCCAAAGTCCTGGAGTTGGATAGCGAAAAGTTAACCCCCAAGGGCTACCATCCGGCGTATATTTTCAAGGACGGGTGCACCGGCTGCGCCATCTGCGCCATCGTCTGCCCTGATGCAGCCATCACGGTCTACCGGGAAGTGACCAAAGCGCCCGCCTCCGCAGCAGTTGGAGGTGATTGATATGGCGCGTGAATTGTGGAAAGGCAACGAAGCCATTGCCGAGGCGGCTGTGCGAGCCGGTGTGGAGGCCTATTTCGGTTACCCCATCACCCCGCAGAATGAGGTGCTCGAATACATGTCTCACCGCTTACCGGAACTCGGGCGGGCTTTCGTACAGGCCGAAAGTGAACCGGCGGCCATCAACATGGTATATGGCGCGGCCTGCACTGGGGCGCGCGTGATGACCTCCTCTTCCAGCCCGGGCATCAGCCTTATGCAGGAGGGACTGTCGTACATCGCCGGGACGGAGGTCCCGATGGTGCTGGTCAATGTGATGCGCGGTGGCCCTGGATTGGGTAACATCGCCCCCTCCCAGGGCGATTACAACCAGATTTGCAAGGGCGGCGGACACGGCGACTATCATCCTGTTGTGCTGGCTCCGGCCTCGATTCAGGAAGCCGTGGACCTGATGCCGGTCGCTTTCGAAATTGCCCACAAATACCTGAACATCTGCACCATCCTGATTGACGGTTCCATTGGGCAGATGATGGAGCCGATCCAGCTGCCGGGGATGCAGCCGGTCGTCCGGAAAGAGTACGACTGGGCTGTGAGCGGAGCGAAGGGACGCAAGCGGCATGTCCTGACTTCGATCTACCTCGATGTCCCAACCGAGGAAAAGATCAACCTGCGCATCCTCGGACGATGGCGCAAAGCGCAGGCCAACGAAATTCGCTTCAAGGAATATTACCTTGAGGATGCCGAATATATCGTCATTGGCTTCGGGACCGCGGGCCGGATTGCGCTTTCGGCCGTGCGCGCCGCCCGGGCGCAGGGCATCAAAGTCGGGCTGTTCCGCCCCATCAGCGTCAACCCCTTTCCCTATAAGCGGGTGGAGCAACTGTGCAAGCAAGCCAAATCTTTGCTGGTAGTGGAGATGAACACCGGGCAGATGCTCAAAGACATCCAGGCGGCAGTCAGGAACATGATCCCGGTACGCTTCTACGGGCGGTTGGGCGGCGTGATGCCCTTCCCGGACGAATTCGTCCATGAGATCCAGGAAATGATCAAGGATCCCGGAAAGCCTGAAGATGATCCCGCTGACCTGTGGTATCTACGGATGATGGCACGCTGAGATGAGAGGTAATTATGGTTGCAACTATCGTTAATCCTGAGAATCTGGTCTACTCCCGCCCCAAAGGGTTCACGGACACGCCTTCCCATTATTGTCCCGGCTGCACGCACGGGACGGCGCACCGCCTGGTGGCTGAAGTGCTGGAAGAAATGAATATATTGGATAAAACCATCGGCGTGGCGCCGGTCGGTTGCGCTGTGTTCGCCTACAATTATATTGACACTGACTTCGTGGAGGCTGCCCACGGGCGCGCCCCGGCGATGGCCACCGGTATCAAGCGCGTCCTGCCGGACCGAGTCGTCTTTTCCTACCAAGGCGATGGCGATCTGGCCTCGATCGGCATGGCGGAGACCGTCCACGCAGCGGCTCGCGGGGAAAACATCACCATTATCTTCATTAATAATGCCATCTACGGCATGACCGGCGGCCAGATGGCCCCCACCACCCTGCCAGGGATGAAGACAACCTCCTCGCCCAACGGCCGCGATGTGGAAACGCAGGGCTACCCCATTCGTATGTCAGAAATGTTGGCCACGCTGGACGGGGCTGGCTACATCGTCCGGCGCAGTTTGCACGATCCGAAGAACATTCGCCTGGCAAAGAAAGCGATCCGTCTTGCGTTCGAAACGCAGGTACACGGCCTGGGCTTCTCGATGGTGGAACTTCTCTCCACTTGCAGCACCGGCTGGAGTCTAACACCGGTCCAGTCGCTGGCGTGGTTGGAGGAGCACATGATTCCGGCCTTCCCGCTTGGCGATTATAAGATTGCCCCGTCGGTGGCAGCACTAAAGATTTAGAGATAAACCGCAGAGCGCCAGAGCATGCAGAGATCCCCATTTTTCCTCGGCACACTTTGTTAACTCTGCGGTTAGAAAGGGAAAATGCACAATGCAAACTGAGGTTTTTCTGGCTGGTTTTGGAGGACAGGGCGTCATGTTCGCCGGTCAGGTGCTTTCCTATGCCGCCATGGACATCGGCAAAGAGGTGACCTGGATCCCCTCGTATGGCCCGGAAATGCGCGGCGGTACGGCCAATTGCACCGTCGTCATTGCGGACGAAGAGATCGGCTCGCCGCTGGTTCTCAACCCACCCGGGGTCATTGTTATGAACCTTCCGTCGCTCGATAAATATGAGCTGACGGTCAAACCGGGCGGCGTATTGGTCGTCAATTCCTCGATGGTGGACCGGGATGTGGCCCGCAACGACATTACCTGGGTCTCCATCCCATGCAACGAGATCGCCGAGGAAGCCGGTGACCGCCGCATGGCGAATATTGTGGCCACCGGCGCCCTGCTGGCCTTGTTGCCTGTACTGACCCTGGAGGACATCGAATCCGCTCTGAAGGCCCATATGCCGGGCCGCCACAAGCACTTGCTGCCCAAGAACGTCGAGGCCCTGAAGCTCGGCGCGGAGTATGCGAGAAAGCATGTGCAAAAGGCTAAGTAAAGAAGTCTAGAGTAAAAGGAATAATGTAAAACGGAGGCTGTGCTAGAGAACGGCCTCCGTTTATGTGTCTAGGGACTCCGTCGAGCCCTTTGTGGTCCGATCAATTCCCCACTGCTTCCCTCCCGGCTTGGAAGGCACGCCGGTTGAGCTCGATGTGTTTGGCAGGCACGCGCTCGGTGATGACTTTCAACCAGACCTCGGGGGTGAGTCCCGCCCCGACCTGACCTCCGCTTTCCAGCAGAGCCGAGAGCGTTCCCAGCAGGACCACGTTGGCAACCTTCAGGTTTCCCAACGACCCGGCGATCTCCTCGCCGTTGATATATTTGACGTGCGAGGTGACTTGGGCAAAGGCCTGCCGTAGAGCCTCATCGCTTGGGTAGGTCTCCTCGCCGGAGATGACTGTCAGCGGTTCGATAACCTTCATGTTGACCAGCGCCAGTGCGCCTGAGCTCATCGCTTTCAGGCTGCGCAGCGCTTCGAGTTTTTCAAACGCCAACAGCACGTCTGCCTCGCCCGCTCCGATGAGAGGGGAATATACAACCTTCCCCCAGCGCACGTGACTGGTCACACTGCCGCCGCGTTGCGACATACCGTGCACTTCGGCCTGCTTGGTCTGGTATCCAGCTGCCAGACCAACGTTGACCAGCACATCACTCGCCAGGATAGTGCCCTGCCCGCCCACACCGCAGAGCAGGAAATTGATGGTCTCTTTCATGAGGCATCTCCTTCAGTTTCCACCGATCTGAATGTGATCGCCTCACGCGGACAGATTTCGGCGCAGACCTCACAGCCGGTGCAGAGACCGGCGTCGATCAAGGCCTTGGGCCGCTGGTTTTTCTCGTCCAGTTCCTCGCTCTTCAGGATGGCCGGACAGCCGATGCGGAAACACAGCGTACAGCCGTTGCATTTGTCCGCCAACACGTCCAGCGGTATCCAGCGCTTGCGCACGTCTGGCAGCAGCGCGCAGGGTTCCACCACGATCAGCACCGACGGCTCGTCCAGTTTGACATATTCCCTGAGTGCCTTCTCGATGGCCTTCACATCGTACCCGGCGACAGACTGCACGTGCTGGATGCCCAGGGCGCGTACCAGCGGTAAGAGTTCCACCCGTACCGTTTCCTGTCTGAGGAGTGTCCGGCCTGTGCCGGGATTTTCCTGATGGCCGGTCATGCCGGTGATCCGATTGTCCAGGATGATAGTTGTTACCGGGCTGCGGTTATAGACAACGTTGATCAGTGCTGGGATTCCTGAGTGGAAAAACGTCGAGTCACCGATGACCGCTACGTGATGCTCGGGACTACCCGCCTTGGCCGCGCCATGAGCCACTCCGATCCCTGCGCCCATGCAGCCGCAGGTGTGGATGGCGCTCAACGGCGGGATCAATCCCAGTGTGTAACAGCCGATGTCGCCATTGACCGGAACCTTGAGTTTGTTCAGGATGTAGAACGTCGGACGGTGCGGGCAGCCGGGACACAGAACGGGCGGGCGTCCGGGTAACGTGCCCACCTCCACGTCGGGAAGCGGCACGGAGGCCGAGGCAGGTAGAAGACCCGCACGCACCGCCGATTCCCGCACCACGCGCGGGTCGAATTCGCCGGTGATCGGAAAGATGTTTTTCCCCTCGACAGGGATCCCCATCCGGTACACGGCCTCCTCGATGAAGGGGTCGAGTTCCTCGATGACGATTAGCCGTTTCACCGATTTTGCGAATTTACGGATCATCTTTTCGGGCAGAGGCCAGGTCATGCCGAGACGCAGGATAGACGCCTTAAGGAAGACTTCTCTGGCGTACTGGTAGGCTACACCGCAGGTGATGATGCCCAGCGATCGGCTGCCCGGCTCGATGCGGTTATTGGGGAATGTCTCAGCGAATGCGGCGATGTCACGGATGCGCTGCTCGATGACCGGGTGACGCTTGACAGCGTTGCCTGGCACCATTACATACTTGGCCGGGTTGCGTGGGAAAGGCTTAGGCTCCACTGCGGGAGCTGTCCGTTCGCCCAGTTCCACCGAGCTGGCGGAGTGGCAGATGCGGGTGGTCAGGCGCAGCAGCACCGGCGTATCGAAGCGCTCGCTCAGTTCAAATGCGTCGCCGACCATATCCTTGGCTTCCTGGCTATCTGAAGGTTCCAGGCAGGGGACGCGCCCGAACTTGGCAAATGTACGGTTATCCTGTTCGTTCTGGCTGGAGTGCATGGCGGGGTCATCGGCAGTGACGATGACCAGCCCGGCCTCCAGACCGGTCATCGAAGCGTACATAAAAGAGTCCGCGGCGACATTCAGGCCTACGTGCTTCATGACGGCCATACCCCGGCGTCCGGCATAAGCCGCTCCTATGGCGACATCAACGGCCACTTTTTCGTTTGGCGCCCATTCGGCATAAACATTCGGGAAGAGAGCATAGTTTTCCAGGATTTCTGTGCTGGGCGTACCGGGATAACCTGATGCCACCGTCACACCGGCCTCCCACATCCCGCGGGCGACAGCCTCGTTACCGGAGAGCATTTTGATCATACAATAAGCTCCATTTGGTTATAAAAAAAGTGATCGGGTTTGCTGGTTGTTATTGTAAATCAGAACCCTGTGCGGGGCTAATGTATTTCTTCCCTTCATGCTGTTATCTTCAACACCTGCGGCAGTGACTTTTCTCCTTTGCGCTCCGCACCCGTCAAGCGCGTTATAATCCCCGCCATGTACTTTCTCATCACCGGCGCTGCCGAATTCCTCAATTCACCATCGGCAGCCGGCTGTCCGAGGAATGTGAAAGTACCAAACCGGGACGTCAATCGTGCTTAGAAAGAACTGAAGAAGGAAATAAGCAGGAAATATTATGGGACCCGGTATCCAATGGCGGAGAACGAGTTCTTGTTACGGAAAAACCAGGTATGAATCGTTCGACGAAAAAGTGGTTGATCTCCCTGCTGGTGATTGTCCTACTTGGTTTCCTGCTGTGGTGGGTAGTACGCAATGCACCGCTGGTGGAAATTTGGGCTGCCTTTCGCGGGTTGCAACTATGGGAAATTACTGTGTTGCTGGCAGTGAATACCAGCCTCTATGCTCTCGCGACCTTACGCTGGTGGTTCATCGTCCGGGCAGATGCCAAGCACATACCCTATCTGCCGCTTCTCAGGGTGCGTGTATCAGTGTTTGGGGTGAGCTATTTTACCTTTGGACCGCAAGTCGGGGGAGAACCTCTACAGGTGCTTTTCCTGCAACGAAAATATGGACTGACTTACACGCGCGCCACTGCTTCAGTCTTGATGGACAAAATTCTCGAGTTCCTGATTGACTTTCTGTTGCTTGCGCTTGGACTGACCGCGGTCTTTCGAGCGGGCGTGTTGACCGAAAGCAGATCCTCGTTTTCGTGGGAACTAATCGCTCTGCTTTTGCTGGTGACCTGGCCTCCAATCCATATTGTGCTGCTCTATCATCGTCGATACCCGTTGACGGCGATGGTGCAGGCCATCCCGTTTATCCCGAAGAATTCAAAGGCAATCCGCTTTATGAGAGCCGCCGAATGGCTGGCGGGAAACTTCTGCCGCCGCCATCTTCCGACTCTACTGGGAGCACTGGGCGTTTCCATTCTGGCAGGAGCGGGGATGATAGGCGAGTATGCTCTGATGGCTTCCTTCCTGGGTATTCGCCTGTCATTCTGGAAGACCATCGCGGCTTGGGCGGCTGGCTGGATGGCCTTCCTGATGCCGTTACCCGGTGGTTTAGGGGCATTGGAGGCCAGCCAGGTGTTTATTTTGGGCAGGTTTGGAATCCGGAACGCAATTGCAATCAGTCTCGTCCTGCTGATGCGCGGCCGTGATCTGTTGATTGGAGGCCTTGGTCTTCTCATGGCCGGTACAGCTTCATGGAAGAAGAAATCCGGTCAGGGGTGAGGGTATAATCTAAGGTATGAACTTCCTCATCACCGGTGCAGCCGGATTCCTCGGTTCGACCCTTGCCAACCAGCTTGCCCGCGAGGGCCATCAAGTGCGCGGCATCGATGACCTGTCAACCGGCGACCCTCAGGCTCTTTCACCGGACATACACTTCACCCGCGGGGATGTAAACGACCGTCCCAAACTCTGGACCCTGCTTCAGGAAGTGGATTGCGTCTACCACCTGGCGGCACGTGTTTCCGTGCCGGAGTCCATCCTGTACCCGCGCGAATACAATGCCGTCAACGTGGGCGGCACTGTCAGCCTGATGGAGGCCATGCGGGATGTGGGTGTCAAGCGTGTCGTCTTCGCTTCCTCCGGCGCCATCTATGGCAACCAGGACATCCAACCTCTGATCGAGGGACAGACACCCCGCCCGAGTTCACCGTATGCGGTCTCGAAACTGGCGGCGGAATATTATATTCGCACCATTGGAGGGCTGTGGGGAATTGAGACTGTCTGCCTGCGCATCTTCAATGCGTACGGTCCTGGCCAGCACCTGCCGGCCTCCAACGCGCCAGTTGTGCCTTATTTCCTGCACCAGGCAGTGCGCAATGGGACGCTGGTCATCAATGGGGATGGCAACCAAACCCGTGATTACGTCTACGTGGATGATGTTGTCTCAGGCATGGTCGCCGCTGCGACTGCACCGAATATCAACGGGTTGGTGATCAACATTGGTTCCGGCGCGGAGACGAGTATCCGTTCCCTGGCGGAACTGGTACTATTCGTTACCGGCAGCCAGACGAATATTGTCTACAGCACGCAGACACCCGGCGGTGTCTTGCGTCTTTGTGCGGACCTATCGCTGGCCGCCCAGAAATTGAATTACAAGCCATCCATTTCCCTGGAAGAAGGTCTGCGGTTGTCGCTGCAAAGGGATGCGCGCTACATAGTAACGAAAAAGTTGACCCGGAACGCCGCAAAATAGCCGACAGGTGTTTCAACACAGTTGCTCTTAGTGAAAATCCTTTCTCAAACTTTTTATGCTCGCCCCACGCTGACCGTCGCCCGCGAACTGCTCGGCGCGCGGTTGGTGCGGATTCTGAATTGCATACGTCTCTCTGGCATCATCATCGAGGCTGAGGCTTATGTTGGCGAAGAGGACCTGGGCTGTCACGCCAGGTCCGGAAAGACGAAGCGAAACGCGGTCATGTATGGCTTACCGGGGCATGCCTACGTCTACTTCACTTATGGCATGCACTGGATGCTCAACGCGGTTACGGAACAGGAAGGTTTTCCCGCTGCCGTGCTGATCCGGGCAATGGAAGTGGTTGAAGGCGCAGACATCATCTCCGCCCGCCGCCAGGGACGTGACACCACTGGTCCCGCCAAGTTGACCCAGGCGCTCGGCATTGATGCGGCCTTGAACGGCATCAGTTTGTGTGACCCGGACTCAGGTCTATGGATCGAAGCGGGAAACCCAGTGGCAGGCAGTGATATAATCACCGGCCCACGCGTGGGGTTGAATACCGTCCCTGAGCCGTGGAAATCCGTGCCCTGGCGCTTCCAATTACGGCGAAGATGATAAAATGAGATTCTCTCGGGTGAATTACTATGTTCAAACGCAATAACCAGTCAACTCCACCCCCCTCTATGCAGACTGTGGAACGGATCACTTCGGTGCTCGGCGCAGGTATCATCTGGCAGGGCAGCATTGTTGGCTCCGGCGGCGTACGCGTGGAAGGGGCCTTTGAAGGAAAAATCGCCTTGAAGGGTCTGCTCGTCGTCGGCGAGACAGGAAAAGTGACCTGCGAAAACATCCGAGCGGCGAATGTCATTGTGGCCGGGGCGGTCAAAGGGAATATCACCGCCCATAAGGTTGAAATCCGGTCCAGTGGGCGTGTCTGGGGCGACATCACCACAATCGCTTTCGCTACCGAGGAAGGTGCCTTCCTGCGCGGCCAGATCCGCATGGAAGATGCCATAGACCTCGGCCTGGATGCTCCCGCCGATGCTCCCTCCGCCTCGGAACAAACTCAACCTGCCAAAGCGTAACTTCCTTGGACAAAAAAAACAATCCCAAAATCTCCATTTCAAACTCCGACCTGACCGATGCCGAGAGCCAAGCCTTGCCATACTCAGGCGTGGTGACCGATGAACAGGCAGGGTCTGTCTGCCGGATCATCCAGAGAGAACCGGGTAAATCGAAGTAACTCATGACAGATTTTCCACCTCCTCGTCGTGGATTGACATTTCAGGTCACATTGATTATTGTGGCGACCGTCCTGGCTGCGTTGTTCGCTGTTCTTGCCTCGCAAGAACCAATCGGTTTGCGCTTTACCATTTACATTTTGGTGGCGGCGTTCGCCTTCTTCCCCCTGCCTTTCCTGGCGTATTGGCTTTATTCCCTGACCCGCGCCAACTACAGCCTTGACCGGGAAAAACTGACACTCACCTGGGGCCTGCGTGTGGAGCAAATCCCGGTCTCTGAGGTGGAGTGGGTGCGCCCGATGGAAGCACTGGCCTCGCCGCTGGCATTGCCCTTTGTTCACTTACCGGGGGCGATCATGGGCAATCGCCGCCACCCGGACCTCGGTCCGGTCGAATTCCTTGCCTCGGACCCCAAAACCCTGGTGCTGGTTGCCACCTCCAAGCGCGTGTTTGTAATTTCACCACAAGATACGGCCGGTTTCATGCAAAATATCCAGCGTGCCATCGAAATGGGCAGTCTCTCCCCCGCTGAACCTCAATCCGTTTATCCGACCTTTATCGTGGCGCTGGCCTGGGAAAGTATGTTGGCGCGCTATCTTTGGCTGGCCGGGTTGTTCCTGAATATTGGCCTGCTGGCCTGGGTCACATTGATGATTCCCTCGCTTGGAGCCATCCCGCTTGGTTTCCTGCCTACCGGCGCGGCAGGTAGTCCGGTCCTGGGCGCAGGCTTGATCCTGCTGCCGGTCGTCAGCCTCTTTTTCTATATCACCGGATGGGTGGCAGGGTTGACCTTCTATCGTCGGCCCGACCATCGTGCGCTGGCACACATCGTCTGGGCTAGTGGCGTGTTCTCTACATTGCTATTTCTCGTTGCAGTGATGTTTATCGTTACTACACCGGTATAATCCTGGGGGGTGGAAAACCTCCACCCATTCATCCTGGTGAAATCATGCTTCTTCAACTTTTTCTCGGTTTTCTGTTTGCTGCCCTGATAGCCTTTGCCGCCTACCGCGCTCGCAGCCTGAGCAAGTCCGGGGCGTGGGGAGCTTTCCTGGAAGGGATCATCATCTTCGGCCTGGGCGGTTGGAAGTGGGCTGTGCTCCTGATGGCCTTTTTCATTTCCTCCAGCGTCCTGACGCGCCTGTTCGGAAAAAAGAAGGCCTCCCTGAACGAAAAATTTGACAAGGGCGGAACCCGCGATATCGGACAGGTGCTCGCCAATGGCGCGATTGCCTCAATTTTTGCTGGTCTGCACTTCTTTTTTCCCGCCGCCTCCTGGACCTGGGTGGCGTTCGCTGCGTCGCTGGCAGCGGTCAATGCCGACACTTGGGCCACTGAACTGGGCGTTCTCAGTCCTTCCCTGCCGCGTCTGATTACAACCTGGAAGCCGGTCGAACGCGGCACATCCGGTGCCATCTCCCTCTACGGAACGTTGGCGGCTACCTGCGGCGCTGCTTTCATTGGCCTTCTGGGCGCCTTGCTGGGATCAGCCGGTCGTGGCTGGGTCAGCCTGGAAATCATCATTATGGCCGGTTTGCTTGGGTCTCTGTTCGATTCATTCCTGGGCGCCACCGTCCAGGCAATTTATCGCTGCCCGCATTGCGATAAGGAGACCGAGAAACACCCCCTCCATACCTGCGGCACGCAGACCGTCCAGATCCGCGGTTGGCGTTCCCTGAATAATGATATGGTCAACCTGGGATGTGCCCTGGTGGGGGCAATTATCGGAATTATTTTGTAGTCACGACTTTGTGGAGCACCCTAAAGGGTCGCAAAACAATCTTTAGAGTAAGTCATTTATTTGCTGGTAAGGATTACAACGCCCTGCGGAGAAATCCAGAGGGCGTTGGGTTCTTTCCAAAAGTTGGCGTTAACTGTGTGAGGGAGAGATAGCGGATAAGAGTTACAGCGGAGAACCTGTTGTTGGGTGGCACAATAGCTGATAAACCTCGGCAGCCTGCTCGCCAATATTATTTCAGCGGTTAGTCTGCATTCTGTATAGCAAAAAATTCCCCCTGAATCAATCAGACCTGGAGCTTTTTCTATTTGAATATGAGCCTGGATCCCGCCCTCCCAGATCGGCATGAGCCAGGAACTGCGGAGGCTTACGGACGTTCGTTGCCTGCTCGAAGGCGTAAGCCAGTTTTATAAGCGTCGGTTCCTGCCATGCTTTCGAAAAGAATGAAATACCTACAGGCAATCCAAAGATATAACCGGCGGGCACGGTAATATGCGGATACCCGGCAACCGCGGCTGGAGATGTGCTTACCATGTCCCAATTGTCGGAATCGCCGTTCACCAGGTCTATCATCCATGCCGGCCCGCCCGTAGGCACGACGATCGCATCCAGGCGATGCTTCCTCAACGGAATGTCAATGCCTTCCTGGCGGCTCAGGCGGCGGTTCTTCGCCAGAGCCTCCCGATAGGTCTTGCTGGTCAGCGGTCCTTTCTCCTGCGCTTTGGTCATATGCTCCTGTCCGAAGTACGGCATCACCCGCGCCCTGGTCTCTTGATTAAACTTGATCACATCCTCCAACGTCCGCACCCGGGCTTTCGACCCAAGGGAAGCGAGATACTCATTCAAATCCGCTTTGAACTCAAAATGTAGCACTTCCAACTCAGTCTTACCAAACTTATTGAAGTTCGGCACCACGACCGGATCAACGATGATGGCCCCCATCCGTTTCATCGCATCCAGGCAGGCTTCGAAGATCTTAAGAACGCGCGGGTCTGACCCAGCCATGGCGCGTGCCACGCCAATCCGCGCACCCTGCAGACCATTCAGATCGAGGAACGGAGTGTAATCCTTCAGGGCGTGTTTCATACTTGACCGGGTAATGGGATCGTGTTCGTCAAGGCCCGTCAGTGCCCCAAGGAGAATCGCTGCATCGGAGACGTTGCGCGCCATTGGTCCGGCAGTGTCCTGGCTGTGCGCAACCGGGATAATTCCGCTTCGACTGACCAGTCCCAGGGTGGGCTTGATCCCGACGATGCCATTGGTCTGTGAGGGGCAGATGATCGACCCATCCGTTTCCGTGCCAATTGCCGCCGCGCACAAGTTCGCCGCCACGGCCACGGCCGAACCCGTCGACGAGCCACAAGCGGAACGATCAAGTGCATACGGATTTCGGGTGAGCCCACCCCGGCTGGACCAGCCGCTCACCGAGGGTTTGCCACGAAAATTCGCCCACTCGCTCAAGTTTGTCTTACCGAGGATTACCGCTCCCGCCGCCCGGAGGCGTTTCACGATAAAAGCGTTGCGCGGCGCAATGGAGCCTTCCAACGCCAGCGAACCCGAGGTGGTTTGCATGTGGTCGTGGGTATCAATATTATCCTTGATCAGAATCGGAATTCCGTGTAATGGTCCGCGCCTCCTGCCTGCCTTGCGTTCCTTGTCGAGGTCCCCAGCAATGGCAAGTGCATCAGGATTGAGTTCAATAATGGCATTAATGGAAGGTCCTCGCCGGTTTAGGTTTTCAATCCGTTCGAGATAAAATTCAACCAGGCTGTGGGCAGTCAATTCGCCTGAGTTTATCTTCTCTTGCTGTTCAAGGATCGTCATTTCTTCCATAAAATAATCCTCATTCTTTAATCCGAGATATCCAGTTTTATTTCAATTTTTCCAATAATTGATCAAATTTCTCAACCCATTCAGGATGAGTTATCCAAATAACATCTTGATTATCCCCCCTTTTTCTTGGAACAATGTGGAAATGAGCATGGAAAACATCTTGTTGCGCTTCAAGCCCAGAACTGTTTATGATCTGCACATTATTAATTCCCAATTTGCTATTGAATAACGTAACCAGTATTTTTACCACAACCATTACATCTTTCAGTTCATTTTCAGGGATATCAAATATATTCTCGTAATGTTTTTTGGGGATGACCAATGTATGGTATTCATTTACGGGATTTATGTCCAAGAAAGCATAAACACCTTCATTTTCATAGACTTTCCATGACCTTGCTTTGCCCTCGACAATTCTACAGAAGATGCAATCGCTCATAATTCAATTCCTTATTCCTCCACCAGGTTGAACTACCGCGTTAACCATTCAACTCGTTATTCATCAGCCGTTGGGTAGCTCAACAACACAGAGAATTCTGATTTGATTAAGATCGATTAGTTGCTGCTGGTGGAGGTCTTTGCAGGCAGCAGGTTGTATCAGTATAGCAAAGAGTCCGCCCTGAATCAACCAGCCCTGGAGCTTTTCTTACGCCATCAGATGCGCCAGTAATATCCTGACCCCGAGCAGTATCAGGACGATTCCCCCGGCAATCTCCATTCTTTTACCGAACTTTTCACCCAGTTTATTTCCCAGCCGCAGGCCCAGCCAGGAAACCAGTCCGGTCACGATGCCGATAACCACCGCTGGAACCCATATGGTCACGCCAATAATTCCCAGACTGAGACCTACCGCCAGCGCATCGATACTGACCGCAATTGAGAGCAGCACCAGCGTCCAGCCTCGGGACGGGTCATTTTTCTCTTCTTCTTTCTCCGGGTGGAAACCAGACCAGACCATGCGCCCACCCACGAAAGCCAGCAGACCGAAGGCAATCCAATGGTCATATGCAGCAATATAGCGCTCAATTGTCGTACCTGCGAACCATCCGAGCACCGGCATCAGGAACTGAAACAACCCGAAGTGGAATGCCAGCCGGAAGGTCGGCCGTGAACCAGAAGTCTGTTCCTGCGTCCCCGCGCCGAGACAAACAGCAAATGCGTCCATGGCCATGCTGAGGGCGATAAGAAAAACCTCGATGAAGTTCATCTGATTCTTACGCTTTCCAAATCTTGAAATCTTTCAAAATCGAGCCCCCAATGAACTCGCGCAAGATCGAATTATCCGGGATCAAATCCGCATCCACGGGAAGGAACCACTCGAGAAAAGCCAGCAGGCGTTTGGCTTCGATGAATTCGGGCGTGCCGCGCGGTACCTGGCGAAGTAGCGGCTCGGCCATCGGTTGGAGGGCTGACATTTCATAAACCAGCGCAGAGTTGAACATCACGTCGGCGTTTTCCTGGTAGGGGAAGATGTACAGCTCCTCGCCGCGCCGCACCGATTCCCAACGGGAAATAGTCTGCTGGGCAGTGTAGCCGCGCTCGCGCGCATCCCGCACGATACGCCGGATTAGACGCGTGTCGGCGGTGGAGACGCGGTTGTGGCGGTCGAGATTGAGCTGCGTCAGCGCCGCGCCATAAATGCGGAAAGCGCGCGCAGACAGGGGTCCGGGGAGCAGGCGGGGGTCCAGCCCGTGGATGCCTTCCAGGATGATGATCTGCTCGGGGGTCAGTTGAATGGCATCTCCGGTCACCTGCCGGCCTGCTTTGAAGTCGTAGCGCGGCATGTTCACTGTCTCCCCGGCAATAAGACGGGTCAGGTGGTCGCCGAGCAGATTGAGATCGAGAGCTTCCAGCGCCTCGAAGTTGAACTGGCCCTTATCGTCAAGCGGTGTTTTCTCGCGGTCAACGAAATAACTGTCGAGTTCGAGGGCAAAGGGCGAAAGGCCCAGCGCCAGCAGTTGGATAGCCAGCCGCCGCGAAAAAGTAGTTTTACCCGAAGACGAGGGCCCAGAGATGAGCACAATGCGCGCTTCCCTGCGCCGGTGGGCAATCTGTCGGGCGATGTCGGTGATGTGTTGTTCGTGCAGAGCCTCCGACACGAGGATGATCTCGCGGCTGCGCCCACCTTCGATGGCATCGTTCAAAGCCCCCACGTTGTCAATGCCCAACCGTTCCAGCCATTGCCCGTACTGGTGGAAGGTGGCCATCAGCTTGGGATAGTCTTCGATCGGCGCGATGGTGGTGGGGGCGCGCCGGCGCGGGTAGCGCAGGGTGAACCCGGTATTGGCCGGGTTCAGTGCGAACCACTTCAGATATCCGGTGGTGGGCACCATGTAGCCGTGATGGTAATCCATGTGCTCACCGATGTTATAGAGGGTCACATAGGGCTTGCGCCGGTGCCGCAGCAGGCTGACTTTATCAGGATAGTTCTCCTTCTCAAAATAAGCGATAGCCTCCGCCACCGGGATTTCTCTACGCAGGAAAGGAAGATTGGCATCCACTAGCCGCTTCATTTCCGCTTCGAGCCGCCGAAGTTCAACCCGGTCGAGCACCGGTCGTCCGTTGACGTGGCAATAGTAACCCCCCGAAGAGATGGAATGGTCAATGATAAGGACAGCCTCTGGGAAGAGCGTCACGAAGGCGGTTTCAAGCAGGAAGGTCAATGAGCGGCGGTAGACGCGGGCACCGTCGGCATCGGACATGGTTACGGGGGCGAGGCTGGCATCCATTTTGATGAAGAAGGTCAACTCACGCAAGTCACCGTTGACGATGGCAGCCACCAGCGGCGCAGAGCGGGGCTCGGTGTCAGCCAGTAAAAATTCCCCCGCGGTTGCGCCTCGCGGCCCGGAAAGGACGCGTCCATCCGGCAGATGGACTTCGACAGTATCGCGTGGGGTGGCGGGTTGGATGGGATGTTTATTTTTCATAGGATCTCTACCACGAACTAACCAAGACATAAATATGAGTTACTCCGTGCCTTTGTAGTTTAAGTCAAGGATAATAATTTCTCCGACTGATGCCTGAACTCCGTCAAGGGGATTTTACCGTGGGTAAGCGCCAGGAGGGTCTCGGTCAGAAGTTTATTGACCGGTGTCGGCACCCCCGCTTTTTCCCCGTAACGGACGACCGCACCATTCAGCCATTCCACTTCGGACTTTCCACGACCCGAGACCAGGTCAATGGAGAAAGAAGGCATCTTGCCGCCGCGTCCCCCGCCGATGGCTTTCAGCATCAAGGGGCGAGCCACGAACTCCGGCAGGCGTGTCCCCAGCCCAAGCGCCCGAACGGGGACGCGTGGGAGATCCATCACGCGGATGCGATTGGCTCGCATCACGGCCAGGGTTTCGCGCAGCATGCGCATCTCCAGCCGGAACAGGCCTGGGTGGCTGAACACTTCCGCGGCGGTCATGTTCAGGATGGCGGTGGTGGCATTGGCAGGTAGGTTGGTCAGCATCTTGGACCACTTCATATCGGCGGCCCGCAGGAAGAGATGAGCGTTCAATCCTGCCGCGTTGAGCGCCTCTGCCAGGAACAACGAGAGCGGATGCTTGTCTGCCACACCCACCCCGCGCAGGCGTTCGAGAACAATATCACCCACTTCGCGGCGTCCCACCGAGGAGGTGACCGTCCCGGCAATGACTTTGTCCGCACCCAGAACGGCAGCAAGAGCTGGTTCGTTATCCACACCGTTGGAGAGACACAAGATGGGCGGGAGTCGGTGTGCGTGGGGCCTCATCGCATCCAATGCTGCGGCGGTGTCGTAGGATTTTAGCGCAAATATGGCCACATCGAAGGGGCCATACTTGAGAGCCTCCTCCAGGGATGCTGCGAAGGTCACCGACGAATCCTGGATATCGAAGACCGAATTCCGGCTGATGGTTAAATCGAGCCGCAACCCGCGCCCACGCAGTTCCTCCACGGCGCTGGATTGTTCCACGAATACCACGCGATTGCCGGCCAAGGCCAGCGACCCGCCGATATACGTACCGATGGCACCCGCACCGAAGGTCAGAACGTTAATTATTTCCACGTCAATCTTCCTTCCAGTGTGGACGGTGGTCGAAATTCAACAAGCGCCAGTTGTGGTGTTCCGGCTCGTAAGTGAACGTTGCGAAGGTAGTATTGTGGAACATAAAACGCGGTCCGGTGAGGTCATTCTGGATGGGAATACCCAGGATGGCGTACATGGTCAAATTCAGAATACCGCCGTGCGCAATTACTAGGTAACACCCTGGAGCGCAGTCCAGGATGCGCTGGATGGCTCGTCCAGCGCGCAAGTACCCCTCCCAGCGGCTCTCGCCGGTCCGCCCGAAGTGTGTATAAGGTGTCATGACCTGCGGGCGCGGGACTGCTTGATTGGCTTCCTCATCACTTAGCCCTGCAAGAAGGCCGTTGTTGATTTCCATCCATTCCGGGTCGAGTTCGAGTGGTGCATTAAGCGCCGCGCAAACGATTTCTGCCGTCTCGCGGGCGCGGGCGAGAGGGCTGGATAAGACCCGGTCAAAGACGCGACCCTCTGCCTGCCAGCGTACGGCCAGGGCGTCTGCCTGGGCACGACCGGTCTCGGTCAGCGGAAAGTCGGCATGTCCCTGGAAACGGTTTTCCTGGTTGCCGACCGACTCGCCATGACGCAGGAAGGTGATTTGGTAGAGAGGGAAGTCAGCCATAGGGAGGGAATTTTACCATCAAAAAAAGCAGGGGCGACCGATGACTGCTTCCCTGCGGGATCACAATCGGACCCCATGACTCTCCGCCAGAATTTTGATTGCTCGCTCCGCTTCGTTTTCTCTCTGCATTCCGCTCCAACCCAGGTCATTGCCGAGAGCGTTCGCCAGTTCCACCACCAGCGGACGGGTGAGTTGGCCCAGGTAACCCAGCAAGGTGCGGCGCAGGAGCAAGTCGTCGAGATGGACAATCTTCTCACGCTTCGCCATGGCCGCGATTTCACCGAGCGTGTAATGCGGATCGGTTTTGATAGGTGCGGCATCTTTCCCGCCGATTGGCAGGGTTTTCGTATCGGCTTTGCGCGGCCGGTCGAGGAAAGCAAGGGCGCGGTCGGTTACCTGTTCGGAGAAAGCGCGGAAGGAGGTCCATTTACCGCCCACCAGCGAGTAGACCGGGATATTCCCCAGTTTGTCTTCCTGGATGTGGTGGTCGCGCGTGATCTGTCCGGCATTCTTGGCTTTGGTATATGCCAGCGGGCGAACACCTGAAAAACGGAAAACGATCTGTTCGCGGCTGACTTTGATATCAGGGAATACGCGCCCCACCATCTCGATGAAATAATCCACTTCCTCCTCGGTACAGCGGGCGGAGTCGGGGTCTTCAATCGGCAGGTCGGATGTACCAATCATCACTTTGTCGAACAACGGGAAGATGAGTACGATCCGTCCGTCTTTGTTCTCAAAGAAGAATTCGTGGTCGCCGATGGCTTCACGCAATTCGGGATTGTCAAGTACCAGGTGTGACCCTTTGGTCAGACCGACGTAAAGTGTCGGCAGGCCCAAGGTCCTGTTGGTGATATCAATCCAGGGACCGGCGGCGTTAACGATCAGGCGCGGGGAGATATCGAAGGTTTGACCTGTCACTCCATCCTTAAGCACGACTTCGTCACCTTTTACGCTGACCAGGGAAACGTAGTTCAGGGCGTGGGCGTGGTCACCTTCTTTTTCTGCGTCGAGCAGGAGCTCGATGGTCAGGCGTTCGGGGGAGAGGATGATGCCGTCGTAGTAGGTGGCAGCGTAGCGGATGCCTGGATTCAGGCGCGGGTATTTCTTAAGCGCGCTGGCGCGCCCTTCGAAGACGTGGCGCGGCACAGCGCGGGTTTTACCGGTAAAAGCGTCGTAGAAGATAAGCCCGACTTTGATAATCAGCCCGCCGCGTTCAGACGGTTTCTCCAGCCAGCCGAGGAACTTGAGCGGGGCATTCAGCAGGCCGGAGAAGGTTTTAAAAATGGGGATGGTGGTGGGCAGCGGCTGGACCAGGCTGGGCGCGTTCCGGATCATACGATTACGTTCCTGCACGGCTTCCCGCACCAGGCGGAATTCGCCATTCTCAAGGTAGCGGATGCCTCCGTGTGCCATGCGCGAGGAGGCTGCCGAGGCGCCGGAGCAGAAATCGCCCCGGTCAACAAGCAGGGTATCCACGCCCTGGAGGGTCAGGTCGCGGAAGGTGCCGACACCGTTGATTCCGCCACCGACGATGAGTACCGTGGGGGAGTGGGACTTGAGCGAGGTGAGGATGTCTTGTCGATTCATGGTTTCTTTCCAGAATAAGGATGTAGGTACACTTTAACCTTTTAAAGAATTATTCGATCCAATCAAAAGTACGGGTGACGGCTTTCTTCCAGCCGATGTAGAGTGTATTGCGTTTCTCAACAGGCATGGATGGTTTCCATTCCTTGTCCTTGCCCCAGTTGGTGCGCAGTTCGTCGTAATCCTTCCAGAACCCCACCGCCAACCCGGCCGCGTAGGCCGCGCCCAGGGCGGTCGTTTCGGCCACCTTGGGGCGGATGACGGGCACGTCGAGAATGTCGGCCTGGAATTGCATCAACAGTTCGTTGAAAACCATCCCGCCATCCACTTTCAGCGAGGTCAATTTCACGCCGGAATCCTTCTCCATAGCATCCAACACTTCACGTGTTTGGAAGGCGGTCGCTTCCAGAACGGCGCGGGCGATGTGTCCCTTGTTGACGTAGCGCGTCATGCCGACGATGGCGCCGCGCGCGTTTGATCGCCAGTAGGGAGCGAAAAGACCGGAGAAGGCTGGGACGAAGTAAATCCCGCCGGCATCCTCCACAGACCGGGCGAGGGTTTCCACATCGGACGATTTTTCGATCATCCCTAGGTTGTCGCGCAGCCACTGGACGAGTGCTCCGGCGATGGCGATCGAACCTTCCAGAGCATAGACGGCAGGCTTGCTGCCGATCTTGTATCCGAGTGTGGTCAGGAGTCCGTTTTTTGAAAGGACAGGTTTCTCACCGGTGTTCATGAGCATGAAACAACCCGTGCCGTAGGTGTTCTTGGCTTCGCCTGGTGAATAGCAGGTCTGGCCAAAAAGTGCGGCCTGCTGATCGCCCAGGTCACCTGCCAGCGGGACGCCGCCCAGCCCGCCTTTGGCCTTGCCGTATACCTCCGACGAGGAGCGGATTTCGGGCAGTAAGAGGCGCGGGATGCCGAGGGCTTGGAGAATTTCTTCATCCCAGTCGAGCGTTTTCAGGTCCATCAATAATGTGCGGGATGCATTGGTCACATCGGTGACGTGCACACCGGTCATGTTCCAGAGCACCCAGGTATCCATGTTTCCAAAAAGCAGCTCGCCTTTCTCAGCCCGTTGGAGCGTCCCGGGGATGTTCTCCAAAATCCATTTGATTTTTGGCCCGGAGAAATAAGTTGCCAGTGGCAGGCCGGTCTTGGCCCGGAAGCGGTCCTGACCGCCATTTCTTGCCAGTTCGCTGCAGATGGCATCCGTGCGCGTGTCCTGCCAGACAATGGCATTGTAGACCGGCCGCCCGGTCTCGCGCTCCCAGACGAGGGTGGTCTCACGCTGGTTGGTGATGCCGATGGCAGCAATATCGGTCACGTCCGAGCCGGATTTTTCCAGTGCACCGCGGACGACGCGCTGGGTACGTTCCCAGATCTCGAGAGCATCGTGTTCAACCCAGCCGGGCTTCGGGTATATCTGCTCGTGTTCCTTCTGGTCCACGGCGATGATATTCCCTGAATGGTCGAACAGGATGCAGCGGGTGCTCGTGGTGCCCTGGTCGATGGCTGCGACGTATTTTGGCATGATGTTCTCCGTGAGAGGTTTCTACCACGAAGCCATAAAGACACGAACGGTTTTGCGGCTTCGCGACTTGGCGGTTATGTGTTTTGCCAATCTCTTGCCCCAGACAGAAATGCCTTCCCCGGCATGGGCTTTTTCCCCGCCGGCTGGACTTCATTCAGGATAAGAATCCCCTGCCCTGTGCCTATGGCGGGGCATCCTTCAACGGCGAGCCTGAACCCTGCGCCGGGGCTTTTTCCCCCGCTAACGCGGGCTCGCAATACCTTCAACGGCACTCTTTTCCAGTCAATGTACGCTCCCGGCCATGGATTCATGGCACGCACACGCCGCTCCAGTTCGTTTGCAGGCCTTGTGATATCCAGCAAGCCGTCCTCTTTTTTGAGCATCGGAGCGTAGGTTGCGCCTTCTTCGGGCTGGGGCCGGGGGATGAGGTCACCGCTGAGAATAGGTGGCAGGGTTTCGAGCAGGAGTTCTGCACCGAGAGAGGCCATCTTCGCCAAGAGCGTCCCAGCGGTATCGTCAGGGGCAATCGGGAGCGCGCGTTGATTGAGGATTGGGCCGGTATCCACTCCCGGGTCCATTTTCATGATCGTGATGCCGGTTTCCAGGTCTCCTGCCAGTATGGAGGCCTGGATTGGTGCTGCACCGCGTCCCCTTGGCAGCAGCGATCCATGAACGTTGATACAGCCGAAGCGGGGGAGGTCGAGCACCTCCTGGCGCAGGATCTGCCCGAAGGCAGCGACCACTATCAAATCTGGAGCCCAGGCCTGGAGTTGGGTCATGGCTTCGGGGAGACGCAATTTTTCGGGCTGCACGACAGGGATGCCGAGGCGGAGTGCGACCTCTTTAACGACCGGTACTCGCAGGTTCCAGCCGCGCCCCGCCGGACGATCTGGCTGGGTTACCACGCCGACGAGTGGGTAACGCCTTGCAAGCGCCTCAAGTGTCGGGATGGCGAAGTCAGGGGAACCCATAAAGACGATGCGCGGTCGATGAGTCACGCTGCAATTCTACTGCCTTTTTAGAAAAAGGTTAACACAACTCCCGTGAAAACCAGCACCAAAGCGCCTGGATAAACCGGTTGCTTTTTGTCCGGATTAGATGTAAAATATTCCAAACTCTCAAACGATTTCATATTCTCAGGAGAAACTAATGACACAACAACCAATTGATTCCGGGATCACCAGTGACGATAAACTGTGGGCGTTGCTGGGCTGGATATTCTGGCCGGTAGCGGCTGTCATGCTGTTTATGGATGACAAGAAAGCTCGTCGTTTCATCAAATACAACGCGGTTCTTTCACTGGCCCTTAGCGTCATCGCTTGGGGGTCCTCTATCATCGGCATCGGATTGTGCTTGGGTCCGTTGGCGTTCATCTACTCGATTGTCTTGGGCATCCAATCCTACCAGGGCAAGTGGGTGACCGTCCCTGTGCTGACTGACTTCGTCAAGAAGCAAGGCTGGGTCGCCTAATTTGAGATTTTCATATATTGGTCTGGACTTGGAGTTTTCTTCTTTCAAATCCAGACAATTATCAAAATCTGAGGAGGCACAAAATGAATACGGATATAACCAGCGATGATAAACTCTGGGCTGCACTTGGCTACCCGATCTTTCCCATTGCACTAATCATGCTTTTCGTTGAAGGGAAGAAAAACCGGCCTTTCATAAAATTCCACGCGGTCCAGGCGCTTGCCTTGAATGTCGTTGTCTGGATTGTCGAGATTGTCCTGGCAATTCTCTCGTCCGCTCTCGCTGCCATAACCTTCGGAATTGGTGCGCTCATAGGTTGTATCGCTCCGATTGTGTGGCTGCTCTTGATCTGGCCGGCAATCCTTGCCTACCAGGGGAAATATTTCGAGGTTCCGGTCATTACAAAATTCCTCCGCGATCAGCACTGGGTCGCATAATCATTAATTCGCTTCGACGAGAAGCCCGCCGATTGGCGGGCTTCTTAAATTCAATAATATGCAACCAATAGGCGGGAAAATCGTTATATACCTTTAGATTTGCTTCGTTAGGATCAATACTCACGATTAGGAGAATAATATGCCTGCTAAAAAGAAAGTTCATCCTCCGGTTGAACCGGTTGAAGCTATCCTCCCGCCGGTTGAACCCGTCCTTCATCCTCCTATGCCCAAGCCACCCATGCCGCCGGTTCCATATAACCCACCCCAAACCATGGCTCCCGGCGATGAACGGACCTGGGCGCTGATCGCACATCTCAGTGTACTGACCAACCTGATCACTGGATTTCTCGGACCAGTCGTGGCTTTGCTGATTTATCTGATCTACAAAGACCGTTCCAGGTATGTCGCATATCATTCCCTTCAGGCGTTCATTTTCCAACTAATCTGGTGGGGTGGTGCGGGTGTCTTGATAGGTTTCATGTGGGCAGTAACAGGTGTACTTTCCGCACTTCTCGTCGGCATTCTGCTCATCCCAATTGCCCTTCTCCTGACACCTGTATTCCTGCTCATGCCACTGGGGTCGCTTATCTACGGCATCATCGGCGGCGTTCAGACCAGCCAGGGTCAGGATTTCAAGTACTGGCTGGTGGGTGACTGGGTGCGCGGCACGCTCACAGGTGCCTAACTCTTTCTATCTTCCATCTGGTCGGCGCGGAAACGCGCCGGTTTTTGTTTCTCTAGCATGAAATTTTTCCTTGACTCTCGTCCTTCTTGCTCTTACAATGCACTATATATTACAAGCAATTGGAAGCAGGGAAGAGACTCTCTTGGAAGTGACGACTTTAGTTGTCAAATAGCGACTACACCTGCCCTCCCGCAAGCACACCGTCCTGGTGTGGCGGGTGGTGTAAGGGAAGTCGCACCTACGATTTAGAGAGCACCGAAGGGGCAAACCCGGAACAGGCAAGTCCGGGTGAATCTCTCAGGTAAAGAGGACCCTGCGCCATATTCCTCTGGAAAGTCCCCTGCGGATTTAACCTCACCGCTCCGGGACACCGACGGGGCAATCCTTCTGCTGAGGCCTCTGAAATTTGTTCAAGCCTCTGCTCAGGAGAATCTCTCAGGTTGATGACAGAGGGCGCACATTCTGTCTGCGTGCGCCCTCTTGGTTTTATCAAAACTACCTTTCGAGGAGACACCCAAATGAATATTCCCCCCAATCTCAAGTACGCCAAGACCGATGAGTGGTTCGACCCTGCGACCGGTGCCATGGGCCTGAGCGATTATGCCCAGGGTCAGCTCTCGGATATCGTCTTTGTGGAAATCGTGATCAGCGTCGGCGAGACGGTCTCGCAAGGAAAGCCAATTGCCTCGGTCGAGTCTGTCAAGGCCGCTGCGGAGACGTACGCTCCGGCCAGCGGTAAAGTGGTGGCTGTGAATGAAGACCTGAGCGGCAACCCCGAAGTCTTAAACAACGATCCGTATGGTCAAGGCTGGATGGTCAAGGTGGAAAGCGCGGACGCCTCCGGTCTGATGGACGCCGCTGCTTACACCAAGTATTGTGATGAACGCGCGCATTAATTTCATGCACCGTTGCAAGGAGCATCTATGACCTATATCCCGCAATCCCCCAAAGAGCGGGAGGCGATGCTTGCCACCATTGGCGTGAAAAGCCTGGAAGACCTGTTCAAGGATATCCCGGCCAAACACCGCTTTCCCGAACTGGACCTGCCGCCTGCGCTGACCGAGATGGAGGCCGCCGCTGAACTGGGCGAACTCTCCATTGGCAATGAGAACATCCGTACGGACCTGGTCTCGTTTCTCGGCGCGGGAGCGTACAACCACTACATCCCGGCCGCGGTCGACCATATCCTGCGACGCGGCGAGTTCTACACCGCTTACACACCCTACCAGCCGGAAATTTCGCAGGGCACTTTGCAGTCCATTTTCGAATACCAGAGCCTGATCTGCGCGCTGACCGGTATGGAGGTTTCGAACGCCTCGCACTATGACGGCGCCACGGCTGTAGCCGAGGCGGCCAACATGGCCTACGCCCAATTCCGCGGCAAGCGGAAAAAGGTGGTCATCTCGCCGACCCTTCACCCGCAGTACCGCGAGACCATGCGCACTTATGTTCAGGGGATGAGCCTGGATCTGGCTGGTGACGACCCGAAGGCTAATCTGGACGCTGGTCCGGATTCGCTCGAAGGCTTGATTGACGAGAACACCGCCCTGGTCATCGTCCAGTACCCGGACTTTTTCGGGCGTGTTTACGATTTCACCAGACTTATAGAACTTGCCCATGGCAAGGGTGCGCTGGTCTGTGTGGCCGCCAACCCGACCGCCCTGGCGCTCTTCAAAACTCCCGGCGAGATGGGCGCTGATATTGTCGTTGGTGAAGGTCAGCCGCTTGGCATTCCGCTCTCGTTCGGTGGCCCATACCTTGGCTTTTTCACCACCCGTAAGCAATACATCCATAAGATGGCCGGACGCCTGGTCGGTGAGACTGTGGACAATCGCGGCCAGCGCGCCTTCGTGCTGACCCTTACTGCCCGCGAGCAGCACATCAAGCGCGAGCGCGCCATCTCCAATATTTGTTCCAATCAGGGGTTGATGGCGCTGGCCGCCGCCTTGTACCTGTCGCTCCTCGGGCAAACCGGTCTGCGCCAGGTGGCCGAACTGTGCTTCCATAAGGCTCATTATGCGGCTGAAAAGATCAGCAAAGTTAAGGGTTATTCGCTCTGCTTTGATGCGCCTTTCTTCCACGAGTTCTCGGTCTGTTGTCCGAAGCCGGTCGCTGAAATCAATGACCACCTGCTCGAACATAGCATTCTGGGCGGCTACGACCTGGGCCAGGATTACCCTTCGCTTAAAGACCACATGCTGATTGCTGTCACAGAGATGAATACCAAAGATGAAATTGATGCCCTGGTGGATGTGCTGGCGGAGGTGAATCATGACTGAACCTACGATTTACGAACTCTCCTCCCCCGGACGCACCGGTGTTACTTTCCCGGACCCAGACGTGCCGCTTGCTAAACTGCCGATGAACCTTCTCCGCAAGGATTTGCCATTGCCCGAATTGGCCGAAGTGGATGTTGTCCGTCACTACGTCAACCTGTCGAAATACAACTATAGCGTAGATGGCGGCTTCTATCCTCTGGGTTCCTGCACGATGAAGTACAACCCGAAGATCAACGAAGATACTGCCCGCCTGCCCGGTTTCGCTTTCACACATCCACTCCAGCCAATTGAGACGGTCCAGGGCAATCTGGCTTTGATGTACACCTTGCAGGAATGGTTGAAGGAAATCTCCGGCTTTGCCGCGCTGACACTCCAACCGGCTGCCGGTGCACACGGCGAGTTGACCGGTGTGCTGATCATGCGTGCCTATCACAAGGATCGCGGTGATACCAAACGGATCAAGATGCTCATTCCCGATTCGGCCCACGGGACGAATCCGGCTTCTTCGGTCATGAGCAGTCTGGAGGTGGTGCAGGTCCCGTCAGATAAGCGTGGCAACGTGGACCTGGCTGCCCTGAAAACTGCCTGCGACGATACCACCGTCGGTCTGATGCTGACCAACCCGAATACTCTTGGTCTCTTTGACGAACACCTCGAGCAAGTGATCAAGACTGTCCACGATTGCGGCGGGCTGGTCTATGGTGATGGTGCCAACCTGAATGCCTTGCTCGGCATTTTACGTCCCGGCGACGTGGGTATAGACGTGATGCACTACAACCTGCACAAGACCTTTTCCACCCCCCATGGCGGCGGTGGACCGGGTTCGGGTCCGGTGGGCGTTACGAAAAAACTGGCAGACTTTCTCCCAGGCCCTCTGGTGGGGATTGTCGAAGAGAGCACAGCTGATGAACCGCCTTTGTTCGGTTTCGTCACGCCGAAAAAAACGATCGGCCGTGTCAAGGCTTTCCACGGTCACTTTGGGATGCTGGTGCGTGCCTACACTTACATTGCCATGCATGGACCGAACGGCTTGCGCCAGGTTTCAGAGTACGCTGTACTGAATGCCAATTACATCAAGGCGCGTCTGAAGGGCATCTACACCGTCCCGTTCGACCGTATTTGCATGCACGAGTTCGTAGCCGAAGGCCAGTGGGCCGACGCCCCCGGAATCCGTGCATTGGATGTGGCCAAGCGGCTGATGGATTACGACTTCCATCCACCGACCAATTACTTCCCACTCACTGTCCACGAAGCGTTGATGATCGAGCCGACCGAAACCGAGAACAAGGGTACGCTGGACGTTTTTGCTGATGCCCTGATCAAGATCGCAGCCGAAGCGAAAAAGACCCCGGCCCTGCTCCACGATGCCCCGCACAAGACGCCCTTTGGCCGCATGGACGAGGTCAAAGCAGCCCGCGATTTGGTTTTATGCTGCTGGCTCCCGGAAGATTACGAGAAGAAGTAATTATTAATGAACCCGTTTTACCGCAGGAAACGGGTTCATTACTGGAAGCAGGGGTGCGATTGGATCTTGCCGGAGGCACTGGCCGCAAGAGGATTACCAAAGTAAAGAAGAATTATAGGAGATGCGATTTTTCGACCCCTGCGTCTCTCAAGCGGAGATTCCGATGCCTGCCTCTAGGATGGATATGACGGCCATACCGTGATTATTTTATTGGCACATGGTTTTGCTTGGAAGCGGTTCATACAGCCTCCTGGTTGCAGGGACTGGAAATTCTGGAAAACGATTTGAACACATTCCGAACCTGTTTTCTCGAAGTATAAAAAGGTATTGCGGATTTAGAACAAATGTACTATAATCTACCTGCCCCTTGAAGGGGTAAATATATCTTTCACGAGGAGGTGACTCTATGACTACCCTGATTGCCGCTTGTGGATTGGACTGCGTCAAATGCGATGCCTACATTGCCACCCAGGCCAACGACCAGGTCGCCCTTGAAAAAGCCGCCGTGAAATGGCGGGTGGATTACAATGCGCCGAACATCACTGCTGCCAATATCCTTTGCGACGGGTGCATGACCGGCGGACGTACCATTGGCTACTGCAAGGAGTGTAAAATTCGTGCTTGTGTGCAGGAACATGGTCTGGAGAACTGCGCGGCCTGTCCCGACTACGCCTGCGAAACCCTGACGACTTTTTGGACGAACGCTCCCCAGGCAAAGGTCAACTTGGACGCGCTGCGCTGACAGCCATCCTTTTTCCGATTGGGACACGGACCAGCGTGTCCATTTTTGGGTTAAATGGGGTCCCTCAGGGATGATTCACCCCATCCTTCCCCCGGCTGAAATCGAAACCCGTATTGCTGTATAATGGCCTGACCCATGCACGAACTCGCCATTACCGAAAGTATCCTCGAAATTGCCATTCGCCACGCCCAGGCAAAGAAGGCCAGCCGCATCACTGATCTGTATCTTGTCCTTGGACAGTGGTCATCCGTTGTGGACGATTCGGTCCAGTTCTACTGGGATATCATCAGTGATGGCACGATTGCCAAAGGCGCCACACTGCACTTCCGGCGCGTGCCGGTGGTGCTGACCTGTCAGGATTGCGGGAAAGAGTATCGACCCGCCAATGAAGAGTTTGCCTGTCCGCATTGCAGCGGGACGCACGTGAAGGTAAAGACCGGTGAGGAGTTCCACTTGGAAGCTATAGACGTAGACGAGTAAGTCTACTATTCCTGATTGTGAAAGGGTTTGAGCAGAAACCATAAATCATGAAATTAAAATGAATTCACCGTTATTTTTCTTTGCGTCCTTGAGTCTTAGTGGTAAAGTTTATCCCTTGCAGGACACTTCTTGGAGAACCAAACATGCCGCAACGCATCCCTGTGGTCGAAAAAATCCTATCTGCCAATGACCGCTTGGCAGTCGAAAACCAGTCCAGGCTTGATGCCGCGAGTGTCTTCGCCATCAACGTGATGGCCTCACCAGGGGCTGGAAAGACCTCCCTGATCGAACAGACGATCAAAGGTCTGGAAGGCCGCCTGCGAATCGGCATGATCAACGGCGACATCGCCACCTCCTTTGACGCTGACCGCGCCAAGGCTGCCGGGGCGACTGCCATCCAGGTCAACACCGGCGGTGATTGTCACCTGGATGCCGTCATGGTGCAGGGTGCCCTCTCCCAACTCGATCTGGGCACCCTTGACCTGGTCATCGTCGAAAACGTCGGCAACCTGGTCTGCCCGGCAGACTTCAAACTCGGCACGCACAAGAGTGTGCTGGTGGCTTCCATCCCTGAAGGCGACGATAAGCCCTACAAATACCCCGGCATGTATCGCGGCGTGAACGCGGTTATCATTAACAAGATTGACCTGCTGCCTTACGTGCCCTTCCGCATGGATTTCTTCAAGAAAGGTATCGAAGTACTCAACCCGGGCGTGACCCAGTTCGAACTCTCCTGCCTGACCGGGGAAGGTCTGGCTGGCTGGCTGGCATGGTTGGAGGGGCAGGTAAAGGAGTTTAAGAAGAGTATAAGGAAGTTAGGTCGAACGGGTCTCTCATAATCACATACTTAACGGCGGTCTCAATCTATTCGGAGATCGCCGGTTCGTTTATTGATCGAGGCGGAATATAATTCTTCCCAACCATGATAAAGTCGAAATTAATATGATAAATAAGACTTGAATTATATTAATAAGTCTGCTATACTGGAGGCTTGTTCGCCTTGTTTTTTAATGTGATCAGGAAATTACATATGCTATCTAAAATTCCTTCAAACCAAATATACCTTGGTGATTTTGGGTGGCATACCGGCCGTTTTCACTTCTCATTTGGTGACTACGATGACCCTGAGAATAGGCATTTTGGAGATTTGATTGCCTTCAATGATTTTGTGGTGAAACCGGGTTCTGGATTTAAAACGCACCCTCACAACGAAATCGAAATCATCTCCTATTGTGTAGAGGGTGAATTGACTCACGTGGATAGTATGGGGAATATGCATAAGATTAAGCGCGGAGACATGCAATATACGTGTGCTGGTTCCGGAATTACTCATAGCGAAACAAATGACTCACCTGCCAGGGCTCTCCGCTTCGTACAAATCTGGATCCAACCGAATGCGGTAAGGTTACAACCTCATTATGTTTCCAACCACTTTACGAAGGAGGATCGTCTCAATAAACTCTTGCGGATTGCTTCAGGTCAAAGAATGAATGACATGATCCAGGTCAACCAGGACACGAATATTTTCGTATCGGAGATTGAGGCTGGCAGACAGATACAAGCAGAAATGCTTCCCACGCGTCTGTTTTATCTGGCTTGTTTGGAAGGCTCTCTTAGAATAAATAACCTCAACGTGAAAGCAGGGGATGCAGTAAAGATCTGGGATGAGACCGCATTAAATATGATTGCCATCCAGGACAGTCATTTAATTATTGTTGAAATATCAGGATGAGACTTAAAACGGTTTTATTAACCGTTGAGTAGATAAAATCTCTCACTCTAACTTTTGATTGAGTAGAAATGGAATTATTAAAGCGCTTTGCAGCTTCACTCAAATCCCCAGGGACAGTTGTTTTCCAGGATGTGGAAGAGTATATTAATTGGTCAACCGATCATGGAGGGGAGGATTTCAAGCCAGAAGCCTCGGATGATGTAGCCATACGCACTTATCTGCTTGATTGTCATATTCAGGGAACAGTCCAGGCTACTCTGAAGAGGATTAGTTCCTCCCTGGGATTTTTTTACCACTGGCTCAAAGACAACGGCCTGATTGCAGAAAACCCCTTTGAAAGATACAACCTGAAAAGGCCATTTCTCACCCAAAGGCAAATTCGGCTCAGACACGATGCCTTCCCGGGTCCACCCGGTGAGCGAGAGATTGCACGTTTACGTGCCCTCAACCAGCTGGCAGAGTCGACCAATCGGGCGCCTGACGTGCAATCCCTCCTCAATGGGACCCTTCAGACCCTGCTGGGGGTGATGACCTTAAATACCGCCTGGATCTCTCTCATGGTTGATGGCGGGTTTCTAAACCAGAATGCCGGGCAGTTTCCTCCGCATGGATTTGTCCTTGCAGCTGCACACAACTTGCCTCCCAGCCTGGAACAGTCCGATCGATATTATCTGACGCGACCACCGGAATGTCACTGCCAGAAATTGTTGCGGACAGGAAGGCTGAAGCGCGGTGTCAACGTTGTTGAGTGCAGCCGCCTGCAAGATGCGGCCAAAACCAGCAAGGAAAACAACGACTTGATGTTCCATGCCAGCGTGCCAATTATCTGCAATGATCAGGTAATAGGGGTAATGAACTTCGCTACGAAAGAATGGCAATTGCTCTCCGCATCCGACTTGCAGTTCCTGACCGCGGGGGCCAGACAGGTTGGTGCTGCGCTAGAGAGAGCTCGCCTGTATGACCAGATTCGGATCCAACACACCCATCTGAAACATGAACTCGATTTGGCTCGCAAGGTGCAGGTCAGCCTGCTGCCTGAAATATTGCCGAGGATTCGTGGTTACAGCCTGGCGGCTTTCTGGAAACCAGCATTCGAGACATCTGGAGATTATTACAACATTTTCAAATTACCAGGCGGTCGCTGGGGTTTCATTGTTGCGGATGTATGCGACAAGGGCGCCCCGGCTGCGCTGTATATGGCCCTGACGCACGGCCTGATACGCGAGCGGGTGGAAAACGAAGACTCACCCGCGGCCTTACTAGCTCAGGTTAACCGGGCGTTATATGATCATGGCATAAAGGCAAATTTCGTTACCTCATTTTACGCAATCTTGGATCCGGCAAATTCGATTCTGAAGTATGCACTCGCGGGACATCCCCCACCTCTCCTAAGAAAGGCTTCCGGCAAGGTGAAGACCCTAACCGGCAGGGGAATTGCGCTGGGCGTATCCCCGGATGCGCGATATGAGGATTTGGAATTATTCCTGGCTCCCGGTGAAAGCCTGGTCGCTTTTACGGATGGGATGACAGATGCCAGTAATCCGTTGAATGAATCCTTGGATTTGGAACATTTAAGAACATCCATTGGTTCGGCACCCGCGCCGGCCAAAGCTCTTTTGGAACACCTGCAAAGCACTCTCGATGATTGGATTAAAGAAGCACCAAATTATGACGATATTACACTTCTTGTGATCGCACGAAATAAGACAACTCTGGCCTGATTCTCAGGGACCTTCCCAACTATTAGACCACCACGGTGATAATACCCCTGACCCAGCGTAAATAAATGGACCGCAGGTCTCCCAGATGGAGCCTGCGGTCATTTTATTTCTGGAAGCTGCTGGTTCTAATGATGTTCGCGCTTTTCCGCTTCCTCTGCCTCTGCTTTGGTCTTGTGGATCGTACCTTTCGGATGGTTCGGAGGCGAATAAACGGTATACAACTTCAATTGCCCCACTTTTGAGGTATTGATCACATTATGGAAAGTGCCCGCCGGTACCACAACCGCGTCACTGCTGTGTACGACGTGTTCCTCCGCGCCGTTGAAGACGAATTTTGCTTCGCCTTGCTCGATGCGGAAGAACTGGTCAACATTCTTGTGTACTTCATTGCCGATTTCTTCGCTCGGTTGCAGGCACATCACAACTAGTTGGGCGTGTTTGCCCGTGAACAACACCTCACGGAAATAATTGTTCTTTAGGGTCATATCTTCGATATTTCCGACGAAACCAGTCATCTCAATACCTCCTTGGTGGGTCAAAGAAGAATGGCATCTTTCTATGCCTGATAAGATAATTGTAGCACAAAGACTGGGAATTGAATAAGCACACCAATGAGTATGATAAACTTGGCCTCAGCAACCATCCCCTTTAGGAGTGACTCTCAAACATGTGTGGTATCTTCGGCATTGTCACCAGAGATGAACAACCCCTCGGGCCCATTCTCATCGAAGCGGCCAAACGCCTGACTTACCGCGGCTACGATTCGGTTGGCGCCGCCACCATCAGCGGTCCCAAAATTGATCTGCGCAAGGATACCGGCCGTGTGGAAGATGTAGCCGCAAGGTATAAATTTGCTGAGATGACCGGCCAGCGCGGCATAACCCAGTTGCGTTGGGCCACTTTTGGTGAACCCTCGCAGGTCAACTCCCAGCCTCATCTGGATTCGGACGGCGATCTGGTCGGGGCGCATAACGGCAACGTGGTCAACAATGTCGAACTGCGCGAGCAGTTCATGGCTGAGGGCCTCACCGTCCGGTCACAGAACGACGGTGAATCCTGCGTCCATGCCGTGGAGCGTTACATCAAAAAAGGTTACGACTTCATTGACGCCATCCGTCTGGCATATGGCGACTTGCAAGGGGATTACGCCTTTGTCATCGGGCGTGTCAACGATACCAAGCTCTACGCCATCAAAAAAGGTTCTGGCCTGGTCGTCGGCATCGGGGATGGCTTTACTTGTCTCTCCTCGGATCTGCCTTCGATCCTCCCTTTGACTCGCGAAATCGTCCGCATCCAGGATGGAGAAATCATCACCCTGTGGTCTGACCGGGTCGAACTGCGCTCGGTGAAAGACGGTAGCGTTATCGCGCGGGATTCGGAAACAGTTACCGAGACGATGGATGCCGTCCAGAAGGGTGGGTATCCGCACTTCATGCTGAAAGAAATCCACGAGCAGCCGCAAGTGGCGCGCGAACTCCTGCATCTATTGGACGGCAGTCCTGATGTTCCGAAACTGCTCGAAAAGATACGGTCAGCGCGCCAGTTGTATTTTATCGGCTGCGGGACTAGTTTCCATGCCTGCCTGGCGGGTTCGGTCTATTTTGCCCAGATTGCCGGACGGACCGCCATCCCGGTTCTGGCTCCGCAGTTTATCCCGCAGTATGCTCCGGCGGTCAACTACGAGGATGTGGGCCTGTTCGTGAGTCAGAGCGGTGAGACAAAGGATGTGCTCAACGCCTTGCAAATTGGCGAAGCCCAGGGCATGACCGCTTTCGGTTTGGCTAATGTAATCGGTTCCACACTGACCAAAGCCACCGCCTGCACCCTGCCGCTTTGCTGCGGCTACGAGATTTCCGTCCCAGCCACCAAGACCTTCACCAACCAAGTGGTTTCCTTCCTGTACCTGGCCTACCGACTGGCCGGGCGTAATACGGCTGAACTGGCGGTCATCCCCGAACTGATGGAGCAAACGCTGGAGATGGTAGCCCCGCAGGTGGTGGCGATTGCCCCGGCGGTCAACGCCTGGAACGACCTGTATTGCCTGGGATACGGTGCGACCTATGCGATGGCGCTGGAGGGGGCGCTGAAACTCAAGGAGATCACCTATGCCCACTGTGAAGGGATGCTCTCGACCGAGTTCAAGCATGGCCCGCTTTCGGCTGTGACGAATGGCTTCCCGGTCCTGTTTGCCGCCGGACCGTTGGATGTGCCGCTCATCGTCAGCGGGATCAACGAAGTGACTTGCCGGGGGGCGCGCGCCATCGCCATCGGCGAAGAAGATGCACGCTTGCGGGCAAACGCCAGCGACCTGATCGTCCTGCCCAAGTCGACGCCTGAGATCGCCTCCCTGCTGGCGGTTCTGCCGTTGCAATTGCTTTCATATCATATGAGCGTGATGCGCGGCTTCGATCCAGATTTCCCGAGGAATCTGTCCAAGACTCTGACGGTGGATTGATCCATGTTCTCTCCGGGAATTAATGAACTTGCAATCATCTGTGGTCTATGTGCCGAGCAGGTCTTGCTACCGCTGGCGATTATGCTTGCATCGAATCGGCACAAGTAGGTCACGCATCTTGGGTGACTTTTAAGTATCTGTCCTGCTTATTACGGGACCTTCGGTTAGCGGCAAAAGTCTGCAGCCGTTGCCAGATAAATATCCGCACACGTCTTGATGCTGGACATATCCACCCATTCTTCTACGGCGTGCGCACCGCCACCGGAGGGACCGAGCAACAGGGATGGGATTCCCGCCGCCGAGAGCAAAGCCGCATCCGTCCAGAACGGTACCCCTGCTATTGGGAGCAGATGCTTCAGCAATTTTCCGGCCGCATTCTGGACCGATTTGACAATCCCTGCATCTCCGGGAGTCTCCAGCGGAGACCGGTCTAAGCCTCGCCTTACAACAGCTTGAAATGATGAATCCGAGCCCTGGATTTCCTCGATGATGCGCAACAACTCAGCTTCGACGTTCTCGGGGGATTCACCAGGAAGCGTTCGCCTTTCTACTGAAACCACGCATTTATCCGGGTAGGTGGATAGTTCCTGTCCGCCTTTGATCAGCGAGGCATGTAATGAGCCGCTTCCGAGCAGTGGGTGGGTCGGATTGGAACGGAGCTCTTGATCGTGCTTTTCTAATTCCGTCAGCACTTTCCCCATTTTGACAATCGCATCTATGCCCAGGTCGGGCCGTGAACCGTGAGCTGCCCGGCCAATTGTCTCGACCTCGAGCCAGACAAAGCCCCGGTGCGCCAGGATCAGTTGGAGTTCCGTGAACTCGGCAACGATTGCACCGTCCGCGTGGAATCTCTTTGCCAGATCCTGCGTGCCCAGACTGGCGTATTCCTCGTCAATGACCGCGGTAAAGACGACATCCCCGCGCAGGTGCTGTTTCCGCGCCTCTGCCACCGCAGACATGCAGGCGGCCAGGCCGCCTTTCATATCATAAGCGCCCCGTCCATACAGGCGTCCCTCCTTGATGACCGGTTCGTGCGGATTCGACATCCCGCCCGCACCGACCGTGTCCATGTGACCGTTGAGCAGCAAAGTTTTCCCACCGCCCGTACCGTGTGCAATCCCGGCCACGTTTGGGCGCCCTGATTCAGACTCAATTAACTGCACATCCAAGCCGGCATGTTCCAGCCATTGGGCAATAAAGTGGGCAATTTCGGTTTCGCCGGGCGCGCCGGAAACGAGATCGGGGTTGACCGAGTTGATGGAGACCAGGTCGCTGAGGAGTTGTTCGAGTTCTACCATGGCTGGAAGTATATCCGAAAACAACAAACCAGGAACGGCCGCGCTGTTGGCAGGAGCGGGTGGGTTTACCGGGTCATGTTCCTGAAACGATTGTCAGAGCGGCCACTTGAGGCCGCTTTTTTTGCAGGTATAATCGCGGCGGAGGAAAACCATGCCATCCATCATTGATCCCCAAACCCTGTACGTGGACGATCTGCCGACCATCTGGTCACCGGTGCAATGGGAGCTGACCGAGGAAGAGCGCGTCCAGGCGGTGGAGGAACAGGCCACTGCCAGCCTGCTGTGGAGCATGGATGCGCCTGAAGCAATCCTCCGCCTGCTGCTGGATGAGACCGGCATCGAACGTATTTTCGCGCCTCCAGCCAATTACGATACCGAGGAGCAGGGCGATTGGGATGAAAAACTCATCACCTTTGGACCGAAACGGGCCATCACACTCGAATCTGTTGATCGCACACCGGTGCGCCTCGAATTGGTCTACAACATAGCAGAGTTGGGACGCTGGGAATTTATCATCGAGTCGGAAAAGGTGAGCATTTCACGGATTTAGATTGTGCAGATTTTTTTTTTTCAAATGATCTAATACCAACATCTTGACAAATACGTGTAGGGGAAGTAGAATATAGACAGGTTTATATTGCAGACTAGTCTATGGAGAATGATTAATATGACCGATGATCTCAAGGAACCTCAATTGCGTACCCTCCAGTACTGGACCGTGGATGGGGTGGGCGAGCTCTTTGTGGGCCTTTTATTTCTTCTGGTTGCGATTGTTTATTACCTTCAGGAATCGACAACCGGATCTCTATTAAGCAAGGTTTTCGGTATTGTCTCTGTCATATTGGTATGTGGTGGGGCATTCGGAGGCCGTTGGATAATGCAGCGCGTCAAGGAACGCACCACATATCCTCGCACAGGCTACGTAGCATATAAACGCGAAAAGTATAGTAAAGGCGATGTTGCGATTGCTGTCGGAGTAATGACTCTTATCCTCGCTTTTGTTATATTCACCACGGTAACCGATACCAGACTTACTAACTGGGGACCCGTCGTCTGCGGATTGATCATGGGCGTTCTCGTGATCCAAGCTGGTTATCGTTTAGGTCAACCTCGGTATTATCTTCTGGCTTTCATCGGCATTTTGATAGGTATAGGGTTAGTCCTCAGTGGACTCCGTATCGAGTATAGTTTTCCACTCTTTTTTGGGCTGGACGGCTTGATCCTGCTTGGTTCAGGCAGCCTGAAGTTGGTAAAGTACCTGCACAAAACCCCCGTTCCCTCCCCGGAGTCGCCCGATGAGCGGTGACTTGCGCTCCCTGGCGGATGTCAATCGTCTCATCCACGAGCCTTCCCGCAGCGTCATCCTGGCCATCCTGGCTGTCGTGGAGAGCGCCGATTTCCTCTACCTCCTGCGCGAAACCGGACTGACTAAAGGTAATCTCTCGGTCCATCTGTCGAAATTGGAGGAAGCAGGTTACGTAAATATTGAGAAGACCTATCGCGGCAAAATTCCACTAACGTTATGCCGGATGACCGATCGGGGTCTCCAGGCCTTTAACGAATACCGCAAACAACTCAAGCAGTTTGTTGAAAGTACCAAGGAGTAATTCCATGCCCGCTGTTGACCTTTCCCACGTTTCCAAATCCTTCGGCTCTGTCAAGGCGGTGGAGGATGTCTCGTTCGGGATTGAAAAAGGCGAACTCTTCGGCCTGCTAGGTCCCAATGGCGCCGGAAAGACCACCTGCCTGCGCGTGATGCTCGACATCTTCAAGCCTGAATCAGGTTCGGTCGCCATCCTTGGTGGACCGATGAATGAATCCAAAAAAGACCGCATTGGCTACATGCCCGAAGAACGCGGCCTTTACCAGGATATCCCCCTCGACCGCTGTCTTGCCTACCTTGGGTCGCTCAAGGGTCTTAGTCCCGCGGACGTCAGGCAACGCTCAGCCGGTTACCTCGAACGCTTCGACTTGGCCGCCTTCAAGACTAAAAAAGTCAAGGAGCTCAGCAAAGGGATGCAACAAAAAGCACAGGTCATTGCCACCCTGTTGCACCAGCCCGAACTGCTCATCGTGGACGAACCGTTCGGCGGTCTCGACCCGGTCAACACCCAGATGGTCAGGGACCTGCTCCTCGAACAACACCAGCAGGGCGTCACCATCATCCTTTGTTCGCACCAGATGCACCAAGTGGAAGAATTATGTGACCGTATTGTGCTGATCGACCACGGCAAGGTCATGCTCTACGGGGCGCTGGACGATATTCGCCGCCAATTTTCGGGGCACTCCGTCACCGTCCGCTCCGTCGACAAGATCCCAGCCTTGAAAGGTGTCGAGCGCATCGAACCCGCCAACGGAACGGTCAAACTGCATCTCTCGCCGAGGACAGAGCCGCAGGAGGTTTTGCGTTCCCTTGTCGCGCAGAATATTAACCTGGAGCAGTTCGAGATATCCATACCCACCCTGGACGAGATTTTCATCCGTGTTGTGCAGGGCGAAGGAGCGGCGGCATGACCAAAATATGGCATGTGGCATGGCACGAATACCGGCGCCACGCTTTCACCCGCCGTTTTGTGCTCGCGGGCCTCTTGAGCGTCCCTCTGCTTATCCTGGTAACCGTCGGGTTGATCTTTCTGGTAATTTCGCTGAATACCAATACCACCCCGCTGGGATACGTGGATTACTCCGGTTTCCTTTCGAACCCGGTGCCTGTTCCCACCCCCGAACCGCCCGACCGTCCCGTGCCGATCCGGCCCTTCGAAACTGAAGTTGCCGCCCGGTCAGCGCTGGATGCAGGCCAGATTCAGGCTTACTATGT
Organism: Anaerolineae bacterium; assembly: GCA_041489005.1. Classification (GTDB taxonomy): domain Bacteria; phylum Chloroflexota; class Anaerolineae; order Anaerolineales; family Villigracilaceae; genus UBA877. The sequence goes on from JBGPQK010000009.1 coordinate 67,302, forward strand.
CCTGCCAGCCGATTATCTGTCCACCGGCGCGTTGACCGTTGTCCACATCGGCGCTCTCAAATCCCCGGCGCGCACCCAGTTCTACAACTACCTGACTGCCAACTTGCTGAAGAACACCGACCCGACAATCGCCAACCGCCTGGTGAAGGGCGCGGAGGTCATCGTCCAGTCCCCGGATGGCAGCCGCAGCATCTCCAGCAAAAACTGGTTCAATGTGGTGATCCCGATGGTCGCCGGGATTGCATTCATCGTCGCCATGTTTTCCACCGGAGGTTACTTGATGCAGGCGGTGGTGGAAGAGAAGGAAAACCGCACGATGGAAGTGATCATCACCTCTGTCTCACCGAACCAGTTCATGGCTGGTAAAATCATCGGCGACACGGCCATCGGATTGACTCAAATTGTACTTTGGATGGTTTTCATCGTCATCCCCATCCTGGTGTTCCGGAATAGCATAAGCTTCCTGCGCGGTATCCAGATTGCACCCCAGACTCTGCTTTTGATCGGGTTTGTCATGTTCCCGGCTTTTATCCTGGTCTCGGCGCTGATGGCAGCCATCGGCGCCACCGTTTCCGAGGCGCGTGAGGGCCAGCAGATGGTCGGCATGCTCAGTTTGCCCATTTGGATCCCTTACATGCTCGCGGGCTTGCTGATGAGCAATCCCAACTCGCCGCTGGCCTTCGGCCTGAGCCTGTTCCCGCTGACCGCGCCGCTGACAATGCTCATGCGCGATGGGCTGACCATCCTGCCGGACTGGCAGATCGCGCTTTCCTCTGCCATCCAGGTATTGTGTGCGGTCGGAGCCATCTGGTTGGCCGGTCGTGCTTTCCGGATGGGGATGCTGCGCTATGGGAAACGGCTGAAATGGCAGGAGGTCTTCGCAAGGCAGAAAGTATAAAAGGTATGTGTCTTTGCAGGCCGCGTTCATCGCGGAGAAGCTAACTCCTCGATCGCGTGGGGATTGCTTACCATTCGGGTATGATGTCGTCGCTTCGCTCATCGCAACGGCACATAAATTATTTAGGAATCATCCATGAAAAAGATTCTGCTCGTTCTTAAAAATGAAATCATCACGCTCATCAGCCGCCCATCCTTCTGGCTGGCGTTGGTGGGCCTCCCTCTCGTGGGAGCGCTGATCTTTGCTGGCGTCGGGGCTATCAATAAAAACGCCAGTGCCACCCAGACGTTCAGCCAGGTCTTCAGCGGGCCGAAGGACACGCGCCCTGAAGGCTATGTGGATTTAAGCACCATCATTCACCAGATCCCGGAGAGCGTAGCGCCTGAAACGTTTATCGCCTACCCCGACGAGAGCTCAGCCCGCCAGGCGCTGGCGAGGGGTGAGATTTCCGCCCTGTACATTGTGCCAGCTGATTACATCCAAAAGGGAAAGATCACCTACATCCGCCCCGATTTCAACCCGCTCGCCTCGAACGGTAACCAGTCGAATTTATTCACCTGGGTCGTGCAGGTTAACCTGGCGGGCGGGAATATCCTGTTCGCCAACCTGGTCAACGGGCCGCTGAAAGTGGATGATATTTCGCTGGCTGCCGTTGCGCCTCCCGATGAGAATAATCCGCTGGCTTTCTGGACGCCTTACATTATCACGCTGATCTTTTATATGCTCATCGTCGGCTCGGCCACCCTGTTGCTCAGCAATATTTCCAAAGAAAAGGAAAACCGGGTCATTGAAGTGCTGCTCACTTCGGTCACCTCACGCCAGTTGCTGACCGGGAAGATCCTGGGCCTGGGAATAGTGGGGCTTGGGCAGACCCTGTTCTGGTTAGGCACCAGTTTCATCCTGTTGAATTTGAGCGGCCAGACGTTCCACCTTCCTTCCGCTATCCACCTGCCGGTATCGTTCCTCCTGTGGGGACTGGTCTTCTTCCTGCTTGGCTATGCAGTGTACGCCAGCCTGATGGCGGGATTGGGTGCACTGGCTCCCAACCTGCGCGAAGCCTCGCAGTCCACGTTCGTCATCACGCTGCCGTTGATGGTGCCGCTTTTCTTGAGCAGCAGTGTCTTTATGCAAGCCCCCAACGGGGCGATCGCCACCGTCCTGAGCCTTTTCCCGCTCTCGGCTCCAGTAGCGATGATGGCGCGTCTTTCGGCAGGTGGGGTGGCTTGGTGGCAGCCGCTGCTGGCAGCGGCGCTGTTGGCGGTCACTGCAGTACTGATCGTGCGCCTTGTGGCCGGTATGTTCCGCGCCCAGGCACTTCTTTCGGGGCAGGCATTCAACCTGAAATCATATTTTCGGGCGCTGGCGGGGAGGATGTGATTCAAAGACTTTGGAAATCCCAACCATTTTGGAAGGTTTTTTCTTACCTTGACAAATAGACGGTTATCTATATAATATCAAATAGACGGTTATCAATATGACAAAATTCGATCCTGTCCTTTTCGCCAAAGCCCTGGCCGATGAGACCCGCCAGAAGATCATGAAACTCTGCTGCTGCCAGTGGCTCTCGGTCAACGAGATCGTTGAGCAATTGAATGTCACCCAGCCGACGGTTTCGCATCACCTGTCCATCCTGCGCGAGGCTGGCCTGGTCGAGGTCCGCGAGGAAGGGAAGCAGACCTTCTACAAACTGAACCAGAAGCGCATCACCGTCTGCTGTGGGCAGTTGCAGGCGAATTTTGCCTCCGGTATCCTACCCATCAAGACCGTGTTCTAGTCTCTTTTTTTGGCTATACATATAGACTTTCGTCTATTTGACAAATTCTCACTCTGGAGGAAGAAATGACCCAATCCCCTGACCCCATCCGCGCCAGCGTCCGCGAACATTATGCCGCCCAGGCCCGCTCCGGAAGTTCCTGTTGCAGTGACTCCCCGGGAAGTTGTGATTCAAAGAACACCATCTATCCCATTGAGCTTCTTACCAGCCTGCCTGAGGATGTTGCCAATTTCAGCCTGGGCTGCGGCGACCCGATCACCGTTGCCGCTTTGCAACCCGGCGAAACCGTCCTGGACCTCGGTTCCGGCGGTGGGCTGGACTGTTTCCTGGCTGCTAAAAAGATCGGTGAAAACGGTCATGTCATCGGCGTGGACATGACTCCGGAGATGCTCACCCGCGCCCGCGCTGCGGCGGCCCGGCTCGGTGTCACGAATGTTGAGTTCCGTGAGGGCTATCTCGAAAAACTCCCAGTCGAAAATGCCAGCGTGGACGCGGTCATCTCGAATTGCGTGATCAATCTTTCGCCCGATAAACCCCAGGTTTTCCGCGAAATGTTTCGAACCCTCAAGCCGGGCGGGCGCCTCGCCGTCTCGGATATTGTCACGAACGGTCCGCTGCCAGAGGAATTGCAGAAGAACATGGAAGCCTGGGGCGCCTGCGTGGCCGGCGCGCTGGATGTGAGCGACTACCTCACCGGGCTGACGGATGCCGGGTTCAGCGATGTCAAAGTTCAACCGAAAGGCGATGCCAGTGATCTCATCGAAGCCGCCGGGCTGAAAGGGAAAATCTTTTCGGCAACGATCACGGCCCGCAGGCCAATATAATTCTTCACCCTGACATAAATGCGAGGAATATATGATTGATATTTCTTCCATCACAGCAATACCGAAGATTATTCCAACGACAGGCCGCCTCACCGCTCGAAATCGCTGGGACCACTTCCTGGCGCGCGTGGGTTGGAAGCGCGGAAAGCACCTCGTGGAACCCGGTCTGTATGCTTTGGGAGATCCCACGCCTGATTCACCGGTTTTTGTTTCGGCGAACTACAGCCTCAGTTTTGACGCATTGCGTTCCTCGCTGGTAGGTATGGACGGTTATATCCTGGTGCTGGATACCAAGGGTATCAACGTCTGGTGCGCTGCGGGTAAGGGGACTTTCGGTACGAATGAGATTGTATTAAGAGTGATGATTACCCGGCTTGGCGAAGTTGTTCAGCACCGGAAATTGATCCTGCCCCAGTTGGGTGCTCCCGTTGTGGCCGCCCACGAGGTCAAGAAACGCACCGGCTTCTGGGTCGAGTACGGCCCCGTGCGGGCGGCGGATTTACCCGAATACCTGAAAACGCATAAGGCCACGCCGGAGATGAGGCGCGTGGAATTTCCTCTGCTTGACCGGCTGGTGCTCATTCCAGTGGATATCGTTCAAACATTCCTGCCAACCCTGCTCGCTGCGGCGGTGCTTTACTTCCTGGGCGGATGGATCTCCAGCCTGGCTGCCGGGTCGGCCGTCTTCGCCGGGATCGTCCTGTTCCCCGTCCTCCTGCCCTGGCTCCCGACGCATAATTTCAGCACGAAGGGCTTCATCCTTGGCGTGCTGGTAGCCCTCCCCTTTGCCCTGTCTGTGTTTCTCCGGCATCCCGATTGGACCTGGTGGCGCCAGGTTGGGCAGGCGCTGGAATTCCTGCTGGCCATGCCAGCCCTCACAGCTTTCCTGGCGCTTAACTTCACCGGCTCAAGCACATTCACCTCGCGCAGCGGCGTGAAGCGGGAGATGTTTGCGTCCATACCCGCGATGGCCTGGACTTTTGGGATCGGTATCTTCCTTGCCTTAGTTCTTGTGTTCATTCGTTGATTGGAGAGCGGTGATGTTAAACGCTTATGAAGTCAATACCCTCGTCTATAAACCGGAACTTTGCAACGGATGCGCATTGTGCGTAGATGTCTGCCCGCATGCTGTTTTCGAAATGAAGGGCCGCCTTGCCATATTGACCAATGCCCAGGCTTGCATGGAATGCGGTGCCTGCCAGTTGAATTGTGTCACCGGCGCGATCGCGGTCGAAAGTGGGGTGGGTTGCGCTGCGGCCATGATCCGTGCCGCCCTGACAGGTCA
>JBGPQK010000010.1:0-69554 GCA_041489005.1 Anaerolineae bacterium
ATACCAAGTCCAGTAAGCAGATTGTAGATCGTATTCCAGTGCACCCGTTCCCAGGCAACAGGGCTGGAGTTGGCGTTGTGCGGAGCCAACATGACATTGTCCATCCTCATCAACGGGCTGTCGGCTGGAAGGGGTTCAACCTCGAACACATCCAGGGCCGCTCCCGCAATGGTACCTGTCTGGAGGGCCGCAACCAGAGCCGTTTCGTCCACGATGGAACCGCGGGCAGTGTTGATGAGAACCGCGTTCGGGCGCATCAGGCCCAGGGTCCGGGTGGTGATCAGGTGAAGGCTAGTCGGGTTCAGGTCGCAGTTGACCGAGACAAAGTCGGAGTTCTTCAGCAGGGTATCCAGGTCGGTCATCTGGATGCCACTCTCGGCAATGAAGCCATGGTCAATATCAATAATATCATTGCCAAGCACAGTCATTTCAAAGGCACGTGCCCGGCAGGCAACCACTTTACCAATGGTACCAACGCCAATGATCCCAAGGGTACATTCGTGCAGGGCTTTGCCGGGGATTTTCTCCCATTTACCGGATTTCATCTCGCGGTCCATCCAGGGATGGCGGCGGGCGAAAGCCAGCATGTAACCGAAGACTGTATCGGTCACCGGCAGGGTGAAGGCATTGGGCGTGCGGTAAACCTGGATACCGAGATGGGAGGCGGCGCCGCCGTCGATCGAGTCAATGCCGGTTCCCCACTTGGAGATGACCTTTAAGCGCGGCAGGCAGGCTTTGAGGACTCGAGCGGTGTAATGGTCGTCGCCACAGATGGTTCCGTCAAATCGACCAGCGTACTTGAGAATCTCGTTTTCTTCGAGCCGTTCCCGGACATCGGGTGTGATGAGGCTCAATTCGTAGCGTTCGAGCACCGGGCGGAATCGATCGAGGAAGCGGAGCATGTAAGGGGCGGAAAAAAGGATGGTGGGCATAGTTTCCCTAATTCTATCCGATAAACGCATCCATAATTATCATCATAGGCAGGGGAGGCGAATCCGCCAGCACGGTACAACCACGGTCAAAACCACGGGCGTGCGATCACCAATGAGTGCCGCAACATTATGGAACGCGCACACAGCAGAACCATTTTGGTTATTGGAGATTCGCCAATACGCTTGGTATCTGTGATTGTTGCTTTATACCATAGATATCGAAACAACCCTTGATATAATACGAGCGAATTAGAAGCGTTAGTGAGAAATTCTCATGGAGAACGCAATGCTCATCCTTTTACCGGTTCTTTCATTCCTTGTAACATTCCTCGTCTTGACCGGGTATAACGGAAATCGGACAGAAGTTCAGGCAGGCTGGCGACACTCGTTCCTGCAGGCGGCTGTCACCCTTGGCGGTTATATGGTCATCTATTCAGAGGTGCTCAGCCTCTTTCATGTGCTGGCGCGCCCCTGGATGGCTGCGTGTTGGAGTATCGCTCTGGTCGCGGTCCTGTGGTTTGGATGTCGAAAAGGTTTCTTGAAAAAAGGGGTGGAATTGGTATGGCAGCAGATTCGTTCTTTACGCTTCTTTGACATTAGCATGTTAATCCTCCTGGGCGTGATCCTACTAGCCCTTTTTGTTGTGGCTGTCAAATCGCCGCCCAATAACACCGATTCGCTAAACTACCACATGAGCCGGGTCATGCACTGGGCGCAGGATCGGAGCCTGCGCCATTATCCCACGGCTTACGAGGCGCAGTTGATCAACCCGATTTACGCTGAACTCAGCATATTAAATCTCCGGTCCCTATGGGGCAATGACCGGGTGGCTGGTTTGGTGCAATGGTTCAGCATGATCGGTGCGCTGGTTGGGGTCTCTGCCGTAGCCAAGATATTGGGAGCAAACCGCCGAGGTCAGTGGGCAGCAATCGCCTTCGCAGCCAGTGTCCCCATGGGCATTCTCCAGGCGACCAGCACCCAGAACGATTACGCGCTTGCCTTCCTGCTGATTTCAGCGGTATACTTCGTCGCTCTCGCCGGAAAGCGCAAACTCTTTGTTGAAGAGAGCGTGAGCCTGGGTGCTGCGATAGGTTTGGGGATCCTCACGAAGGGAACCGCCTACCCCTATTTCCTGCCAGTGTTGGTATGGTTCGTGTTTATCTGGCCAAGGAAATTCAAGTTTCGATCAAAGATCCTTCAAGGCCTGTTGATCACGTTCATCGTGTTATCTCTCAACGCCGGATACTGGACGCGCAACATCATTACCTATGGCGGACCCCTCGGTCCAAGCGAATGGGTTTCCCGTCACACCAAGATAAGTTACAGCCCAGGATTTTTTATCTCCTCACTGACGAGAAACGTCCTGATGAATTTCGTCACCCCTTCGGAATCGCTTAATGCATTAGGCACCAACTGGTACCGGAATACGTTCTCCCGCGTGGACCCCAACGCGGGTACGTTCGAACTAATCTGGGGCTGGAATCACGAGGAATGGGCTGGCAGCCCGCTACAGGCGCTGCTCGTCCCGGTCACCCTGGGATTGCTGCTTATTTTCCGAAAACGGGTCAGTGAACGAGCCCTCAAGTGGTATGTCTGCGTGGTCCTGGGGGCTTTTTTGGCACTGGTGTTCGTTGTGAAATTTGACCCGTGGGGGATGCGCTATCATCTGCCGTTCTGGATTGCCTTTGCACCCCTGTTCGGTGTGGCATTGACGCTTATCAAAGAAGATAAACTGGTGAATGTCATTACACTTGGGTTGCTTCTGACCGCTTTGCCCTATGTACTCTTCAACCGCACGCGCCCGCTGATCGCCATGCGTGCCGTCCGGGAACCCTACACCATCCCCTGCTATCTGGGCTGTACGAGTGGAACGATATTGAACGAATCCCCCAAGACGGTGCTCTTTGCCAACTGGATCCAATACCGCGAGCCTTATTCAGCCGCCACAGACCTGGTGCTGGCCTCCGGCTGCCGGAATGTTGGTCTGCGCATCGACTCCCACGATCCCGAATATACTTTCTGGTGGCTGCTCAACGCCCCGCAAAGTGGCACCCGCATCGAGTCCCTTGATACCTACCCCCATTTGCAACGATACGTGGATCCGACCTTTAAACCCTGCGCCATCATCTGCACCATCTGCGGTGACAAACCCAGCCTGCACAACCTCGATCTTGTTGGCGACTTCAGTATTGTGCGTATTTATATGGGAGAAAATTTCGATGCGCAACCGGACAAGTAATGCACACCGAAAAGCACCCCGGTCAGCAGGTAGATCTTTGGGAAACTGGCAACGCAAGAACTGCACCCCATAAAATTGCACCAACATCAAGGGAGAAAAGCCTTCCACACCCTGCCGGTTTGGAACAGGAACCACCCCTGCAGTCGTTTTTGAACGGATTCATACAGAATATTGATGAAATATGAGTAAAGGATGAGGAGTCACATTGCAAGCAAAGAGAGTCTTTAATCAATACGTGTGGGCATTCCTGCTTATCCTCGCGGGGATTGGGGTTGCACTGGACCTGATCGTCATCCGGCATGGTGTGGGAGCCAGCGGGGATGCCGTTTGGTACATGCAAGGAGCTGAGAATATCCTCAAGGGTTACGGGTATGGAATCATGCGGGGGGACGGATTCCTGCCCACGACGATGTTTCCACCGTTTTACTCAGTAATCCTGGCAGGATTGGGTTGGTTTGGCATTTCAATCTATGAACTCGCTGGCCTATTAAATGCGATCCTTCTGGGGGCCAACATTTATCTGACAGGGTGGATCATCTACCGGCTGACCAGGTCGCCATCGGCTTCCATCCTGGCCAGCGTTTTCACCCTGTTGTGCTTCGACCTGTTCGTGCTCCATACCTGGGCAATGAGCGAACCGTTGTACCTCACCCTGACCCTGCTCAGCCTGCTATTGATTCTTCATTATCAAGAAAACGGGAAGCGCCCAGCTCTAGCACTAGCCGGTCTGGCGGCCGGGCTCTCCGTCATTACCAGGCTTGTCGGGATTTCATTAGTCGCCACGCTGTGCCTGTGGATACTGGTTTTTGGGAAGGGGAGCATGAAGAAGCGCTTCCTGGAAGCGGTAATCCCCGGCATTATTGGCCTGCTTCCTGTGGCGATCTTTTTCATTCGCAATGCTGCACTAACGGAACCCATTGCCGGCCGCAGCGCCCTGGTCTTACACGCCATCCCCATCGAAAATTACATTAGCATTGCGCAGACTCTCACCTCCTGGTTTTTTCCAGGGATCTTGAACCTGGTGCCTTTATTCTTCAAGGTGGTATTGTTCGTCGGCCTCATGCTTCTGTCGGCACTGCTCTTCTTCTTCTCAGTCCGACATTTGTTTTTTACGGAAGATGACAGCCAGCGTCTTTACACGCAATACGAGTACCTGTTGCTTATCTTCCTGGCCTTCTACGGGTTTACTTTCATAGGCAGCATTTATCTTTCCCTGGCCGGCAGCCCAACCAACTGGACGTCGACCCAGACTACTCGTTACCTGACTCCCATCTTTCCGGTATTCCTCATCCTGATAATATTGGCATACCTGCGAGTTCAGCGCGCCGTATCCGCCAGGGGCAAAGTCTATGGCAGTGTTGCAATCGGCTTGGTTCTCGCTTTCCTGGCTTTTTATTTCAACAACTTCTCGAGTCTCTACCGCAAAGGCATTTACCTAGGCTATACCGAGATCAGAAACGACTTTCCGACTTTGGTAGATGAAATGAAATCCATTGATTCGGCCCGGCCTCTCATCGCCAGCAATTATGAATTAGTCACCTTCCTGGCCGGGAGACCCGTTTACAGTATGCCCGGAGAAGGCGACGAGCTGACCGGCATCGCCAACCCGGACCTGCCCCAACTGCTGGCAAATATCACAGACCTGATAGACAAGGGCGCCATCCTGGTTGTCTACCGGGTACCACCTGACGAGACTTTCTATTATGACTCGCTGATAAATGACCTGACGATGATCAATACTTTTGGAAATGGAGGGATCAGTATTTCGCTGTACACAAAGACAGGCGAGGGTCAGTAGCGAATTGGACAACCCTGACGGGGGTAGAAACCGTCGAGAAAGGGGAGCATGTAAGGGGCGGAAAAAATAATGGCGGGCATCACCAGTCTAAGGGGTCAGGCAAGGATTTGAGATCTCTTTGAACTCGTAAATATTCGGGATTGGTGAATAATAACTTGTATCGGGCAAAAGTGCATAGTCCGTGCCAAAATAGGCATTGAAGACCAATCGGAAGCTGTTAATGGGTGAAACGCTCGGGTAGAGCAGGTCATTATGACCGGGAAGGTAGTAAGCGTTGAGGATTTTGAACTGGCCGGAGCCGGTCTGCATCCACGGACCGTGGTCGCCTTGCAGGATGATTACCGGTGGCCCGGATGATTCGCTCAGCAGAGTAGACAGGGCTGTTTCCAATTGGCTGCCGATGTATTCAACCTGATTAATATAGCCAAGAGCGTAAGAAGAAGCAGTATATCGGCGATTTTCATTCAGGAAAGGACCCGGGTCGGTTGGTCTACCGTCTGGGGTATAAATGAAGGGGGGGTGTGGCGGGATGATGTGGATAAAAACGAACTTCGGCCCTGGCATGCGGGCAAGATCTTCCATGCTATTGAAGACCAACCCGGTACGCTGACGGTAGCGTTCGCCGTCAATCCGGTTGAGGTTGATCCAGCCCAGGTCTTCAAAATGGCGGGCCGGAGAGGTACGGATGAGCAGAGTCTCGAAGCTGGTCATTTGTGACCATAACAAGGAAGGGGCTATATAAACATCCGCATCCTTGATTTCGCTCCAGGCAAAGCCACTGGCAAAAGCCACTGTTTTGTAACCGACGTTTTCCAGGTCGGCGCGAACCGTGCTATGGCTGATCGAGTCCCACATTGTACGGCGGGATGTGCTGCCGGGCTGGTAGTCATTGTCCAGGTTTTGCAGGTAGTTTATATTCAACGAAGAAGCCATCGAAACATCGGTGCGGTTGTAGTTGCTCTGGGTGCAACCGGCCACGTAGAAGCCCAGTTCCTCCAACCGCTGGAGGAAGACGCTGTTATCGTAACCGAAAGCACGCTGGAGCAGGTCGGAACGGCCATACGAGTCAACGATTATGTAGTAGATATCCGGCGGAGTCTGATCTTCAGGAACGACCAACCTCTGCAGCGGGGCAAAATCGTCAACGGGACCAGATTCAGATGACGCCGGAACCGACCACCAGACAATCGAACCGGCGGTGTACAGAGCCAGACCGAGGGAAATGATGTTCAACCCGAAAGCAGCTTTCTTGAACCTGGTCTTGCGCCGCCACGCCCAGACCAGCGCTGAGGCTGACAAAACCAGCCACGCGCCAAGCATCCAGGCGGTGAGATGGGGAATATTCCACCTTTCAGATATCAAGTCGTAGGCATGACCGTAGGTATAGAACAGTACCGTCAGTGCGGCGGTGGCAAACGCCGCCAGGTGCCAGCTGCGGTAAATCAGACGCAGGATTAAAAGCAGGACCGTGACGGCGATCAAAGTAATCGCCACCGACCGAAAACCGGCAGTGTAATCAACCTCGGAAATGTTGTGCGCAAGCAACGCCAGAACAGGGTAGACTGCGATTGTAAAAGGATACCAGGGGCGCTTCAATGATTTTGCGATGCGTCTTGTCACAGGAATAATGGTCTTAGGGTTCTGTAATCAGCAGGGGAAATAGGTTGCCATGAGGTAAGAAAGGCAGAACGGGCTCGCTGGAAGGTTTTAGCTGGAAATCCAGCCCATTCAACTCAATCTCCATGCGTCGAACAAGATGCCCTTTTTCAGCCTGGATCAGAATGATGTTATGAGAATCGTATTCGCTGGAAGTTTTTATTACAGATGATAAGGTAGACGTGCTTATCATGAATCGACCATCCCCTTTCACCAATAAATTTTGCCAGCCTGCTCGCAGCCTGTGAACAACAGGAATATTTTTTTCTTCCTCAGGGAATATGTAAAGTTGACCAAGTACGCGAGGAAGATTCCAAGTATTGGCATCGATCTGGCGGGTATCGTGAAGGGCTGCGGGATCCACCAGGATGACTGTCCCTTCCCTGGCATCGGGGATAAGCGGCATAAGCTCCGTCCAGAATTCGCGCTGGTATTGCCACGCCATGACGTAATCACGCTGGATAACGAATCCGTAGCCTACCATGCATGCCAGCTCGAGAGATATGAGAATATTAACAAGTTTGCGCCAGTTAGTTCCATTGGTAACAAGGATCAAAATGAGCGCAAACGATGCAACCAGCAATGCAGCTCCGGCTGCGCCTGCAAAATGGGCGCGCGTTTCCCGCCCGCTGATCGCATAGGCGCGCACCGTGAAAGTAAGCGGATACGCCGCCGCCAGCATGATGATCCCAATAATTAGGACTCGCCCGAGCGTCTTGATCTCTTCCGGAAGAGCGCGGCGGGAAAATGGATCTTTGATGGCGCGCCAAATAACCCTGGCGCTCACCTGGGCTGTGACCGACAACCGGGAAATGATCCAGAGGATAACAGCAAAGGAAACTACGATAGCCAGGCCTATTTCCGGGTCTAATGCACGAATCGTTTGGTAAGGGCGATAGGCAAAGGTTCCCAAACTGACGATTGGTCCTTCAAGCACATGCAGGATGGGGGTCATGATCATATCCTTGAGCCCCAGGTCGATTACCCGGTCTTCACTAAACGAAGCCCTAAGAAAATAGATTACGCCAAGCATACCGATCACAACAACGACATGCCAGAGGATTTCCTTCAACAGTGCTTTATTCCAAGTCTTCTTGAGCAATGGGGCCGCTACGAAGAGTAAAAATGGGGTTTCATAGCTAAAAAGAACAATGAATGCCAATCCATAAGCCAGGATGCGCTTATTTGAAAGATAACTATGCAACGCCAACAGGATCAGCACCGTGGAAGGCTGCAAGCCCAATGAATGGGTCAGGAATGCCTGCGTAGTATCCGCCGAGTAGAGAACATACCCCAATCCGGTCAGCAGAGCAAAAGGACGATTGGTTGTAACCCGGCGCATCAACCAATAAAACAGGCTGATGTTAATCGCAGTGATGAGATAGCCAACAATATAAGGCCCCCACAACCCGACTGTCCGCCACCCCAACCAGGAAAACAGGAAAATGAAACTGTCAGAAAGTGGCCGGGAATGACCGTACATGTGGGATATGTAAAAGTATATGTAACTAATCAGCGAACTAAACGACCGGGTGAAATTGTTGGGGAGGATGGTCAGGTCATCTTCGTACAATCCGAAATGCCGGCTGTGCCAGTAACGGACTACCCAGAAAAGAGCTGCCAGGAATAATATATCGATTATGAATAACAGGCGTTTATTGGTTTTCACGTGGGTCCTGTTTCCTGGATAGAAGAAAACCAGCAATGTCGAAATCAATTTCCTCATCGATGTCCCATGCCTCGGCGGGATCGATCTCGAACATCAGAGGCCGGTCGCCAATACGGTTGAGCCGTCGGGACAGGTTGGCGCGGGTAAAAATATACAGGCAGGAATTTTCCTCGTAGACAGGCGGCAGATCCTGGGTTTGGAGCAGGATGTTCGGATCGTGGTTTAGGGCCTTACCGGCCTGGTCGTATAGGCGGGTATGAAACCGCGTCACAGAAAAGAGTGAGTCGTGCGCTGGATAATCGGTGAGGAAGGCTTGAATGGCCTTTGATATTGTCTCGGGTCGGAGCAGCGGGTTGGTGCTGTGGGTTTGGAGGAAGAAATCCGCCTCCACCTGACTTGTATCGTACAGCAGAATCTCGTTCATCGGTATGGTGTCGGCGCACAGGTGCTTGGGCCGGTCAATGACCTGCACTTGCGGGAAATCTCGCCGCAGGCCTTCAATGATTGGAGGAGAATCGGTATCCACAAGAATCCCGCCGATTTCGGGCACAGCCAGCAGCGTTTCGAGGATGTGCTGGTAGAGCGGCCTGCCCGCCAGCGGGCGGTAGTTCTTACCGGGCACGCGCTGGCTGTGATGGCGCATGGGGAGGAGGGCAACGATATTTTTCATAATTCACTCATTATTCCGAATCGGTTCAACTTCCTTTTTGGTGGATTCGCCTTTTTCCCAGCCAATGGGATCGTAAAACGTCTGGCGGCAAGTCAAGGGTTTGCAAGCTTGAGTGACGGTAACGATGAGGATCGCGTTGATTTCGGGTACGGCCAGCAGCGTTTCGATAACGGATAGTCTCGGTAGTGTTCTTCGTACAGACCAGCACGACAATGTTGACTTACAGGTCGGGAGTTAGTTGTAGTAAATATGATCCTGTGTTTGGGTTTAATATCAGGAGAAAGCAAAAACACGGGTTTATTAGAAAGTATTATATGATTGCAATCAAGGAGGTGCCGGTCATTTCAATTCGAATACTTTCCATCCGTAGGTAAACTGTCTGAAATCTACCAGCGGCGAAGAAGTGGCACAGAATGAACGGGTTTTAATCACAGGGCATAACACGCGCGGTAGATCCAGAAGAGCAAGCCGGAATTGCTGTCCGAATTCGGCCACCAGCTGCCAGCCGGGATGGGAGGCAAGATAAGCATCCAACTCCTGGTTCCAGATAATCTGGGATGGTTCATCGACACCCATCCGGACGGTCAAAAGAGGTCGATGGGTGACATAAGGCACTAGGAGGAAATATTTCCCATCTGAATTTTCCAAGGGTGGATTGAACATCTTCACGACCAGGTCCGGTCGATGATAGTATGCCTGGAATTGGAAATTCATCTGGTCAATATATTCACTCGAAACGCGAAAATTCACAAAAATCGTGCTTCCGGTGGGGACATTCTCAGCCAGGTAGGCTAACATATCGGCGTTTATGCTGTCCTGTGCAATTTGGATACGAGCACTGGTAAAGTCATTCAGCAACGTCGGGGAAAAAAGGATCAGGAAAACCAGGAGCGCACCCAGGCTTATCAATCGTTTCCAAAAACCACTCTCTCGCAGAGCAGTAATGAGTATCGTCAACAGGGCGCCGGCAAGAACAACCACTCCCAAGGTGACCGGGAGCATGTAGTATTCTGTCATAAAATACCAGGGAAGGAAAACAACAATCCAGGTAATAATCCAGATCAACACATTGAAAATCAAAACGCGCTGAAGAAGTTTCCTGCCTGCGCTCCAGATAAATATTACTGCAAGCAATAACGGAACCGCGTAGAGAAAATCGCGGATCAGCCAGCCTGCCCAGCGGATCGCAGCAGCAAGGATCTGGGAGGATGTAAAATCATACTTGCTGGTGTATCCCTGGGTCGAAAACGCGCTGCTGACCAACGCAAAGCGCACTAAGAGGTATGCAGCGACCGATACGACGCCAGCGCCGAGATAGACTAAGTAAGGGACGAGCGCAGTCCTATCACTCTGTTTCCGGATCAACCAATATTTCCCAACGGTCCATACCCCGGCCAGGGGGGCGATGATAATGGCCGTCTCTTTCGAGAGGATGGCCAGCAATTGGTACAAACCTACCATGGCCACAGCCAGCACTTTTGCCCATCTACTCCGCTGCCGGGCAAATTCTGAGACCACCAAAAGCGAAAGCATCAGGAACATAACCTGCCAGGGTTCGCCTTTTGACAGGGTAAAATAATTTTCAATGATCGGGCTTGCCAGGACAAAAAGCATTCCAGTCACCCAGGCCTGGAAGCGGTTCCTGCCAATATTGAGCAGGAATTGCACAAGGCAATAGGTTGTCAGGGCAAGCACAAGCGTGTTGACCAAGAAGAACCAGAAAGGCTGTGGCCCAAACAGCCAGTAGGTGATGGAGAATGACAGCCAATACACGGGGCGGAAGCGACCTTCTCCGGCATCAAAATGGAAGCTCCAGTCGCCATGGCTGACATCTTGGGCAGTGATCAACGATCTTCCATCGTCGAACAGCCCAAAGTGTGGGGAGACCAGGCGCGGCACCATGACGAGGAGGGCAAGCAGCACGGGCAAGTAGACTACGGCCTGGCGCAACACCTTCAAAAGGTGGTGAGAGGTGGGTTGGGTTCGTGTTGATTGGCGAATGGGTTAATTTCCTTCCAAAGCCTTTTTTACTTTGGGTGTGGCAGTCATCGAGCGGATCAGATACACCGGCCGATGCTTCGCTTCCTGGAAGATGTACCCGACATATACACCGATGAATCCCAAGTTGATCATAATCGTCCCTCCGACAATCAAAATGACGAAGATCAACGAACTCCAGCCCGGTGCCAGGGAGGCCTGCTTTCCGGTCATCCAGAAACTAAGCACGTAAATGACTTCCAGTACCGCCAGAGCAAAAAAGAATCCACCGGTCAGCAACCCGATCCACAGAGGGGTAAGCGAGAACGAGAAAATTGCATCCAGCGCCAGCGTGACCATTTTCTTGAGGGAATATTTAGACTCTCCCGCCAAGCGTTCAACCGTCTCAAAAGGCAGGATGGCTGTTTTGAAGCCCATCCAGGTTATCATTCCTCGCAGGAAGCGGTGGTACTCGGGCATCTGCCTGAGGGCTTGGACAGCATTCCGCGCCATCAAACGGAAATCTGCCGCCCCAGGTATGACCGGGGTATTGCTCAAATGCTTGATCACCCAGTAAAAACCGGAGGATGTCAAGCGCTTGAAGGACCGCAATTTAATCTGATCCAGACGCTGCATCAAGACAATATCGTATCCATTTCGATAGAGGGAAAGCATCTCAGGGATCAAGCCAGGCGGGTTTTGCCCGTCGCCATCCATCGAGATCACCACATCCCCATCCGCCAGATCCAGCCCGGCGCATAAGGCGGGTTGGTGGCCAAAGTTACGGCTGAGTTCCACAACGGTCACGCGCTCGTCCCGGGTTGCAAATTCGGTTAAAAGTTCCTGGGTGCGATCCGCAGACCCGTCATTAATGTAAAAAATGCGGAAAAGACAAGGGAGGGTATCAATCACCTGGAGGAGTGAATGATGGAACCCTTCGATGACATTTTCTTCGTTATAGACAGGCACAACAATGTCGACCTGTAAATCGGGGGTTGTCTGGAGCATAGGTTATCCTGGGTCAGGGTAATTAATCTGTAGGAAATAGAAGCCCGGATCTATTTTGAAGTATTATACCGAATCGGCTCAATCTGGCGGGGGGCAGTTTTTCTGGTCGCCTCCGTGCAATGAGGGTAATAGAAGGTCTGGCGTAACTGCCAGTTCCACTCGAAGGACTGGCGATAGCCCTGGTAGGTACCCCAAAATTGCATGATGCGAAACCAGAAGACGCTGGCCGCGCTGCTCCAGAAGACACGCCCTTTCAATGAATGCCTGAGGTCACTGGAAATGTTTGAGGATGCCATGCGGAGGAAATCGTAAAGGCTGAAATGCGCCTCCGGGTAGAGACGCTTGAACGCAATCGCCTCGCGCCGGTAGCGATTGGCAACCTCGTGCGGGGTCTCGTCATGCAAATGGACGATCTCGGCGTCGGCCATGTAAGCAATTGTATAACCACCGTCCAAGGCTCCCCTGGCCCAGGCCAGGTCTTCCAATCCGGTGAGAGTTTCATCATAGGGATTAATTTGCCACACGGTGCGGCGAATTGCGGCATTGGCGTTGTTGCAAAAAGGGTGCCCCTGGGCGAGGTTCGAATGGTCAGGATACCAGTGGGCAAATACCTGCTTCTCGGAGAAAATGGATGTCTCACCGCCACGCTGCTTGCCATACGACAATGCCACCCGCGGATCGTCAAATGGCTCCAGCAGGCGCTCCAGCCAATCAGGATATACAGGATAGACATGAGCACTGGCAATGGCGACCAAGTCACGAGTGGCAGCAGCCAACCCGAGGTTCAGAGAGCGCCCGAAAGTGAACTCGGCTGGGGGGATGTTGACAATTCTTGCGCCATACTGCGCGGCAATCGCCGCTGTGGCGTCGGTCGAACCCGAGTCAACCAGGATGATCTCCACATCCTGGACGGTCTGGCTGCGCAAGCCTTCCAGCAGCCGTTCGATGTGTTGTTCCTCGTTAAAGGCGCGGATGACGATGGAGCATTTCATAACCATATACCATTTTATTGTTTTTCTCTGCGCTCATTTAGATAAATTCTCTGCTCAGGCAACGATCTCCTCCAACAACCCGCCTGCCACCAATTTATTGGCCGCATCATACAGCTGACCCATTGGCAGGCAAGTCCTTTCAGCTACATCAAGCAGTGGCGTCTGACCATCAGCATAAAACAGCACCCAGCGGATGGCATCCAGTTCATTACCGAAGATGATGTTCCCTACATCCACAGCATAACGCCGTTCGCCGTGCACAGATGAGTCTGCAATTTTCTGCTTGATGGCCCCACCCATCTTGGGGTACAGACCGCGCTTACCCAGCATGGGCTCGCCAACCGGATTGAGTGAACGGTATGTACGGTTCTGCTCCAGTTTTTCAATCGCCATCAAGTAAAGCTTCAGTGTCTCCACCAGATTGGCAGCACTGACGAACTCCAGGTTGTCGAGTGAGGTGTGGTAATAGGGATACTCGTAATACTTGTCTTTGCAGATTGTTCCAACCGGTACCCGCAATCCGGGTGTGGAGTACTGGCGCTCGTCAGAACCATTGACATCGAAAGGATATTCGGTGAACTCAAGGCCAAGTTCCCTGAAGGTAAGCCGGACCGCTCGATCAACGATAGCATCGCCGCGAAAGGTGCGTTTATATCCGAAACCTCCCGGACCTGCAACCGTCGTCGCTACCAACCCGCCTGTCAGCGCCATAACAGCCTGTTCATCACTGGCAATATATGCCAGTGCACCGATGGTCTCAGGGGCGATGATAAAGCGATAAGAATGGTGCAGGG
This sequence comes from Anaerolineae bacterium, assembly GCA_041489005.1. Classification (GTDB taxonomy): domain Bacteria; phylum Chloroflexota; class Anaerolineae; order Anaerolineales; family Villigracilaceae; genus UBA877. Next base: position 13,736 of record JBGPQK010000010.1, read on the forward strand.
TGCGTCCGCTTAATTCGCGCAGGAGCAGGATCCACAACACCGCGCCAGACAGGTTATCGTTGGCCAGCGACGGATGGCAAGCATAAGTCGAGATGAGAAATTCCTTGCCAGAAGAACCCGGAAGGGTGGTCATGCCATAGGTAAGCGCCCCGGGGGTAAGGGTAGCATCCACTAGCACATGATATTTTTCGTTTTTGTCAAGTTTCTGGAACTGCTCATGGGTCAGACAAAAACCCCAGGCCCGGTTGTAGTAAGTCGTCCGATAGGGAATGGCAGTTGGCAAGTCTGGCAAGGTATAGAGGTGCGGAGCCAATTCGTAGTAAGTAAGCGTCCCTTCGAACGGAATACTATAATTTACGAGATGGACGTTGTTCTGCTGGAAATCAATCACACGTTGGCCAGAGGAATCCGCCACATATGCGTCCCGCACATTCCATTCATCCGGCACGGTCCAGTCATAGCAGACTGTACCGGATGGGACTTCATGGAGCTTGAAATCCGTAATCTCGCGCAGCATATTTAAAGTCCGGCGGAGCCCATCGCCGGTGATGCTCCGGCAGATGGGAAACAAGCGACGCAAAAGATCATCTGCTTCAAGGGTGACAGCATTCCAGTTAATTGATGTCATAGGTTTCATTATAATTGAATGTTATACTAACTCGAAATCCATCTTATTCAGGAGAAATCCGATGAGTGACAAAAAACAGGCAGTGTCTCCGGTGGAGCCCGTCTGGGAGTCAATCTACAGCGAAGGCAAGGCGCTCAATCGCTACCCGTTCGACCAGGTTGTCTCCTTCCTTTACAGAAATTTCTCCCGAAGCAAACCGCGCTCCGAGACGAAGATTATGGAGATCGGCTGCGGGGCGGGTAACAACCTTTGGTTCGCAGCGCGTGAGGGTTTCTCCGTGGCTGGCGTGGATGGCAGCCCGAGCGCCATCGAATTTGCCCAGAAGCGTTTCATTGAAGAGGGATTGAATGGCGACCTGCGCGTGGCTGATTTCGTCAAGCTGCCTTTTGAAGATAACGCCTTCGATTTCGTGATTGACCGCGAGGCACTCACCTGTTCGCCTTTTGCCGATGCCCAGAAGACTGTGGCGGAAGTGCACCGCGTGCTAGCATCCGGCGGGAAGTTTTTCTTCAACCCGTATAGTGACCGGCACAGCAGTTTCGCTTCAGGCAAACCCGGCCCTGGCGGTGTGACAGTGGATATTTCCGGCGGAACGCTGACTGGTATTGGTCCCATCTTTTTCTATGGGAAGCGCGATCTACATTCATTATTTGCAACAGGCTGGAAACTGGTCAGCATGCGGCACATAGAATATATGGAAGAACTTGAGCCTCTGTACAACTGCCATGCTGAATGGATAGTTGTCGCAGAGAAAACCTAAATATTGAAGCTGCCCAGGTGGGCGGCTTTTTTATTTCGGATGGTTTTGTACCAGCGCCCAGGGGTCTTTAGAGATCAGTTCTTCTGCAATAGTAACAAAATCCTGGAAACGGCAGAGCGCCACCTTACCATAATTTAACGATACGCTGGCCCAGACATTGCGTTCTTCCAGCACTTTCTGAACCGGTGCGGAGCTAATAACCGGGTCAATCGTCAGGTCACGGGCAAACATGCGGTATGTGCGTATTTGAGGTGGTTGACCGGTCAACCGCACCTCGCCGGTGAATTCTTTCCAATAGCGGTACGGAACCCGCATGCGCTGTTCGGCATAATGGACCATCGAGGCGAAATGTATGTCCGCACCCAGAAGGAGCAGTTTAAAGTCCAACTCAAGCATCCGGTCGAAGGCAGAACCGGGGTCGAAGGCGGAGGATGTGTCACGCGCTGTCAGGTCAGCGGCATAACGTCCGACCGCGGCAACTGATTGCATCGGGTGTGGCGAGCGCAGCACACCTGGTTGTTGGCGGACGTATTCGGGGAAAACGCCCATCTCTTCTGCCGGGGTAAACGCCTGATCGAAAACCTGACCATGGGCGAAGCCGAAGTTGAAAGTGGGCACCGCCAGCGTCCCGGTCCCGGAACCGATGCCGAGAACAGTACACAGCGCGTCGTAGTAGATACCCATCCCGCCTTCGGGGATGCCAAGAAATTGCAATGCAGAATGGACCATCACCCCATCGGCTTTTTTCAGGCCGACGGTTTCGAAGGTAGAGATGACCTGGTCACGATTGACTTTCAACATTACAGCGCCCCAACCAACACATACTTTCGCACAGAATCCGGCCAGTTGGCGGCATCCAACCCGTACTGTGAAAGAAAAGCAAAGGCCATGCGTTCCAAACCGAAGGCAATGCAGCCTGTATGAGCAGGTGAACCATCCGGCAAGGTAATATTCAGACTGCGACCAAAAAAATCCTGGTGGTAATTGTATGATCCGACTGCCAATGTGCCTTGCTTGAACGGCAACCTGGCCCGGATCTCGAACTTTAGCTGGAAAGCGCTCTGGAAAGCTGCCTGTTTTTTGAACTCGCCGATGAAGAACGGGTCGTTGGCACTCTCTACCCGGTAGGCCAATCCAATCTCTTCGAAGAAACCTCGCATACGCTCTCGTCCAGTCTCGCGGTTCTGCAAAACAAAATCCTTGGGGCCGACGAAGATAACCTCGCGCATCGTGAAGTTCCACAACCGCTCCAGCGACGCCAGATTGACGGACTCGTAACGGAAGCAGTTACCAACTGCAGTGGCCGTCATTTTTCCACCCGGCAGGGGCTTATCGGCCAGCGCGAAATAGAGGTGATAGCAGACAGCCGGTGAGAGCAGCGCTTGGATCTTAGCGAATGAATCGGCCGGTGTGTTCAGGCCGTGTTCGTCGCAAGCAGTGTGCTGCGCAAAATTGTCAATTGCGTCCAGATCCTCGCGCAAGTGCATGACAAAGCTCAACGATTGTGGGAATGCCCGGAAGTAGCCCACACGCTCGAGCGACTTCGCCGGGATCAGGGTCGGAAAGCGATACGGTGCCGCCCCAAACGAGTCAGCTAATACAATAAACTGGCGCTCAAAGAACGAGATCAGCCTGGTCACCAGGGGCCCAAGCGTGAAGATGCCCGCCGCCTCCTGAAACATTTCGCCCCGTTCAAGCAGTTCAGCGTTTGGGTCGGCGGAAGAGGGTACAGGGCGATCGAGGTAATCTTCCAGGATTTGGACCTTTGGCTTGAACGCGCCCTGAACCATGCTCGTCACTACGCGGTGAACTTTCTCCTCAAGCTCGCTGCGCTTCGGACCCTTAGCCTGTTCGCGCAAATCAAGCGTGATCCGGTCTCCGGTCAATGCGACACGCGCCCCGACAATACCCTCATCCACATAAGCCAGTTTGGATTGCACCTCACCCACCAGGAAATCGGGGATGGTAACCTTGGGTGTAATATGAAGTTGAGCAGACATGGTTTCTACTCCTTCCCTGTCTTTTGAATATACTCGCAAATGGCGGGGACGCTGGTCAACGCGGCAATAATTTCAGCATCAATGGAAATACCGAAGCGTTCTTCCAGTAACATCATCACTCCCATATGACCCATCGAATCCCATTCCTTGATCCCGCCAAATGCCAGGTCAGGCGCAACCTGGCTGGCGGGAACCAGCAAAGCCTCTGCCACAGTCTCCTGAACGCGAACAATAAGGTTGTCGTTTTCCATTCGTTATCAAATCTCCGGCGATTGATTTTTATCCCGCCGCGCGAACGCACTAGCAGCAGTTAGAAGCCCCATCGCGAACCATAGATAAGGCAAAGCGAACGAGTCAATACTGAAACCTTCTGCCAGAAAAGCCAGGATCGCGAAAGCACCCATCCAGCCCAGAGTGCGGAGCAGGGCAGAACGGTTCGAACGCAGAAATGTGCCTCCTTTCCAGAGCACCACCTGCCAGGCTGCAAATAGTGAAGAACCGATCAGTCCGGTCTCTGCCAACAGCCGCACCCAGAAACTTTTGACGTTCGGCAGCGTATTCGCCAGGAAAGCCACATTGACGATTTCCGGTAACCGGTAACTCAGGTTGGGAAGGTATTGCAGGAAGAAGAAGCCGGTATTGCCCAACCCAACTCCCAGCAGCGGGTAGCGGCCGAAAACGCTCCAGCCAATGGACCAGTAAATGACACGCTCGGCAAAGTCCACCTTGAAGGCGAAATCGAACAAGTTGGAAGGCAGCGCCTGCAGCGAGAGCAGCCGTGCGGTGCGCGGGTCGAAATGGGCCCACATCACGAGCAACCCCACCACCCCTCCGGTATAAACGATAAAGACCGCCAACCCCAACAGGAGCGGCAGGAGCCGGTCGAGACGCCAGCGCTTCACCTGTGAGCGGCCCTGCAGACGGTGCCGCAGCCAACGGACCAAATAGGCATTCAAACGATAGAATACGAACGCGACCATAAGTAGAAAAGCCAGCAGCCCGATCCGTGAGATTGTGAAGTAGAGGATCACAATGCCTCCGGCGAGCAGAATGTTTTCGACGGAGATTCGCAGGATTTTTTTTGCTGCCGAATAACCAGTTACCGTGGCAGCCAGCCAATAGGGAAGATAGACCAGATTTAGTTGATGCGCCAGCCAGGAAGGCTCATAGGTAAAACCGCCAACACGGGTGCGGAAGGCACTATCGTAGAGGGGGCGGATGGATATCAAGTCCTGAAAGCGCACCATAAAGGAAGGATAATTGCTTCCGCGGAAGAGGATGATGACCATTTCAATGAATGACCATGCCAGAATGATGAGTCCGCTTGCATTGACCAGTCGCAATGTGGTGGTCAGGCGCGGCAAGTCGTGGTGCCAGATGGCGACAATAACGTAAGTCACACAGCCGATACAGAGCGTGATGAGTGCCTTTATCTCGGCGTTTATAATGGAATAATCTTTATAAGGAGGAAGCGGCAGGAAGAAAGCCGCTGCTGATGAAACCATGGCCGCGATGATAAACAGAAGAAATGGCTTCATCTCCACCGGTAATGTACCGACGCGCAACAAATAAACTGGCATCCAACCCGCCGCCAGTATAAGAATGAAGATTGCACTGGCTGGTGCTACCAACGTGCCTCCCATGATCTTCGAAAGCAAAGGCAGGCTGGTGATCGGCAGCGTAACCACAGCCAACCCCATTGCCAGGGCCGAGCCGAATTTCACAAGGTGGGATAAAGTAGGATTTGCGTTCTTCATTGCACCTTTACAGGTTTGAGCACCTGTACAAGGATGATTCCTACCAGTAAACCAATGAGGCTGCCAGCCACGACCATCAAGCTGACGGAATACAAGACCGGATGGGAAGGCTGGTTTGCCTGAGACACAATGACGAACAACAATGCCGGGTCAATTCCACGGCCCGCCTGCTGTTCAAATGCTATCCTCGTTTCCAACCCTTTGAGATAGGCGTCCAGGTCAACGGGGGCAGCGAAACTTGCGCCTGCACACTGGTTGGCCTGTTTGAAATTCATTTCAGCGAAACACTTCTGGACAGAGTCGTGCTGAAGTTGCAAAGAGATAAATTGATACGTATGCGCCTGGGCCGCGCGTAGAGCGGCATCCACGTCGACCAGCCACAGGTCTGCCAGCCGCGCTGCCGTCGCAGGGTCCACGGAACGCACGGTTACGAACCATTGTTTCCCGCGGCGGTCCAGGTAAAAATCCGCTGGATTAAAGTCGCTCTCCTGTAATTGGATATTATTGGAGCTGGCATCAGCCACCAGGTTAGCTCGCACGGTGGAATCATCGAACATGTTCGCAGCGGGGGAGAGATAAATATTCTGATCCTCAAACAGGAGAGGTAACTTATCGGCTGCAACCAGGCCGCGTGCGACAAGCTGCTGCTCGTCCAGGGAAACCTGATAGACAGCAGTGGCTTCATAAATCGGAGGCCGGAACAGGCTGAGGGTCCAGCCTGCCGCGCCGCCCAGCACCATCAGCACAGCCAGCATCCACCAGCAGCGAAGGGTCCTTTCCAACATATCGAGGGGGGAAAGATCATTCATGTTTTTTTCGATCCAGGTAAAAGAGTGCCGCTGCACCTGTCAGACAGACCACGCCAAACAGGATATTGGCATATAACGGCTCCAGGTTCAGCGCGATGAAGGCCGCACAGCCCAGCGCAATAGCAGACAGGTGCATGACGGCGACAGCATGGGGCGTGTCCAGCCCAAAGTCCACCAAACGGTGATAGGTGTGGTCTCGACCAGCATGATAGACCGGTTCCCTCCGCCTCAGCCGTGAGAATACCACCAGGCAGATATCAAAAATAGGGATACCCAGCACAAGGATAGGCAGGAACCAAGAGGAAGCCTGCGGGTAATTATCTGGTGTATACAGGATGGCTACCGACGCCAGCAGAAAACCGATAGCCTGCGCTCCGCTGTCACCAATGAAGAGACGCGCGGGGGTCAGGTTATAAAAAAACAGCCCGGCGCACACTCCGAGAAGCAGGGTCAGCAACTGGAGGAGGATGGTCTGCGTGGAGTCAAGCGTAACCAGCACCAGGAATGCCACAGCAATACCGCTCAGGCCAATCACCAGTCCATCCATACTATCTACAAAGTTAAAGGCATTGGTGATGCCGATAACCCATATGAGCGTGATCAGCCAGTTGACGATAAGATTGGTATGACCAGGCAAGCCAAGGAACATGCGCGGGATGATCTGAACATGCGTGCCGAGGGCAATCAGCAAGATGCCAGCAGTGATCTGCCCGACGAATTTGACCCATGCCGGCAAGCGTTTGAAATCATCCCACAGACCAACACCAAAGATGATTAAAGCTGGCAAGAGAACCGTCCATAACTGCTTAACCATCGGCAGGTTGAACACCAACCCACCCACCAATAGCGCCAAAACAATCGCAAGACCGCCGGCCAGCGGTGTGGGATTTTTATGCTGTTTATGCGGCAGAGCACCGGGCAGGTCCATCAGTCCAACGCGCCGGGCAAACCATATTGAAGCCTGCCCCAGCACCAGTGAAAGAATCAGGCCGATCAGGATGTTGGAGAAGACGAACAGTGGATAATGACCGGTTGGAAGATTCATATTACCTGCCTTTCAATAACGCGGCTTGGTATACAGCTTTAATTTGTGCGAGGACCTTTTCTGACGAAAACGTCTCTTCGACGATGTGCCGGCCTGCGGCGCCCATTTTTGAACAGAGACCGGGAGTGGAAACCAATTTCTGCAGCGCGTCGGCCAGGGAGCCTGCGTCCCGATCCCTGATCAGAAACCCGCTGACGCCATCCCGGACAGCGAGCCGGCAACCCGGAACATCCGAGGCAATCACCGGCCTGCCACAAGCGGCTGCTTCAACCAACACTGTTGGTAACCCCTCCCGATAAGAAGGCAGGCAGACAATGCTGGCTTTTGCAAGAGTGGCGGGCATGTCTTCTATCCAGCCCCACCACTCCACCACACCTTCGTCAGCCCAGGCTTTGATCTGCTCCTCGGGGATGGAGGCCGGGTTGCCAGGATCGGTGCGGCCTGCCAGGGCAAAGCGGGCCGGCACTTCGAGGCGGCGAAGAAGGTGTGCCGCCTCAACGAACTCTCCGATGCCCTTGTCCCACAGCAGGCGCGCTGCCAGCAATACAACCGGCGGCCCTGATGGGAAGGGAGTTGGGGAAAAGCGCCGCGTGTCCACGCCGACCCCCGGGATCAGGTGCCCATCTGCAGGAAGGTTGAAGCCATAACGCAGGAATGCCTGCCGGTCATCATCGTTCTCGAAGATGACCTGGCTACCGTGGAGCACCACCCGGTACCAGATACGCACAAAGAAACGCAAGACTTGCTTCAAAGGTCCACCCGGAAGGAAAACATAGCCAAGTCCGGTGATCGAATTGACCACTACCCTGATCCCGGCTAGCCTTGCCGCCAGCGTCCCATAGAGCACGCATTTGATGGTAAAGTTTTGGACCAGGTCAGGCCTTTCGCGGCGGTACAGGCGGACCAGCCGCAGCAGAGAGCGGAGTTCCGTCAGCGGGTTCATGCCGCGCCGGGAGAGAGGAAAGTCGATCCAGCGGAAGCCCAGCGCCTGCAAACGTGCGGCATATTCACCGGCAGGCGAAAGCAGGATCACATCATTGCCCTGCTCGCGCAAAGCCTGGGCCAGGTTGCGGCGGAAGTTGTAAAGGTACCAGTCGGTGTTGGCAAAGAATAGTACTTTCACGTTATTTTCCCTGAGCATCCAACCAAGATTGTAACATGAGCACATTCCAAATCAAGTATTGCCAATTTCTCTCTCCGCGGATATGCTCGGACCACTTTCGGCGGATGGGAAGGGGGTCCAAGATGCCTTCCCGTTCAAGCTTATTACTATCCAGTAAAGTCTCAGCCCAGTCTCGCAACGAACCGCGCAACCAAGAATCGATGGGGACGCCAAAACCCATCTTGGGACGTTCGATCATCTCCTGCGGAATATAACGATAAAGCACCTGGCGCAGAATCCACTTCCTAGTCCTGCCATGGACCTTGAGGTGGAAAGGAAGACGCCAGGCAAATTCCACCACCCGATGATCATCCAGAAATGGCACACGTCCTTCCAAGCTGACGCACATTGTGGCACGGTCCAGTTTTACCAGGATATCATCCGGGAGATACGTAACCAAGTCGGCAAACATCATCCAGTGTGTGGGATTCCCAAGATCCGGCCAGTGCTTAGACTGTTGGAACAAAGTGAGTGGCTCGTGCCCTTGCCGAACGATTGTCTCAGGTTGCTTCCAGAGAGAGATCAGGTCAAAGTAGGTCTGCTCAATAGTCGACGATTGGATCACATCTACAAGTTTAAGCACCTTGTCACGCAAGTATGAAAGATGCAAGCGGTGCGGCAAGACGCGATTGAGTCTTTCTAACACTTCCGCCGAGCCCGTCATAAGGGTCCCTAGCATTTTTCGCTCGGGAATAGGTAACCAGCCGATGGAAGACCATATCCGGCGTGTCCAAGAATAGCGGTTGTAGCCACCGAATAATTCATCGCCTCCATCGCCAGAAAGGCTGACGGTCACCTTGCTGCGTGCCAGTTGCGAGACAAGGTAGGTGGGGATTTGCGACGGATCGGCAAATGGCTCATCGTAGAGGGACGGAAGGAGGGGAATGACCGCCTGGGCTTCCTGCGGCGTTACATACAACTCGGTATGTTCCGTTCCCAAATAACGAGCGATCGTTCGCGCATAAGCAGCCTCATCAAAACCAACCTCGTGGAAGCCAATGGTAAAAGTCTTCACCGGCCGGGTAGATTGGGCTTGCATAAGGGCTACGACCGTAGATGAATCCACACCGCCAGATAGGAAAGCGCCCAACGGCACATCGGCAACCATACGCTTGCTCACCGAATCGCGCAACAAGGCGTCCAGCGCATCCACCGCTTCCTGTTCGCTCCCATCAAAGAGATTAGCCTGCCCATCCTCCGCAACCTGACGTGCCGACCAATAATAGCGAGGCTGGATGGAAAGATCACGCCGCGCACGATCCAGGGTCAGAATAGAACTGGGCTGGAGTTTCCGAATATTCTGGTAAATGGAATAAGGAGCCGGAATGTAAGCATGGCGTAAGTAAAGTGTCAGGGCATCGCGATCAACGTCAGGGGAAAAAGCAGGGTGAGAACGCAACGCCTTAAGTTCAGAGCCGAAGAGAAAGACATTTCCCATCCAACCGAAGTAAAGCGGTTTAATACCAAGCCGGTCGCGCACCAGGTAGAGCTGACGGGTGGGAGGACGCCACAAGGCAAAGGCAAACATGCCATTGAACCTTCGGACAGCCTTATCCAGCCCCCATTCGACAAATGCAGCCAACATGATTTCTGTGTCCGAGTGGCCACGGAAGATATGTCCAAGCTCCGCCAGTTCATTACGCAGTTCCAAATAATTATAGATTTCACCATTAAAAACAATGACATATTCACCATTATCCGAGACCATCGGCTGGTGGCCAGTTGGGGAGAGATCCAGGATGGCGAGCCGGCGGAATCCAAGTGCGACCCCGGTCTCTGCATCCACCCAGACGCCATGATCATCCGGCCCACGATGGCTTATCGCATTGGTCATGAGTCCCACAAAGCCGGTTAATTCCTCGGCGCTCGTCGAACCGGAAAAATCAATAAAACCCGTAATACCACACATCGTTTTACATCACCTTTTTACCAGAAACATTTTTCATCTCGAGGCAGCCAATTCTGTATATAAAGCTTCATATGCAGCAACAGTATTTTCAATGCAAAAATTTTCGACCACGCGCCGACGAGCCAATTCTCCCAGCCGGTGACGAACCTCTACTCCAGACCTGACAAGCTCCATCCATGAGTCAGCCATCGCAGCAGGATCACGCGGCGGGACCACACGGCCAGTATCGGCTACAAGGAATGCCGCGTCGCCAACATCCGTCACGGCGCAAGGAACGCCACAGGCCATGGCCTCTGCCACCACATTCGGGAATCCTTCCCCAAAGAGAGAGGACATTGCCAAGATATCCAGTGCAGCGTCAAGACGGTGGATATCATCCCGCCGACCCAGGAGATGGACGCGTCCCGCCAGGCCTTCCTCAAAGATCAAGGCCTTCAATGTTTCATTGTCAGGAGTAACAGCGTTGCCTGCCAATAAAAAATGGGCATCCACCCCGGAGCGGGTCAGGAGGCCAGCCGCGTGGAGAAAATCGGCATGACCTTTCATTGGATCAAAGCGAGCCAGCATTCCTATCAGCAATGTTTGTAGATCGAGACCGAACTCTGTCCGTACCGAGCAACGAGCATCCTCGTCGGGGTGGAACCGGTCCTTATCTATACCGTTCGGGATCAGCACCCAGCGCCGAGGATGGTAGCCATAATTGGCATGAAATTCCTGGCCTGCATGCGAATTGACAATTACAGCCCGTGGCATGCCTGAAAACCTTGAACATAGACGGATGACCAGCCCGGTTAATATCCTGTACTGGCTGGTATCCATGTTCGATGAGCGGATATTCCAAACAACCTGCTGGATCCCGCTCAGTTTCGCCGCAAGCAGGCCAAGCAAATCGGCATGGTACATCCAGGTCTGAAGGATATCCGGCCGTTCGCTGCGCAATTCGCGTTCAAGCAACCATATAGCTGCGAGAGAAAACTGCCCCGGTCTCAGCCCAAGGGAAGAAACCGGAATCCCCAAGGTGCGAATCTTTTCGCCGATTTCACCAACCGGGATGAGGCTTATGACTTGATTTTCAAAGCGGAAATGGTCCATACGCCCAAGAAGTCGGTACAGGGAAACTTCCGCTCCGCCAGTATTCAAGCCTGTGATGAGGTGGATGATTTTAATTGTCATTTGAAGATAACCCAAGTATTTGTAAATATGCTCGCACCACCGTCTCGCTGGAAAAGGCTTTGGCCCTTTCTTTCAAGTCTTCCACTGGTAACGGATGGTCAAGAGCAGCCTCAATCGCGCCTGCAAGGGCAACGGCATCTCCCACCGGTACCAGGCGGCCAGACTTCCCATTCTCGAGGATTTCCGCCGGACCGCTGGGGCAATCTGTCGAAACAATCTGAGCGCCGCAGGCCAGCGCTTCCACCAGTACGTTGCCGAAACCCTCCCAGGCCGATGAGAGGACAAATACCCGACAGCGGGCCATTAATGAGAAAATGTGATCTGAAAAACCAGGTAGATCGACGTCTGCGCGGATGCCGAGCTCATCAGCCAGTGCCAGGATTCGACCAAGCTCTTCGCCCTCTCCCAGGATTACCAGGCGGGTTGGACGGCAACTTCGGACGTGGGCAAAAGCTCTCAGCAGGGTGGGATAATCCTTTTGGGCCGACAACCGGCCGGCTGCCAGGATGACCGGCGGCTCTCCCGGTGCAAACCAGGGATGGGTGGCGGGTTCTGAGCTCTGGCGGGCAATCTCGGCCAACGGGAATGGATTGTATATTGTCCGGATGCATTCTCTTGGGATTCTGGCGACGCGGGCCATCTCGTCTGCTGCACCTCGGGATACCGAAATAATCGCGTCAGCACGGCGATAAAAAAGATGCAGTAGGAAGGGATATATTTTTTCCTGGATTTTTCCGGAGTTCTTGATGGCAAGAGAGAGGAAGTAGTGATTAACGATCAACACCTTAGTCTGGCTGGAAGTAAGCAGTTTCGCCCAAATCGCGACAAGATTGGCGTGGTCCGGAGCAGCGATCAGGGCGAATGGTTTCTCCCGGCGCAGATAAGCAGCCAGCGGCAGCAAAGCGGAGAAGGTGCGCCGGGCGGACAGATTGACCACGCCCGCCTCCTTTGGGACATTCTTCAACAGCGAGCCGGTTTTCCTGGCCAGCACGATGTCTACTTCCAAGCCATACTGCAGGAATCCTTCGGCCAAGGTGATGCAAACGCGTTCGGCCCCACCGCCAGCCAGGTAGGGCAGGAAGAAGGCCACCTTACTCATGTCCGGTGATCTCTTTTCGGATACGCCGGAAAGCCATCCTGGTAAAGACCAGCGGCCAAAGGATGTTCCTCCTCCATCCGTGGCGGACAGCGTAATCAGCCAGCTGCCACTGGCGGTGGTAGAACGCCGTAGCTGCCAGGCGGTAACAGCGCTCACCATGCTCGGCACGTTCCAAGCCTCGGATCGTTATGGGTAAGTCGGGACGGTCGAGCAACTCCTCGATCAAATCGATATCTTCCTTCAAGAATTTCATCCGAATGAGCCCATAGTCTGAGGCACGAGAATCGACCGTGCTGATCGTCGCCGAGCCACTGTGCTTGCGGTAGTGGTAGAGGGTCCGATGGATGGGAACCGGCCGAACATCCCCGTCCAATGCAGCGCGGATCAGAAAGTAACGATCGGAGGAGTATCTATAACAATCATCGAAATAACCGAAGCGTTCGAATACCACCGGGCGAAAGAACCAGGCATTTGTTACCGGGCGACCCCGGATCAGGCGGACCCACAATTCGTCCGGTTCGATAGTCGGGACAGTCTCGATGGTCACGTGTCCATCCGGCCCTTCAGTGAAGGTGGTAATTCCGCCGACAACTGCCAGCGCCTCCGGATTCAGATCGAAGGCCGCTGCGACCGCATCGAAGCAGCCCTCGGCATAGAGGTCATCCGTATTGAGGAAACCGATGATTTCCCCACGAGCCAGGCGCAGGCCTTTGTTGATCCCATCGTACATGCCCCGGTCTGGCTCACTGACAACACGCAAATGCGGATAGGTGCGCAGAATGTCGAGTGTGCCGTCCGTCGAACCGGCATCCATGACAATGTGTTCGAAGTTGGGATAGTGCTGAGCCAACACACTTTCGACAGCCTCGCCGATGAAGTCGACACGGTTCAAGCAGGGGGTGATGACGGAGATGAGCGGGTGGATCACTCGAAGAGCTCCAGGTAGTTAATTTTCGGAAAAACAGTCAGCTTTCCGCCGACGGTGGCGTCCACGATCTCCCGGCGATCTGCTTCGAAGGCCTTGCGCGCCAAGCGAAAGGCAATTTCGGAGGTCTCGAGATCGGGAAGCTGCCAGCGGAAGCCCTTGCCGAAGTAGTTTGGCGAGAAGTGGTTGGGGTCATCGCCCTGAGACACGACCTCGGTGTGGGCTTTTCCCGGGGTGGAAAATGAATGGTCCACCCCGACCAGGACAACCTTCTCGAACCCCATGTGATAGGCCAGCTGCATGGCGATAAAAGTAACCGTCGCTCCCTGCCAGAGGGGTCTGCGGGCGTCTGGTGTAAAGACCTTATTCCCGCGATTGCTCTGAAAAAAGACAGTGTTACCGAGAATTTCCGGGCTCAGGCGTTTCCGAAACGTCCACGGAAGGAACTTGAGCGTCGGTAGGACTAGGATTTCATCCACACACTGCTCCAGCACCAGCCAGTTTACGGCAACAAGATATGTGGTGGAAAACCCCAACTCTGGGAAAAGGAGATAGATGCGGTTCAGTCCAAAGGTATATTCATCGCGCAATTTCGACAGGTCCATCTGCTTAAGGGATGGGCCATTGCCAATGATAAAGCAACGCTCGCCGCGATGACTATTTTTTAATTCCGTCAGACGCGTTTGGCTGGCACGCCCCAACGGCAAGACCTGATACAGAAATCCATGTTTGATGGAGGATAAGTATTGCCTGATTTTCTCTTCCCATCTGCCGGCCATCTATCACTCCTTCAAGAGAAAATCACCATTCTGCAATAAACCATCCAGAATTGTGGCAATTGCCACAGAATTCTGCGGCAGGAGTTGCTGCCAGGAGAAATCCTTAAAACGCGTTAGACTGGGGTAGACACTGGTGGTGATATAAGCATCAAACGGCAGCGAGGTACGATACAGCTGGTAATACAAGAAACGCCGGGCATTGCGTCGGAATTCTGCTGGAATATCGATCCTGTCAGCATTGAGAAATGCTTCGGCCTGCAAACAGAATTCGACAACGCTGGGCGGAAAGAAGACCGTGGGGTATTGCGTAAAGCGGGCATTGCCCGCGCACAGAACAGGCACGCCCAGGATGACAGCCTCCAGGCCGATGGTCGAGTTGTAAATCATCACGAACTTTGAGCGCCGAATTAGTTCATAAGAACTGAGATATTCGGTCGGGGCAATGAACACGATGTTGGGCAGGTCCGTTGCCCGGTGGGTTGCCACCCACTCTTCGACTGTTTCCTGGCTCTCCTTGCCGGGGCGGGTTTCATCGGGATGGGCACGAATAATGAACAGCGTCTCCGGATTTACTCGTGCCAAATCCACAACGGTCTCAAGCCAGGCAAACATATCGGGGAAAACAGTGTTGGCGTGCGGCTGACTGGTATCAAAAATCACATTGGTAAAAACCGGCACAATCTGCCGATACTTTGCAGCTTTTTGGAGAAATTCGTCATCGAGCGTTTTCATCTCCCGCCAAAAGTGAATCCCTGCCATACTGAATTGTCCCTGGAAACGCTTTTCAAGGTAGGCATCCAAACGAGCATCCTGCCCAGCATTCAATTCGAATTCGTCGGGAATATAGATGGGGTAGGCAGTGGCTTCCCCATCGGTAAAGAAACCAGAGAAAGGCTGCAACCCAACCTCATGAGTCACCACCCGAACTCCGCGCCGGTGCGCGATCCAGACAGCGATCGCTTCGGGATAGAACTGCCCGTTAAACACCACAACCGCTTGCGGGTCCTCGTTTGTGACAAGGGTGGTGAGCTCCTTCGCCACGTTCCACGCAGACTGGATATATTGGCGATATATATAGCGAATTGAATTATCATCGGGGAGATTATGACGGCGCAAGATCCAACGCAAGCCGGGTGTGACCAGCTCACCAAGCGGTATCGGTGAGACAATTCCATCAACATTGTGGGTATATTCAAAAGCCATCAATTCCGGGATCGAGAGGTTTGCCAGTTGATCTGTTAATAATGGGTCAGCCTGATAACCAAACCAATGAATATTCGAACCCTTATACATCGCCTTCGAATGGGCGATACAAACCGAACAAGGCGGCGGTACAGTCGGATTCTGACGGTATGTGCCCATTACGCATAATGACATGCCGCGGTCACAGACAAAATGGATGACTGGTACACCTTGCAGTCTTAATCCCCAGGCCGCGAGAATATGAAAGGCATTGTTGTAGGTAAAGTCTGCCAGTCCAGTGGACGCCTTAAAGAAAACAAAAGGCCTCATATCGCGCTGTGCAGGGATATTGGCAGCAACACTTACAGCCTTGCGAGCAATTTGGGAATTGTCGCGCAGGCGGCGGGTTGTTTGCTTCAGGCGATTAGCAATCCGCTGAGGAATGTTCCTAAGATTCATTACAATTCATGCCTTCTTACGCAAAACCTTTAAGAGTGTTCCAGTAAGTTGATAGGGTAGTGCCTGTCAGCCTTATCACATGTTGCGTACGAGACTATTCAAATGATATTGGCAAAATCACGATGGCGATCAAGCAGTTCAAATGACGGAATCTCCGGTTTATACCCTGTTGTCTTAAAATCATTCTCGCTTTCTTGAGCGAGACCTTCTCGCCCCTTTAGGTTTTCTGAGCATCTTTCACAGCAAAATCATATTGACGTAGATGCATTGATTACAATGCTAATCCACAGGGTTCCAGTTGAGTGCTTTGATCGTCACTTTAAATTTATATTTTGCCTAGTGCAAGTACCCTCATGGATTTGCAGGTGTCGGACATTGCGGATTAGGATCTTGGAGAGTTTTGCAACTAAACGGGTCATTATTTGACGAATTACAAGTTGTGTCCTTTAAGATTTCCATATGCCCGCCAAAATAGGTGTTAAAAACAACGCGGAATGAATTTACTGGGGAGATGGATGAATAAAGATTTTGATTGCCACCATCCGGGAGATAATATGCGTTCAGATTTGCCATATTCCACCCCGGGATTCGAGGAATGCCATGATCACCCTGAATGATGATTATTGGAGGCGTCGCTGATTCCGAAATGAGTTGATCGACAATCTCGAGAAAACGTTTGTTCAAATAGGTGACTTCGTTTGTGTAACCTGCCGCATAATCTTCCGGGTTGGCCGCATTCTGATCACGATTGAGTGAAAAGGGGAATTGCAGGATTAGCACTTCGCCATTTGGCCCAAAAGCAAATGGGTTGTGAGGAGCAAGCAAGTGGACAAAGACAAATTTCGGTCCCGGCAGAGAACCTACGCTGGGCAATTTATCCATGGCATAAGCCATCCGGCTACGATACATTATATAAGAATAATCGAGATTTACTTTTAGCTCGGGGTGGTTAAGGCTGTATTGATACAACAATATTCCCGCCGAAGTCTGCATGAGAATCGCCTCAAATGGATTGAGGCCACCGATCGTAAGTGCCCCGATAATATCCGTCTGAGGTGAATAATAGTAATCGGCATTACGAAAATCCGTGGGTGAATAACCCGAATCAAAGGCGACAAATTTATAGCCCAGGTCCTTCAAAACAAGCCGGACTTCATTATCCTGGAGATAAGGGTACAAGTCGTCGGTATTTGTGTTTGGAGGAGAAAAGTTCTTGTTCAAAGAGGTCAAATAATTGAAATTTAGCGATGAAGTTAATGACATCTCAGTGGACGGATAATTGCTTTGGCTGCAAAGTGCCACATAAAAGCCCTTTTGCTTCAAGGTATTCAAGAAAGCAGAATTATCAAAGCCGAAATTGTCCTCCATCGCATCGGCTCGTGTGTAGGTATCCAGAATAATATAGTAAATATCCGGTGGTGCTTTTCCTTCCGGGATTTGCAAGCCAAGTTCGGCTGCTGTTCTGCTCGGGGGTGATTCCTTCCGGGAGATATACGCGGCACGAGCTTCATAATAGCCAATCTGCACAATGGGCAGGATGATAGCAATAAAGCCTATCACATTGAGAATTCTAGTCCAAGCGGACATATTCAGTTTCTTAAGACTCAGCCAGCCCACAATGATGAAAATGACAGCAAAAAGACCTATTAGTAATCTGTGGCGCGCAATCTTGATCCCAAACGGATGGATATATACCAATGAAGAAAAGATGCGCCCATACACGAAGAAAAGCAGCATCGCTAGCGATGTTACCAGAGCAGCCTTTCGCCAATCTCTGAGAATAACCCGGGAGACCAGCAACAAGATTGTGGTTAAGACTAGTGCAAAAAGGAATGAACGCACTGCAACCAGAGGGGTTGTCTGGCGAATGTTATATGCCAGCAATGCCACAACCGGATATACCCCAAATAAAAATGGATAGACGATCCCGTGTTCTAGTCTTTTCATTGATATAGCCAATCAATAACAATTATTACTTAGCCGGGATTTCATATATCCAACCTAGCTGGCAACACGCCTCAGCTTCTTTAGAGATGATATCTCGCTTGCATACACTTTTTTCACGCCATCGCCCAGGGATGCCTCGCTGACGCGGATGTACTTTACCAGGCGCTCGAAACCGCCCGGTTCCACCGATGCAGCCTGGTCCGATCCCCACATGGCGCGATCGAGTGTGAGATGGCGCTCGACCACGGACGCACCCAGCGCCACTGAAACCGCTGACGGAACCAGCCCTACTTCGTGACCAGAATAACCGATTGGGTTGTTCGGGAACTCACAGCGTAATGTCTCGATCATCCGCAGGTTGAGTTCTTCCGGCTCGCATGGATAGGTGCTGGTGCAGTGCATGATGACAAGATTCTCCGATCCCGCCGCGTCCACGCCCTCCTGGATCTGCTCCATGGTAGACATGCCTGTCGAAATGATGACCGGCTTCCCGGTCCGGCGTACGTGACGCAGCAGGTTGTGGTCAGTCAATGAGGCTGATGGGATCTTGTAGGCGGGGGTTATAAACTTTTCAATGATATCTACAGACGGTTCATCCCAAACCGAAACCATCCATGGAATGCCTATCTCATGACAATACCGGTCAATCTCGCGGTATTCCGAATCACCGAACTCCACCTTACGGCGGTAATCCAGATAGGTAATATACCCCCAGGGGGTTTCGCGCATCTGTTTCTGCTGCTCAGGAGGGGTGGCAATCTCAGGCGTACGCTTCTGGAATTTAACCGCGTCCACCCCGGCGTGGGCCGCCGCGCTGATCATCTGTTTGGCAATTTCCAAATCACCATTATGATTAATCCCAATTTCGGCGATGATAAAGGCAGGATGCCCATCGCCGACCATCCGATTACCGATTTTAATTTCACGTGTCATTCTCTGACCTCTTTTTTGCTCAGGATTAAATCACAGAGTTCACGCACTGCACCGTGTCCTCCAGGTTTGCTCAATACATAATCGGCGGCATGAACGACCTCCGGCAGGGCATCGGCCACTGCCACAGACCAGCCAACCTGGTCAAAGCACGGCAGGTCGTTGATGTCATTGCCAACATAGACCACGTGAGCTGGATCAAATTTTCGCTCTGCCAGCCATTCCTTCAACACATCGCCTTTTTCGTGGATTTTCAATCCATGGACAGCTTCGATGCCCATCTTCTTTGCTCTGGCAGCCACAACAGGATTCACTTCGGACGACAAGATCACAACCTGGACCCCGGCCTGTTTCAGTTTATTGATGATTAGACTATCGCTACGATAAGCAGCCACCATCTCGCGGCCTTTTTCGTCGACCCAGACGCGGTTGTCAGTAACCACGCCATCGAAATCCAATGCCAGCAGGTCAATCCTTTCCGGCATCGCACGATGGCGGCTATCCGGAGATATGAAATCCAGCCCGCCGAATTTCGTCAGCCATTCGTATTTTGACCAGTCGGACAAGTTGTCCAGGTCCACGGAATAGCGAGGGTCGATGACCAACGGGTAGATCGTCCCGCCGCTCATCGAACCATTAAGAATGGTCTGCGTGCGGATAACGTCTATGTGACCGGTCTGCCAATAAATGGGCGGCAGGATCTGGCGCGGGGCGTTATAAGGTTCGGCAATTCCTTCCACGTCCAGCATGTTTTTCATAGGGGCATTTTCGCCACCGGGCAACCGCCACATCTTGTGCGGGTTTTGCCCAGCCGGGACCACGCCGCGCACGCAGTCGGCATCCGGATGGGCCAGCAGGATCGTGATGGCACCGTCCACACAATCGCGCGGGCGGATTGGAGAGGTGGGGCGCAATTGTACCACCACCTCAGGATGGTAGTTTTCATGCTCCACCAGCCACTGCAGGGCATGCTCGAAGACCGGCAAGTCGGTCGTCTGATCCTGGGCAAACTCGGCCGGACGAAGGAAAGGGGTCTCGGCCCCAAACGAACGGGCCACGGCAGCAATCTCCTCGTCATCTGTGCTGACGATGGTACGCGTAACGAATTTAGATTGCCGCGCCGCAGCGATCGACCAGGCAATGAGTGGGGAACCCGCAAAGTTGCGGATGTTCTTGCGCGGGATGCCTTTGGAGCCTCCCCGGGCAGGGACAATGGTGAGAATGTCAGGTTTATTCATTGATTTTTAGAATACTTTCGTTTCCATGCACATGGTTTCGAACCTAAGGGGAGGGAACATAGCGATACAACGTATCTCCATCCCCAACAGGTCCTACGGCAATCAGGTGGCTCGCCAGGGTTTCACGGTAAGGAGAAATTGCCAGCATATAATCATACCCGATCACATAGTCAAGACCCAGCATGTCTAAAAATTCGGATCCTCTTCCATCTTTGAGACTCCGGTAGTATTCATAACTATTGATTAGCCCGTCAAGATTGACCACAGTACGTTCTTGAATGAAATACCCGATTTCGCCTCCGCCTTTTATTCCAATCAGGGCTCCCGGGTTGGTATTAGCCTCGAGCAAATGCTCTTTCATTAGATACACCTGCTGTTGCTCGGGTGAGATGGAATACTGATAATCATGCCACAGCATATACCCAAAGGAAACCAAACAGCCTGTACCAATGGCAGCCAGTAAGACCTGCCATAACTTTTCAGGCCACTTGAGCTTTAGAAAAATCCGGTGGATGATTTCCAACACTACGCCCAGACAGATCATGGTAAAGAGAGTTTCACTTACCCAGTACCAGTTACTGGAATCCCAATAACTGGTGCTCGTGTAGGAGAAAATTTGGGCGTATAACCCTACGAACAGAACAAACAATCCTAATTGGTCGATAAGCCCAATCACCCACTTGCGTTGTGAGATCAACGCGGCCAGGAGAAGGACGACCGCTCCAATTTTCACCAGGATGGGGAGGAAATTAATCGGGTGAATTGCTTGGAGAATACCCGTAATAAATCTCAAAGGAGTCAAAGCCAGGGTCCATGCGTCGTTTCCAAAGACAACGGATAAATCCCGAGTCTTGACCGACCCGTAAAGCGAACTGTAAAGCGTACCCCACCAGTATTTGACCTGACCACTGACTGGCATGGGTGTTCCAAAGTAAAAAAAACTCCAAAGCATGTAGCCGCCCAGAAGGAATACTACCGGGATGAAATAACCCGCTGAACGTTTGAAAGGCAGCTGCCAGAATTTCCAGGTAGATATGGAATGGGGTATTTCAACCGCTTCGTTCGCAAAGAGCAGCCTGGCGATCAGGCGCAGAGCAAGGAAACACGCTGTCAATCCAAGCAAATCGGTCAGGATCACAAGAATAGGCAGGCTCGTGAAGATTCCCATCCGTTGCAGGATCACCAATAGAACACTAATGATGGCTGTGGACAAGGTTGTTGAGAAGACAATCCGTATAAGGAATTTCCAAGAAACTGCCTCTCCTTTGAGCGTGTACATCTTGAACAAAAAGAACAGGACAGGCTGGATGACAAATTCAAGGCCGACTAGCCACGGCAGCGAGGCCGAGGCAGCCAGATCCGTCCTGCCAGTCCGAACCCCTATAAAATAGCTCAACAGCCCAACGATAAAGATAATTGCGAGGTCGCCGGTGACTACAGTGCGCAAATATGCTGGCGCAAATCTGAGGGTAAACCAAATGCCAAGCAGGGCGACAACAAAGATATTATCCAACCGCGCCAGAATGGCCAATCCGGCAACAATTCCTACCAGAACCAACTGTCGTAACTTCAAGTTTTCTTTTTGCCATTCAACAGTCAGGAAGATCAGGAAGGCAACGAAGAATACGCTCAAGCCTGCTTCCAGCCCGTTTTGGACAATTGTTGCGTGGATGTAAGGAAGGAACAACCAGAGAATGGCTGGAATGGCTGCCGTACCGGCCGGGATAAACCTCCGCAATATTCGAAAAATGAATATGGCAGTACCAGCATTCAACAGGGTGGATACGATCACGAGCAGTCGCAAGGGCAGGATCAGGCTCCACTTTGCGGTCCAGAAAATGGCAATACAAACCAACTCCCAGAGAGGTTGGAAGCCATTCGACAGGTTAATGCCATCAAAGGTCATCCCATTTCCATTGATAAAATTGACAGCGACTTTAAAATAATAAAAGGCGTCATCATTCCGGTACCAATGCATCAGGCTGTCTGCAGGAGAAAAAACAACATACAAGTGCAAGACAAGGGTTAGTACGACAATCCCTATCTCGAACAATTTCCATGAAAACCACCGTTTCACAAAGTCCTCCCGTTTGAATGAATACTGATTACCGGGACTGCATCCATTGTCACCAGGCCGTCCAGCCACCGTCGACAATTACATTACCGCCGGTCATATACGAGGAGGCATCTGAGGCGAGGAACAGTAGTGCGCCATTCATTTCGTCCTTGTGCGCCATGCGACCCAGGATGGTCTTGGCAGAATAATTTGCGACGAAGGTCTCATCATGGTTGTTATAAACGCCACCGGGCGTTAGAGCATTGACGCGAATCTCAGTGCCCATATAATAGGCAGCCAGGTATTTGGTAAAACCCATCACGCCAGCCTTGGTCACTGTGTAGTAAACCGGCTTGAAGGCCAGCCGCTTACCCTCCTTGATGTAGATACGCTGGTCGGGTCCATTCAGCCCATAGGTCGAACAGATATTGATGATACTGCCCTTTTTGCCTTTCTCCAACATCGGTTTAACGCACGCCTGCGTGACCAGAAACATACCAGTCAGGTTTACGTTCATCGCCGCGTTCCACTGATCCAGCGGGTAATCTTCGAAACGACCGGGGGTGAGCCCCTTTGCCAGTGCGTCGGAGTCAAACTTTGGATCCATTGCTGCACAGTTGACCAAGATATCCAGACGTCCGAACGCTTTCAACGTGGATTCAACCAGTGCGATGACAGAATCTGGATTTGTGATATCGGTCGGCACCGCCCGGACCCGGTATTTGGCGGACGTTAAATCAGCTGCCAGCTTTGCGGATGCGTCCGCGTTCAAATCCACCACCACGACAGATGCTTCGGCCTCAGCCAAGGTGCGGCAGAACTCCTTCCCAAGCAGGCCCGCCCCACCGGTGACAACCGCAACTTTTCCAGCCAAGTTAAATTTATCCATGATCGTCGTCATCGTCTACTCGCTTTTCTGAATCCGTTGTCTCTGCCATGAAACACCGCTGCGGATTACCTTGGCCGGATTCCCGGCCAGAATGGACCCCGGCTCACAGGACCGGGTAACGATCGCGCCTGAAGCAATCACCGAATTCTCGCCAATGGTCACACCCTTCAGGATGACGGTGTGCGCTGCAATCCAAACGTGTCTGCCGATCATGATGTCTTCTGCAAAATTAATTCGTTTGCCGGTGGCGGTATCGAGGACCGAGTGCGAATCGCCAACCCGGATGTCAATATCGTTAGCGAACATGCATTCTTCGCCGATGACCACTTTCGAGCCGGGTTCAGTCACAGCAATCATTACCTCCACCATTGTTGTGTCCTGGCCGATGCTCAACGTGCAACCATCATCCTCGAGCCAGATCAAGCCGCCGCGCGTGAACCGGCAGTTCTTGCCGATCTCGATCACGTGGTCCGAGCCGCGGATGTGGAATTTCAGGTTGTAGAAGATGCACCCCTCGCCGATGGTGATGCGGTTACGGCCGCCGACAATGTCCAACGCTACATTCGAAAGCCGGGCGCCTTCCGCCTGAAATAAGTTGCCTGTTCCGCGGATGGTTTTACTTACCGCGGGCTCTCCGAACAAGAGACGGCGGGCGGCTCCTCCAACACGGGTCAATAAAGAATTTGCCACCTTATCCAACCTCCTCGACGCGCATTTCCCGGCTCGCCTGCATGGCCGCCAGGGCCAGCTTCAGGGCATAGATTTCGTCCTCCAATGTGGAAGCGGGTTCCGCCTTCCCCTGAATGACCTCGATGAAGTTGCGCATTTCGTCCAAGAACATCGTGTTGCGCTCGAAGCCCGGCGGGGCGGGGAAGAGCTGCCAATCGCCGGCCTTGCCATCCGGGCCGACTTGCGCCAGGCGCACGGCCCCGTCGGCGTTGTCCCAGGTGATCGTCCCCTCGGTACCGACAATCTCGAGGCTGTGCTGCGGCGGGCGCCGGACGTAGTCCAAGTGGATGCTGGCGAGCACCCCGTTGCGGAATTTGATCCCGATCTCGGCAGTATCGACCACTTTCAGGCCTAGTCCCTGCTGACCGGTGAAGGCCGCCACCGCCTCGATCTCGCCCAGTAACCAGTTTAGATAATCCAGCGGGTGGCACAGAGTCAGGACCACGCCTCCTCCCAGGTCGGGGCGGGCGGCGTAAGTCTGGTGGTAATCCTCCCAAGGATGCCAGCCCGGTAGGTAATCACCCCAGGTGGCGCGAGCCGAGATGGGCGATCCAATGGCCCGCGCTTCTAGCAACCTTTTGATACGCTGCAGGCCAGGATGGAAGCGGAACTGGAAACCGCCAGCCACCTTCCCGCCGCCGCGCTGGAGGGCAGCCTGGAGCACGTCGAGACGGTCGAGTGAGGCAGAGACCGGTTTCTCCAGTAAGAGGTGACAGCCTGCTTCGGCAGCCGGGATAGCCACATCCAAGTGCAGGGAGGTGGGATTTGCCACGATAACGGCATCTGGTTTCTGGTCCAGGGCGCGGCGCAGGTCAGTTTCTACCGGGATCCCGACCAACTCGTCATCCGGCAACGTGGCATGGTGAGTCCGGTACAGGAGAATATCCTGTTCCCCGAGCGCCCGCAGGTTGCGCAAGTGCCGCCGACCGATCGAACCCAGTCCAGCAATCAGAAATTTCACTGTGTGCCTTCTTCCAATAATGACAGCAAATAATCTGCAGTGCGCTTACCAGCAGAGCCATCAGTATAAGTACATTCTTCCTGTACGAAACGTCGACGAGCCTCACCATCGGCCTGTGGATTTTGAAGATAATAATTGATATGACTGCGGAGTTCATCCTGGTTGACAGCTACCCGCCCGGCGCCCGCCCGGCGGAATCGTTGATGCGTTGGCCATTCGCCTATGACCGTCAGGGGCAACGAATAGACCCCGGGAATATTCCAGCCTCCTGGCGCATCGATACAAACACTGACAATAGGCCGGTCTTGGATGGCCGTTTCGACCACCATGGTGGAATAAACGGTCAGGAATATATCGGAGTGGGCCATCATGGAGGTTTTTTCCTCCATATCCTCGCCAGAGTAATGCCCCAAGCCGCCACCCAGAGAGACCGGCTCGACCAGATGTGCGTACGGCATATTCCGGATGAATTCCCGGACATGATTAGCCTCCTGCTCGAATCGCGAACCAGGCCGAAAGTGGTTGGGGTGCAAACGGATGAGCAACTGACAGGGTTGTACAAGTTCATCATTATTCACCAATTGTGCAAGCGCAGCGATGTTCTGGAGATTGGGCGAAAAGGTCTCGAAACTACAAGCATAAGACAATAATTTCCGTCCAGGGTCAAGAGCGTGCAATTTAAAATATTCCGCTCGGGGCGTGAGCCATGTTTTACGAAAATAACCGTCGTAGGAAGGGATACCCGCAATGTTAACCTGCTCCGGTTTCCAATCCGAGCCCAGAATGAGTTCTTCCTTCTGGATTTCAGACCAACAGGAAATATTGTCCACGGGGGCACCTGGCAATGCATAACTGGACGGATTGTCCCAACCAACAATGACTGAGACAGTGCGGATGCCTCGGGCAGATGCCTCGCGCAATAGATAACGATCCCAACGCCAGCCGGGGGTACTGGCAATCACCATATCCGGCTGGTATTTATCGAAGAGATCGGAATAGATGGCAGGGGTGAACCGACGCTGGTAATTTACCACAACACGCCGAATGACCTTTGAACGGCGCATTAACCAGACCAGGCTGCGGAAAAACGGAATCATCAGCCTGGACCGCCCCTTCAGACCAGATTCGAGCATACCCATATTTCCATCCAGGGCGGTCGTATTGATACGGTTGGAT
Organism: Anaerolineae bacterium; assembly: GCA_041489005.1. Classification (GTDB taxonomy): domain Bacteria; phylum Chloroflexota; class Anaerolineae; order Anaerolineales; family Villigracilaceae; genus UBA877. Next base: position 39,349 of record JBGPQK010000010.1, read on the forward strand.
CCGCCCACCCAGCGCAGATAATAGAGCCAGTTTTGAGCACGCATGCCTTTGGTATTCGCATACTGATGGCATAGATCCAAGCGCAGCCCATTCACAACCAAGCCTGGTTGGCCGAAACGTCTTTCAATGACCTGGCACGCTTTATCATCGGTGAATAACACTACTTCCACCCCGTTCTTTAGGAGAACGGGGAGGAGATCAGATTGAAGAAAATATACCAGAGCCAGACCGTGGTCAGCGCTGATAAACACTCTACGTTTGGGCATTGTCATTCCACATTTTCAAAATACCAGCGAAAAATATTGCTATACGTACCAAGGAGAACATAGCGTACCGGGCGGCTCCAGAGCAATTTTCTCAAGAAGGGCTGCTGATGTTGTAGAGACCTGGAAGGCTGGGGTGTTTCGGGAACCCGATTGCCCATGTGCATGACATAGGGTTTTTCCGTGCAAAGACGCAGGTATTTGAGCTGGTTGATCTCGGCCTCAATAATGCTCTCCCCGCGCATCGGTTTTTCCGATTCAAGCGGCATGACTTGATCCAACACCGATTTAAGCGTGAGGAACTGAAAATGCCCGGCGCCAATATAAGCCCGATATCCACCTCGACTTAGGCGAAAATCATTTCTGGACTGGAACTGTATATGGATATCTTCATCCGGATGGCCAAGACTAATTTCATGCTCCTTATAAGTATCCCAGTCAATGAAGGCGCCCTCTTCCATGCCATGGCTTTCCTCGCGACCCCATTCCAGTGTGGCTGTGGATAATTCCATCTTGGTTCGCAAGGGACGTGCGGTGACCATGCCAACACCAGGAAAGGCATCAAACAACTCCAGCGAGGCGGAAAGCCAGTTGGGACGAAAGTAGATATCGCTGTCGGAAAAGGCAACATATTTTCCCTGGGCGGCGCCGAACATGAAATTCCAGGCGCCAATTTTCCCAATATTTGTGTCTGAAAGCACCAGGTACTGGATCACGCCTTGCTCAAATGCATTTCCCAAGTACTCCCGTACCTCACGACAACTATGATTATCAAAAACCATCAAATCGAAGGGATTATCTGTATTCTCACGCAAGCTGGAAAGACAGGCCTTGAGCACATCCAGGCTTTGTGCATGAAAACCGCTCAGAAGAGGAATACAGTTAACCACTGTTACCGTCACGGGCGCAGGTTGGGCTACTGTACTAATATATTTAGCAGGATTCTGACCGAGGCGCATTTTATTATCCCTTACGAGGAAGTTTGCCATAATAACGGGTGAGTTTCCCAAACCGAATGGAAATCTGGCCGCGCCATCCCCCCATGTCTTCGGTGATGAAATGACGCTGCAATCTACGGAATAAACGCGCCGGGTGAAAACGCGGGGATCGGACCTTGCCGGCAATCAACTCGAGGTTTGTGTCCAGGACATGGTACACACACTTCCGACCCCCGGCCAGAGCCAGGTTCCGCTTGGCAACTTCGGAGCCATAGGGTGGTTTGTTCCCGGGCAGGTGGCTGTAATCGTGGGTCTGGTGGATAACGGTCACAGAACGTGTGGCATCAACAGCCGCCCCCCAGCTTGTACTGGCGTGGTAGACCATCCAATTGTCCCAGGCTGGGCGGCCGATGGTGAAATCAGGCACATCAGTGTACAGATGGCGCGGAAAGACGAAGTAGTCGATACCCCAAGGGGTATAAAACTCGCCACGTTTGTCCACCTCAGTACGCAGGCGTCCTTCCCAATCGCCGCTGAAATCGACCAGCTCGGGCAGATCCAAGTCCCAGCGCTGACCAACCATCAGAAAATCCTTCCTCTGGGTTGCCACCTGGCGGGCAGCTTGCACAAGGTCAGACATGAGGATCATGTCAGCGTTTGCATAGCACAGCAAAGGGCTGTCTGTGAAAGCATGCCCCAGGGCCATGACCGATCGGACGGTTGGCACGCCTTTGTCGTCCCGATCCACTTCCGGGACGTGTTGGATACCGAACTCAAGGGCAGTCTCGGCAATCCCGGGTTCGTCGCCGATGAGCATCACCGTGACATCCTGCAGATGCATCCAGGATTGGATGGCATTGCGCTGGATGGTCTTGATATGTGGGTCGGTGAACGGCTTGGGAGCCGTGAAAATGGTTAAAAACGCCATTCGATCTTCCTTTATTTAGCAGGGACAGGCACTCCCAGTTTTTTGGCAACCTGGTTCTCGATCCAGGCATAGGTACGGAGGAGGCCATCCTCGAGGGAAAGCTGCGGCTCCCATTTTAAAACTTCACGCAGGCGAGTATTGTCCGAATTACGGCCGCGCACACCCATCGGTCCGGGAATATGCTTGATGATGATCTTGATTCCGGCAATTTTAGCAACAATATCAGCCAGTTGGTTGATGGTCACCATTCGATCAGAACCGAGGTTGAGCGGGAAGACATGGTCTGAACGCATTAACCGATAAATACCTTCGAGGCAGTCGGATATATGGCAGAAGGAGCGCGTTTGTTCACCGTCGCCCCACATTTCGATTTCGTGATTGCCTGTGAGCTTGGCAATGGCAATCTTGCGACACATGGCCGCCGGGGCTTTTTCGCGACCGCCGTCCCAGGTTCCTTCTTCACCAAAGATATTGTGGAAACGTACAATGCGGGTCTGGATTCCGTAATCCTCGCGGTAGTGGGTGCACAACCGTTCCATGACCAGTTTTTCCCAGCCATAAGCATCCTGGGGCTGGGCGGGGTAGGCGTCCTCTTCCTTCAACGGGGTGACGTTGGCATCGGTCTGCTTGAATTCGGGATAAACGCAGGCGGAGGAGGTGTAGAAGTAGCGCTTGGCCCCATTGAGACGCGCTGCCTCCAGCGTGTGGGTGTTGATAAGCGAATTATTATGCAGGATCTCGGAATGGTGCGCAGAAATAAAACCCATCCCGCCCATATCCGCAGCCAGACCGAAGACTTCGTCAATGCCGCGAGTTGCTTGCAAACAATTGTCCCAACGGCGCAGGTCAAGCAGTTCGAACTCGTCAGCATCCGTCTTGGAATATTCAGGAACTTTAATATCCACACCGCGCACCCAATACCCCTTTTCCCGCAGGAAGGTCACCAGGTGATGACCGATAAAACCGCCTGCACCAGTAACGAGGACATGTGTTTGAGTCATAGTTTCTCCTTAGGAAAATTATAATGCGACCTAACGCCCTTTTTTAAACCCGTCCGACGGGCGCGCATCGGTATCGAAAGCGGATTTGTGTTCAATATTCGAATTGATATCCGCCAGTTCAGGCTCGCGTTCAAAGAGCGACAGAACATCCTGCCAGGAGAAATCATCACGCCCTTCGAAATGGGCATACACCCGTTGCATGAGCGCCAGATCCTCCGCTGTATCCACCGTCCAGCGCTTGGACCCATAATCAGGAAGGTGGTTCACGAGCATCACCCGAAAGCCGCGCGGCGAGACCACCAGCGAAGACCTCGTCATGTCGAACGCATCCACCGGAATACCTTCGTATAAGAATGGCATCACATGTTCGCGTTGGAACTTCTGATCAGCTTCCATCCAGGCACGTTCCAGGGCAGCGAATGTGCAGACTTCCACATCCAAGCCGATGGGGAATGTACGCTTCCAGGGTGGCGGCAGGCGGTTCGCGGCGAAATCCGTGCCGGACCGGCGGAACTCTCTAATCACCAATACAATAACAGCCGGGTCGATCACCGGGCAGTCGGCGGTGATACGCACGATAACGTCCGCTTTCGACTGGAGCGCAGCCTGGTAGAAACGGTCAAGCACATCGAACATATCTCCACGGAAGACCGGGTAGTTCCGGGCGAGGCAGTATGCCTCCACCGGGTTGTCGGATGGATCGATCGTCGTCGCGACCAAAACCAAGTCCAAGGCGCTGGCGCGGCGGACGCGCTCGATCACGCGTCCCAGCATGGGTTGTCCGCCCAGGTCACACAATATTTTGCCTGGAAGACGGGAGGCGGCCATGCGGGCCTGTACAATGGCAACTATTCTTGGCTCTGTCAATTCAACACCAGTTCGTATGTTTCCAATAGTTTCTGGAAGTTCTTCTTCCAGTCAGCTTTTTCTTGAGCAGTGCGGCGGGCGGCAAGGCCCATTTTGGCAAGGGCGTCCCGGTGGTCACAGGCTCGCAGGATGGCTGCAGCCAGGGCATTGGCATCGCCGTCCGGGAAGAGCCAACCGTTAATACTGTCGGTTACCCATTCCTTATTGGCAGGAATATCCGAGACAAGGCATGGCAAACCGCATGCCAGAGCTTCCATCAGCGAAACGGAGGAACCGTCCACATGAGATGACGAAATATATAGGTCGGTCATATGATAATAACGCGGCAATTCAGTTTGTGGGACTAGCCCAGCATAAGTGACGCGGTCGCTGACGCCACTGGGGCGAAGTAATTGGCGGATGACCTCTCCCTGCGACCCATCTCCGAGCAAGAGCAGGTTCACGTCGGACCGGGAACCTGCTACCGAGGTGAAGGCTTTTGCCAGAACATCCACGCCATAGCGCGGCTCCCAGGAACGATTGCAAAACAGAGTAAAACCAGTCTGCGACTGAGGTTGGGCTTTAGAAGGCGAAAAATGTTCGAGATCCACGCCCCATGGAAAGACAACCGTCCGGTCATGCTTCATGCCGTACTGAATAGCCTTCTGACGTGTAGCTTCGCAGTCGCTGGTGAAATATGTAGCCCGGCGCAGGACAAAGCGGGTGGCCCAGCGCCACCAGGCATTGCGTTCGGCATCCTGCATTAGATCGAAGCCCCACGACATGATCAGCCGAGGCCAGGTACCCGCTAATGTGGAGATCAGTCCACAGGTCTGGATGGGACCGGCGTGGATAAGGTCCGGTTGGATCCTGCGAGCCAATCGCTGGAAGTCGAAGGTCAGCTTCGGCAGATCCTGCCAGCGGAAAATGTCCTGTCCGCCCGCCCACTTCACCTGTTGGATATTGGAGGGTAGAGGACGATCCTCCGTCTGGCGGTCGCCGCGCTGCAGGCGCACGTAAAACACGTCATGCTCGGTTTCCGACAGCGCCAAGAGGAACCGGTGATCGTGAGGGGTGTAATCGAGGGAAAAATAAAGAATTCGCGACATAAGGGATCTTGTTTATTCACTTCGAGCGTTGATTGCTTCGGTGATGACTTTCATAATTTTTCTCCCGGCCACATCCCAATTCAATTCCTTTTCATAACGTTGCCGGGTTGATTGACGAAGGAGAACATATTCTTCTGGGTGTTTCATGTAGTGCAGGAGCACATTGAGATATTCACCAGCTGAGCTACCACGCGGGAGAACCACTCCTGAGACACCATCCTGAACGGTCGTAGCCAATCCACCCGCGGCATTGGTGATGGTGGGAACACCGAAGGCGGCAGCTTCTGACGGGACAATCCCTGCCGCCTCAAAACGTGCCGGGTGGATCAGGAAATGAGCCCACTGATAGTGACGGACATACTCATCAAGTTCAGCGGAGATAGTCTTGTTGTATGGTTTAAAGTACTTCGCATTTGCATCTTGACCATCCACACCTACCACATGCAGATCTACTTTAATTCCTTTCTGATTAAGCAACTCAACTAACTGTAACGCGATATCAACTCCTTTTCTTTTATACTGGCGCCCCACTAACAACAACCTTAATGTTGAAAAGTCAGGGGGGGTAAAGTCAATTCGTGAAGGAATGCAACGGGGGGGCAACGATGCCGATCTTGGCAAAAAGTTGATCCTTTCCTCCGGAATATGATAAGTATCCCTGATGATATTGGCAGACCACTCGCTCCAGGTAATAATCTGGGAACTTTTCCGCATGACCTTTAATTCCCAGTTCAGCATCCGCAAATACTCGACCTTGGAGAAGTTGGGCCACTGATCTTGATATCCTTTTAGAGTCGTGTCCAACATATAAACAAGCGGGACATCCAGCTTGAACTTAACCACGGGCGCAGAAAAGTATGAGAAAACCACATCTGGCTGGTAGTCTCTCGCAGCCTCGGTGACTTTTTTCCCGCTGGTTCTGATAAAAGCCATCGAATATTTTGCACTGCTGCGTTTCGAAAAGAAGGGATGAATTCGCCGGTAGACCCGTTCCAGCTTGGAAGGAAAGTCCGAAAATGGTCCTATTAGGCGTAATTGGACACCTTGTGATTCAAAGAAATGATATAGATCATAATCTGATCCACTACCAGAATTATGATCCATTGGGTTGAAAGTACATGCAACATAAAGTAGTTTCATGGCAAATGATCTTTCCAATCAAAGGCCTGGCAAGCGTTCCAATGGTTCTAGTGGAATATGACCCATCACGCACCCAGATCCGTCCAGCAAAGTTCCTTACCAAAGGGGATATCAGACAGGGCACGCGTGCCAATCACATCCAGAATTTGGTCGGGCTTGATTGCTCCCGGTGTAGCGGGACGCAAGACGTCGATCATCCCACGGGTGAACACCTCACCGGCCTTGATAGCGCGGGCAGCGCGCAGGCAGCGGCGCTGGACGATTTGCGTCTCCTGCTCGTTCCCGGCGATGAACTTGTCAGCAGAACCAAGGGCACGCTCCAGCAAGCGGGTTTCCTCGACCATCCGGGCCCAGTTTTCGGGATTCATGGCAAATTTGTGGTCGGGACCCTCGCGGTTATTGCTGTCAGTGAAATGGCGTTCAATGACGCGCGCCCCCAGTGTCACCGCGCCCAACACCGGTGCCACCGCGTGGGTATGATCGGACAGGCCAAGGATGACATCGGGGAACATGACGGCATAGGTCTTGAGCACGTTCAGGTGCAGGTGATCATAGTTGTCGGGGCTGGCGGTGTAATTGGTGTTGCACTGCATCAAACACAACTGCTTGTTGATTTTCAGGATGGCATGGACGGCGCGCTGCACTTCGCCAATAGTCGATGCCCCGGTGGCGACGAAGAACGGCTTTCCTTTGCTTGCCATGCGCTCCAAGGCTTCGATCCAGTCAATCTCACCCGAGCCGGCCTTATACACCGGCACGTACTGGTCGAGGAAATCTATCGCCTCGAAATCATATGGGGCGGAGAAATAGTCGATGCCGACCTCCTGGCATTCTTCCGCCAGGGTCAGCGTCCACTCGAACGGGATGGAGGCTGCCCGGTACACTTCCACGACTGACTTTGTCCAGGATGCCTGGTGGCTGACCTGCCCGCCGTGCATGGCTTTAAAGCCATAATCCGAAACGATCTTGGGCGCGTCAAAATTCTGGAACTTGGCCGCGTCTGCCCCGGCTTCCTTTGCCAGTCGGACAAGCAGGAGCGCCCGTTCCAGGTCGCCATCGTGGTTTGCCGCGATGTCAGCGATGAAATAGGTTGGGCGAGTAAGCCCGATGATGTGGTTACCAATATTAAATTCCATAGGTTTCTCCTTTGGGCGGACGCCACCCGCCCCTTACACCTGTTGATACCTCCGGATTTTTTGAGGATAACCTTTTTGGAACTGTGCATAAAACCGGTCGAGACCGGTAGAGAAAGCGGGAAAAGGTCCTCCCAAGGCAGCAACCAACTTGCGGACAGACAAACCCAGGTTATGAGCCCGGCGGGCGGTCAACCCGGAGCGGTCAACCGATTCCGGCGAAATGAGCGACTCATCCCACCCAAAGCGGCGGGCGAGCGTCACCCCAAATGCATACTTGGACATCACATCTTCACACACAGTGTGGTACACACCGCTCAAGTCATTTTTCAGCATGCGCAGCAGCAGATCCGCCAGATCGCCAACGAAGGTGGGGTTGAATGTCGAGTCGGTGAAGCCTTTGATGGGTAGACCTGCACTCAAGTTATTGACAAAGAATTCGGCCAGACTGCGTTTTCCGTTCAGACTGAACCCATAAAAGTTGATCCGTGCCACGATGGCATCGGGATTAGCGGAAAGAACTGCCTGCTCACCTTGAAGTTTTGTTTCAGCATACAAGTTAAGCGGGTTGGGCACATCATCTTCGGTATAAAGATCTGACTTGTTCCCATCGAAGACTGAATCGGTGGAGATGTGCATCATTTTCACGCCGCGTACTCTGCATGCTGTGGCCACGTCACCGGGCAGGGATGCGTTCAGGGAGCGTGCCAGTTCGGGAGCCGCCTCGCAACCATCCAGATTCGCAAGTGCCGCGCAATGGATCAGCCATTCAGGCCGCGCCATGTCGAGAACCCGATCCACCGCATCCTGTTCCAGCATGTTCGCGCAGACCATTTCAAACGGCACACCGGTCAACTGGCAGCGATCCACACCGACAACTTGGTGCATATTTCTGGCTTCGAGTGCCAGGTTCAGGCCGAGCAACCCGCTCGCGCCGGTGATCAGGAGGCGCATCAGTTTCCGTTGGAAAAAGATTCTTCGAACGGCGCGATATATTTCTTGATCCCTTCAACATCAAGCCATTCGGTGTTGGTGTCACTGGCATAGCGGAAGCCATCCGGCAGACGTTTTCCTTTCGATTCCCAATCGTATATGAACCACATCGCCTCGGACGGTTGGACAACGTACATGTTCTTCAATTCGACCGTGGTGCGGGCCTCGTCTTCGGAAATGAGCACCTCATGCAGTTTTTCGCCGGGACGAATACCGATGATTTCAATCCTGGCCTGCGGAGCAATTGCCCGGGCAAGATCCGCGACGGTCATGCTGGGAATTTTCGGCACAAAAACTTCACCGCCGTGCATCTGTTCGATACAACTGATAACGAAGTGGACACCCTGTTCCAATGAGAGCCAGAAGCGGGTCATGCGGTCATCGGTGATGGTCACTTTTCCCAACTTCCGCTGGGCGAGAAAAACTGGTACCACCGAACCACGCGAACCGACCACGTTCCCGTAGCGGACACAAGCATAGCGGGTGACATTAGCACCGGCATAAGCATTGGATTGAACGACCAGTTTTTCGGCAGCCAATTTGGTCGCTCCGTACAAGTTGACCGGGTTGACAGCCTTGTCGGTGCTGAGCGCGATCACCTTCTTGACGCCAGCATCGAGTGCTGCCTCAACCACGTTGCTGGTGCCCATGATATTGGTTTTGATAGCTTCCATCGGGTTATATTCACAAACCGGGACCTGTTTGAGGGCGGCTGCATGAACAACAATGTCCACCCCATGCATGGCACGCCGTAGACGTTCCCCGTCGCGAACATCACCAATGAAGTAACGCAATGACGGGTGATCAAATCCACCGACGCGCATCTCGTGTTGCTTGAGTTCGTCGCGGCTGTAGATGATCAGTTTCTTTGGCTGGAATTCCTTGAGCATGATCGCGATGAATTTCTTGCCGAACGAACCGCTTCCGCCGGTAACGAGGACTACTTGTTCTTTCCAGTTCATAGAGGCTCCATTGAACTACGTGATTCACTGACCGCTTTCCAATCAATAAGTTCGCCTGCCAGGTAGCGGAAGGTTTGGCCAAATTCTGTCTGTCCTTCCGGACCGAGGACACGGTCCATCGGCCAGCGTTCTATATCTTTGGAAAAGCCTACCAGGTGCCATGGAAATGGCAATGGGTAAGTAAAGAAGTAATGATAGGCATACCGCCAGGCAAGTTCCACCTGTTCATCAGTCAATCGGAAGGTACTGGATTCGACCGGGCCCTTTTCCAGGAGAGCAAAATACTCTTCCCAACTGGCAGGGTCCAAAGTAAAGCCACGGCCGCGGTAATGCGTTTCTCCAGCGACAACAACCGGAATCCGGTTCATGACCATTTCCAACCCGGTAGTGGTGGTGTAAACCAATCCCAGACTGATAAGTTCCATTAAATCATATGTATTGACCTTGTCCATCGGACCCACCAACCGGACATTTTTCGGCAGTTGAGGAAAAGCTTCTTTCACAATATCCACCATGGAGGGGCCGGTCATAAATCGTTCCCCCGGATGTACGCGAATGACCAACTGGGTGTGAGGGTGGTCCGCGAAAAACCGAATTGTACTCAAAATCCAATCAGCCATGCTGGCGCTGAAAAGGTCGCGCCCCAGTGTGAGGCTATCACCCAGGACATTGGTTGCCAGCATGACAATCGGACGATCATCCAAGCTCAATGCCTGTCTGGCCTGTTCCCCTCCGCTTTTAGGGACATCCTGCCAGCGCCGGTCCGATTTACCGAACGTACGCGCTCCCATACGAGCCGTTTCCATTCCATCGATTCGGGTACGTTGTTTCTCTGTCAAAGGAATATTACCGCAAGCCTTCCATAATAGATCAGTATTCTGACGCATAATGTCGTCATTCTGCGCCAGCCAGATCTCTTCGCGGTTTTCGCTGAATTCAAATGTGACTGCTGGTATATTCAGAAAACGCGCCGCCCTATAAGCCATGCCATACTCGAGCACAGAACTATTTGGCACTATCAACAGATCGGGACGGTCATTTTTCAGCCAACTGTACGAGGCGCGGACAGCCAAGTTATTGCGTTCCCAGCGAATGTTATAAAGAGGCGATTGAGTATCCACCTTCTCAACCTGAAGCAGATATTTGGTATCGTATGCAGAAACCACGTCCACGCTGCGTTCCAATTCCTTCGGGAGTGCATCTTCACCACCCCGGTTAAACAGGGAAACCGAATCGAGCCACGGGCGCAAGCGACGTAAAACATCCCTGGTATACAGGTTATAGCGGCGTATATCAAACCGTGTTGAATTCTCAAGTACCTTAGAATAAGGAAGGTAGCCAACCGTGATGCGGTGACCCATTGCAGCCAACGCCAACCCAAGCACAGTGCAATATTCGATCCAATAAAACTGGGCACCGAACAAGAAAATCTTGTTACCATGCTGACCCAGCCGGTTTGCAGCATGGATAATTCTCGCAAACTCCTCAGCATATTTTTCCAAAGTCGGCATTGCATAACGCCCAATATGCTTCCGCTGAAAAAGAAGCCGGGAAATCTCATCTGTCAGCGGAAAATCACCGAGGATTATTTTTGCCTGTCTTCTCACACTCATTTCAGGCTCTCAATGCTCCATTGCAGGCGCGGGCGGACAACGCCGTCACGCTGCTCCGGCCAGTGCGCGCCGGGCGCGCCGGTCGAGTCAACGTTGAAATCGAGCGCATCTTCATCCTGGAAATAGCGCCGAATCTGAAACGAGCTTGCGTTGACGCCTAGCGAATAACGACCGGAATTCAGCATATCGGGCGGGACGGTGCAGCGGCTGATATAACGCCCCGCTGGACGGTAGGTGTATTGTTCGAACATATCAGGGTCATCGGTATCGAAGGACGTAAAAACGGATTCGGCGCGGGTTGTGTTGAGATAGAAACCGATCCGCAATCCGGTCACTGGAGCATCAAGATAGTATTCCATTTCTATAACGAACGGTTCCGTCGAACGAATGGAGTCAACATTTTTGTGCCTGCTGTCCCGCAAACGAAGCGCCACCGGACGAAATGGTGCGGCGCCAACCGGGATTTCGTCTTCTTCCCAGAAGCGTTCGCCGGAACTGGCATGCCCATTCGAAAGATAATAGTCCACCGCCTGGTTCGAAGGTGCGCGCAAAACCAATCGGCCTTTTTCCAGGACGATGGATTCCTGAGTAAGGCGAAGAATGGCGGACATGTTGTGGCTGACAAACAGTACCGTGCGGCCTTGCTGGGCAACATCCCCCATTTTGCCCAAACATTTCTTCTGGAATTCGGCATCTCCAACTGCCAACACCTCATCCACCACCAGGATTTCTGGTTCCAAATGTGCAGCAACAGCAAAAGCCAGACGAAGGTACATCCCGGACGAATAGCGTTTTACCGGTGTATCGATGAATTTTTCGATCTCTGAGAAAGCAATAATCTCATCGAACTTATTTTCAATCTCGGCGCGCTTCATGCCCAAGACTGCACCGTTCAAATAGATGTTCTCTCGGCCGGTCAACTCAGGATGAAATCCGGTCCCGACTTCCAGCAAAGACCCTACACGTCCCCGAATCATAATGGAGCCTTCCGTTGGTTCTGTAATACGGGAAAGGATCTTCAGCAGGGTGCTTTTACCAGCGCCATTGCGACCAATAATCCCCATCACCTGGCCTTTGGAAACTTCGAAGGAGATGTCGCGGAGCGCCCAGATGGTATCTTCTGCGTCCGAATTGGGCGTCTGGATGCGACGAAGGGTGCGCATTGGAGCGCTCAAGGCATCGGTAATCTTTTCGCTGAGGGTCTGGTAACGCTGGCGCACCAGACCAATGCGAAAGCGCTTACTGACATGGTCAACCTGGATAATTGTGCTCATGGTTAAATCGTATCCGCAAAAGTTCGTTCCATACGGCGGAAATAAAACAATCCGCTGACAAATAGTACCAGTACCATAATGATTGAGACAACAAACAACTCACCCGGGGAATCGCCACCCATGATTGCCCAGCGAAAACCCTGGATGACCCCGGCCATGGGGTTCAGACCATACACAATGCGCATAATACGACCAGTTACCAGACTGGCAGAATAGGCCACCGGTGATGCGTACATCCAAGTAGTAATCAGGAAAGGAACGATGTGCTGGATGTCACGGTATTGAACATTCAGGGCCGAAAGCCACAGACCCACTGACAATGCCGTCAGGATGACAAGAAGTGTAAGCGGAATGAGCCAGAGCATATTCCAAGTCAGCGGTGCATGAAAATAGATCATCAAGACCAACACGATCAGGAATGAGATCATAAAATCCACCAGGCCGGAAAGCACCGACGAGATGGGAATGATCAGGCGCGGGAAGTATACCTTGGTGATCAGGTTAGTGTTCCCGATCAGGCTGCTACTGCAACGCGTCAGTCCGCTGGCAAACAGTCCCCACGGTAGCAGGCCGGCTGCTGAAAGCAAAGGGTAATCCACTCCACCCTGGTTCTGGTGGAACAGATAACCGAACACAAATGTAAAGATAAGGATATTTACGACAGGCATCAGGAATGCCCAAGCTACGCCCAATACTGCCTGTTTGTAGCGGACCTTGATGTCGCGCCAGACCATGAAATAGAGCAGTTCGCGATACTTCCACAGGTCGCGCACGTTGAGGGAGCTCCAACCGCGCGTCGAGCGTATCGAAATCACATCCTGATCCATTTTGGAATTATTCTCTCGAGCCATATTCCTTATTTCCTGTTTTGCCTGTACCAATCTATTGTCCTGAGCAAACCTTCTTCAAAGTTCATTCCAGCATGGAAACCGAAGTACTTCTCAGCACGGGTGACATCCAAACCGCGGCGAGGCTGCCCGTTGGGTTTGGTTGTATCCCAGACCAGCTTCCCTTCATACCCGGTCAGGCGGGCAATGCTCCCAGCCAGGTCTTTGATTGAAATTTCGTCACCCGATCCCAGATTAACCGGATCCGGACCATCATACCTTTCAGATGCCAGCATAACACCTTCGGCGGCATCTTCCACGTAAAGGAATTCTCGGGTCGGAGAACCATCCCCCCAGACGATAATTTCCTTTTCGCCACGCTCCCGCCCTTCCAAACATTTCCGGATCAAGGCAGGGATCACATGGGAGGAAGTCGGGTTGAAGTTGTCACGGGGTCCATAGAGATTGACTGGCAGCAGAAAGATGGAATTAAATCCATACTGCTGCCGGTATGCTTGAGCTTGAACAAGAAGCATTTTTTTTGCCAGACCGTAAGGAGCGTTGGTCTCTTCCGGGTAACCATTCCAGATGTCATTTTCTTTGAATGGCACGGGGGTGAACTTTGGATAGGCACATACCGTGCCAATAGCCACAAATTTCCCAACTCCACGCTGCCAGGCCTGGTGCATTAGCTGCACCCCCATCATTAGATTATCGTAAAAGAATTCTGCGGGATGCTCACGGTTGGCGCCGATACCGCCCACTTGCGCTGCAAGATGAATGATAACCAGATCGGCGGGTTTAAAGTCCGGCCGCGCAACTGGAATAAGACCGTCAGGATTCAGGTGCGCAGGCCGACGGTCCAGAGGTAACAGCGCATCGTCGAACAAACGATGAATTGAATCACGATCGGTCAGTTCATAGTGTTCTATGTGCGGGATTAAAATATCGACTGCACCACGCTTAATCAATTTCTCGATCAAGAAGGAACCCAAAAAACCCGCCCCACCGGTAACAATTATTCTTTTATCCATCCAAAATGTGTCTGTCATAAAGCCTTCTTTATTGAACAATGAATTGAGCGTTTCGGTAACGCTCATCATGTGGATTTCTAATCAATCCGGTCCGCAATGCATGAACCACTTCGCGTACACCATCTTCAGCTGTCAACGTAGGCTGGAACCCCAACTTCCTACGTATTTTTTCGAACGAGACTGTGATGTCGCGTATATCACCTCCGAAAGTTAGATCCTTATAAGTAACCACCGTCTCCGGCAGGCGTTTCACCACCAAGCCGACTATCTCATCCTTGGTATAGTTGCCCATTTCGGTTCCCAAGTTATAAATGTGCCCGCGAGTCTTTTTTTCGGAGGCTTGGATACCCATCGTCAATCCACGCACGACATCCTGCACATGAATAAATGAACGAGAATAGCCTCGCTGGTAGATGATCAACTCGCGATGAGAATAGGCGTCGAGCACAAATTGGTTGATGATCAAGTCGAAACGAGTACGAGGAGAAATTCCATAAAGAGTAGCCAGCCGGAAGATGGTTGGAGCACAAGATGAATCCCTCTGTGACAGGAGATATTCTTCTGCAGCAATTTTGGTTTCGGCATATATAGACTGTGGATTGAGAGGCGATTCTTCCGTTACTGGTTTACCATCGGCTGAGAGGCCGTAGTTACTATATGTTGAAGCGAACACGAACCGTCCAGCTCCCAATCGGGTCGCTTGCTCAAAAACCATTTTTGTTGCTTCGACATTGTATTTCCACGCTGCCTGTCTCCCCACCGCCTGACAGGCCGGGAATCCAACAATAGCAGCCAAGTGAACAACTGTATCCGGTTTTGTCCAATCCCGGTGCAAGGACGAACGGATTGCCCCAGGCTCGGTAACATCCGCCTTAGCAAAATGAAAATTCGGATTGTGCAGAAAGCCAAGCAGTGATTCACCGCCATATAAAAGAGCATCAACCACGGTAACCTGGTACCCTAATCGCAATAATTCTGCAGCCAGCAGTGAACCAATGTATCCGGCGGCGCCTGTCACCAGAATATGTCCCTTACTGTCCATGCGAGCCTCCCATGTGTAACGCAATATTTAATCCAGTCACCTCGAGGACAGGTGCAGAATCAACTGCAACCAGCGTAATCCCATGTTCAAGGCAGGAGAGCTTGCAGATTTCAGCAACTTCCCCCTCACCAATCAACCGGACATAAGAATAGCCCGCTTGCTGTATCGCATCCAAATGTTCTATTACACGTTTTCGTGTGTTCCGGTAAAGCAAGAATTGCTGCTCGATATAATCCATGGTTAAACGCGTCCGCAAGGCGATACCTTCAGGTGTGATGATGTATCGCAACTTCTTGCGTTCAGCGCGTTTAATTTTGACATAGCCTTTGGCAATCAAACGTTTAAGATGCCAATTGACAGTACCAACCGCTACACCCAAATGCCCGGCTAGCGAGACCTGCGAAATGTCCGGGTCACGTTCAATATTTTCGAGCAACGCCATTTCACGTGCATTTTCTGTGGAGGCTGTCATGGTTCAATATTCACCGATTGAATTATAACCTATGGGATGGATTGGTCAGGACCAGAACGCATTTAAGGCGACGGTGGTGGAACGACGCACCATGCCGATGACCTCATAACCTTTCGAAAGCAGATCTTCCGTCATGCAGGAGCCAACCTGGTCAGTGATTACTTTGATCATAGGAGGTGGCGAATTTCCTATATATTCATAATTCAGTTGCTGAATTATACATGTTCTTCCCCAGGTGTCAAGCTCATCCAAATCGGCAGTTGCCTTTGTACTCTTTTCAAACTTTCCTGAAACAGGCAAGGGATTGCCCTACGGAATTACCGTACAACCTGTCTGGCCAGGCTCTTCTGGTGATTGCCGGGAGATGCCATCCACTTGTACCCCGATTTCAGGAAAGACTATCGCGCGAAGAGCCATTTGATTTGCAGAAAAAACGGCAAGCCTTTGTTGTCCTCCAATCTTATCCACTCCCCGCTCCCAGCCAGGTTTGTGCCCGGATTGCTCATGTAGCTATTAAAGTCCTTTTTTTCCAACAGACTGCCAGGTACCGATTATAATATTGGGCGGTGACAACCGCTCGTAGGTTCCTCTCAAAGGTTATGAAATGCGTAAACTTGGATTATTATTTATAATTTTAGTCGTTATGCTTTCTGCCTGTAAACTAAATGTCTTACCGGCATTTCTACGGCCTCCCACCATAACGCCTACACCGACCATCACATTTACTCCTACGCTTACCTTCACTCCCACTTCGACTCCTACCATGACGGCCACGTTCACGCCCTCGGAAACCTTTACACCAACGGCAATGCCCATCGACACGGCTAAACTTGGTACTATTGAGAGGAACGTGACTTATTGTACAATGAACGGTGTTCCTATAAATATGGACATCTATTATCCCAAGACCGTCCACGGACAATGGCCGGCGGTGATGATTGTTCATGGCGGAGCCTGGATGTGGGGGGATAAAGCAACCAGCGCGAGTCTGGCGATCCAGCCAGGGCTTACGGCGAGAGATTTCCTGGTAGTTTCAATCAACTATCGATTAGCGCCAGCTTTTCCATGGCCGTCGATGATCGAGGATGCCAAATGCGCGGTCCGTTTTCTGCGTGCACATGCTGCCAATTACAACCTGGACCCGAACAGGATCGGAGCGGTGGGCGACAGCGTCGGTGGACAAATCGTTCTGCTGCTGGGTCTCACCGACCGTTCACCCGGTTGGGATGTCGGCGAATACCTGGACTATTCCAGCCAGGTGCAAGCGGTGGTGGATTTTTTTGGACCGACAGATTTAACCGATCCGTCCCTTTTTGATTTGATCATGAAAAGGGGGCAGCACGCTTTTTGGAACATTAGCTGGAACAGTCCCGAATTGATCAAGGCCAGTCCAATAACTTATGTGAGGAAGGATGCCCCTCCGATATTTATGGCTCACGGGAGTCTGGATCTTAGCGTGCGACTCGTACAGTCTCAAGAGTTTTACGACAAAATGAAGGCGGTGGATGCTCCGATATGGTTGGTGATTATGAAGAACGGCATTCACAGCTTTGGCCCGGTGTATTATCAGGTCAGTCCTTCTTATGATGAGGTATATACCATGGCGGTAAATTTCCTAGCCAACAAACTAGCTTCGCTACCCTGTCAATGCGGAGTGCAATCGACCGGGCAACCTTCCGAAGAACTCAATTCGGACTGTTTCCTGAATTGCTAGCTTCGTATGGTCTAATGATCTGCGTTAGCAACCCCCAAATAACTTGTATCTAGAAATTCTGATAAATGAAGGGCGCTCCTTTTTCTGCAAAGAACAGGAGAAAAAGGATCAGCATAACCAGCGCCAGTACCACAACCTGCAACCAAGCCGGCCATTTTCGAAAGCTGAACTCGTCTTTATATTGAATCACATCCAACCCCAATGCTGGGAGAAGGATGAGTGCTACCTGGAAGAAGGAAAAGAGGGAAATCTTACGGAGCGAAGCCAGCGGGAAGAATTCGTTTTGTGTCGCCAGGACTAAATAGGCATTATAAACAGAAGATCTCCAGTTTGGAATCGTGAACAGATTCTGCCAGTAATGAACTGCGGGTAAAATCCCGGCGTGAAATGGAACCCATGCCATTAAAATGCAGAAGAATATCACCGCCGCAGAAATGACCTGCCGCCATCTTGGAAGCTCGGTCAGTGCCACCCTCGGCCCCCACAACCCCGCGACCCGCTCCAAGACGATAAAGGAACCTTGCAGACCTCCCCAAAGGAGGGTATTCCATCCCAGACCATGCCACAGTCCGCTGACCAGCATTGTGAGGATGGGCGGAACAATTAAATGGACGGCGTGGTTGGGATCCAGGATCTTTTTACGCAGCCAGCGGGAAAGCGGAAAATAGATGTAATCGCGCAGCCAGTTTGAAAGACTGATATGCCAGCGATTCCAGAACTCGGAAAAGCTGCGCGAGAAATAGGGGATATTGAAGTTGTTTGTCAGCTCAATACCGAAGAAACCGCTGATGCCCCTAACAATACTTGTATAACCCGCAAAGTCATTGTAGATTGCAAATGCGTACGCCAGGAGCCAGATGGCTAATAGAGGGGCAGGATATTGGGATGGTTGTTGAAAGGCCTGCGCCGGGATCATGGCTGTCAGGGTATCAGCGAAAATGATCTTACGAATCAATCCCACCAGAACTAATGTACAGCTATGCAGGACCGACTCGCTCGACCACTTCTGCGGGGAATCCAGCCGGGAAAGGAAGATTTTCACCCGTTCAACGGGCCCAGCCAGGATCTTTGGAAAATAAAGAACGTATACTGCGAACTTGACGAATCCCACTTCAGCCTGTGTCCGTCCATAATAAACATCAAGCAAGTAGGAGATCATCTGGAGAGTGATGAAGGAAATTCCGAGGGGAGCCAGGATTTGCAATCCACCGGATCCGGTCCGGACCCCGAGCTTGGTGAGCAGAGAAGCCAATGCCGGGAGATAGAAATTACTGTATTTAAAAAGCAATAAAGCCAAGAGATTTACCACGACACCCGCCCAAAGGAACTTCTTCCCCTGGGGGACATCGGCGACATGCTTGCCAAGATTATAATTAATTGCAGCCAGCAGTAGGAGGATGAATAGGAATTTCCACGACCACGAGACAATAAAGACTGCGCACGCGAACAGAAGCCAGAGGTTTTTAATGCGCTGCGGCAGCCAGCGATAGCTAATTGCCGCAAGAACTACGAAGCCTGCAAACAGAAAAGTCGTGATTCCCATCAATGACTGCCCTGACCGGAATTGGTAAACTGCGTGCCGCCATTCTTTGTCAGGATTGCCAACTGGGTTCCTAAGTAAGCGCTCAAGACCGGCGCACCGACTTTGTTCAAGTGCACACGGTCGGAGCGCCCGTTAGCCGGAATCTGGGGGTCTCCATTTGAGGGAAAGAACAGCACCCCGGAGGCAGCGACTGTAGACGCGATTTCATGCTGGTATTCCTGATAGACCGAGAGGCCACCCATATAGTCGTAAAATGTGGGATTCAGGGGCATATCCATAACGATCACGCGCGTGTCCCCTATTTTTTGCAAGTTCAAAATACTTTGCAAACAACCCAAACGAGCCTGGTCTATTTTAAAATCGCGGTATTTTGCAAAAGTCTCCTGCTCATCCGGGCTGTTCGGGTCAGGAGGCTGGTCAAGATTCGCCCCTGTGTTATTTTCCAGTTCGTAACCACTAAAGGACGTTCTGCTGGTGCGATAATCGATTGCGTATCTCGTATGGAGAAAGTCTGAGCGCATCCAATTGCGGTATGGCAGATAGCGGTTCAGCGCCACAGATTGGTCAATCAGGTAACCCGCCAAGTTCCATTCCCCAGACTCGAATTCGATCCAGGGGCTCAGCAAGAACTGTTGATTCACATCCACGTTGTCGCTGGCGAGGTAATCCCTGGGAATCGTTCCAAACAGGAGCAGGGCTGGATGATACTTTTGAACCAGGATCTTCGCGTACACGGAGTTAGGAACGATATTCAACCCTTCAACGCCGAAATTATAAATTCTCAACTGTGTCCCGGTCATATTGAAGTAGGTTTCAGCTACGATATCTGGATTAATCCCCGTATTCATAACCGAACTACCGATAAGAATGACGTCCACACCCCCGTTGCGCGCAACGTACTTCTGCAGGCCGTACCACTTAATCTCAAAGTACTGTCCCATCGGGGTGGGATAAATCCCAAGCGATTCGCGTGTCGAGATCTTATTTAGGAACCCTTTACGGGCCACAACCTCCAGGACCAGGAAGAAGGCGACGAGAAAAGCTGCCGCCAATAGCAGCGTGAGAAGAGCTCGTGTTCGCGGCGTGGCAGGCATGGCTATCTTCTTCGAAGGAACGGCATCTTGGTTAGACACAATTGGACCTTAGCTGTGGTTTGCGAATGTTGCACTATGGCAGACCGGGCATACTAGCGATGTACGACTGTGGCCTTCATAGTCATGAAACGTATTATAAAAGATTAGATTGTGTTTTGAGTTTTGTTGAACAGGGAGATTCTGGTCTTGACCAGAAAGTCTTACGGAACAATGTAATAAAGGTCTTGGATAAAGAAAATGATTATTATTCTGAGTCGGTCAACCGTTTCATATCAGCTTCAACCATCATCTCTACTAAACCATTAAAATCAACTTTCGGCGACCAGCCCAATTTCTGGCGCGCTTTTGTAGTATCAGATAAGAGCAAATCCACCTCCGATGGGCGCAAGTATCGCGGGTCTTGAACAACGTAATCCTGATAATTCAGCCCAGCACATAGGAAGGCATGCTCGCAAAACTCGCGCACAGAATGAGTCTCGCCTGTGCCAATAACAAAGTCTTCTGGATGTTCCTGCTGTAACATTTTCCACATCGCCTGGACATATTCACCGGCAAAGCCCCAGTCACGGCGAGCATCCAGATTACCCAAATGAAGTTCCTTAGCCAGGCCTAATTTTATACAAGCCACCCCGTCAGAAATTTTGCGGGTAACAAATTCCATGCCGCGACGAGGACTTTCATGATTGAATAGAATTCCAGATACGGTAAACAAGTTGTAGGACTCGCGATAGTTTACCGTGATCCAATGTGCATAAGCCTTGGCGACCCCGTACGGGCTGCGAGGATAAAAAGGCGTCGTCTCCCGCTGAGGGACTTCAACCGCTTTACCAAACATTTCGCTACTGGA
This sequence comes from Anaerolineae bacterium, assembly GCA_041489005.1. Lineage (GTDB taxonomy): Bacteria > Chloroflexota > Anaerolineae > Anaerolineales > Villigracilaceae > UBA877. The sequence continues at coordinate 60,122 of JBGPQK010000010.1, forward strand.
GGCTTGGTAGAATCTGGCTTTGGAATTGACTAAACGAATCGCCTCAAGCAGTCGAGTAACCCCCAATGCTGTCACTTCGCCGGTTAGCACTGCCTGGCTCCATGAAGTAGAAACAAATGACTGGGCTGCCAGATTGTAAACTTCATCGGGTTTATACTGTTCGATAAGGGCAACCAACGAACTCTGATCATGTAGATCCCCTTGAACGACCGTTATATCATTTTGAATATGCTGAATTCGCTCAAATGTAACCGTGCTGGATCGGCGCACCATGCCGATTACTTCATAACCCTTTTCAAGCAGAAACTCAGCAAGATATGATCCATCCTGGCCAGTGACGCCCGTAATTAATGCGGTTTGCATTTCTCCTCCGATTTCATAATTCAGCTACTGAATTATAATGCCTAATTGATGGGCGTCAAGTGCGTCGAACTCGCCGGCGATCCAAAATCCACCCTCCGACCAAAATAATGCTGCTGAAAATCACGATTAGTGCAATTATTACAAAGACATGGACTTGTCCAGCCTGCCAGTTGGCATAGCGAGCAGCGTACCAGTAACCAAAAAACAATAAAAACACTCCCTCCACTGCAAGGAATCGACCCAGCCAGCGGTCGTGAGTGGCACGCTGCCAAGTTAATGTTTGAGCAGCCAGAATAGCTTGAAACAGTAACAAAATGACGCGGTAACGCGGATTGTCCCACTGGTCACCGCCCGCGCGAGCAGCAGAGAGAATAATCCAACCCCAGGTTACAAACAAAAGCCAGAGCCGGGCTAATCGTTCACGATTTTCGCGCAATTTCCAAATTGGGCGCAGGCTATAAACCAAAAATGGGGCTAAAGCATACCACCCCAGACCGCGCAGGATACCCAGGGCACGCATCGGCCAAACGCCCGGATCGGCAATTGCCGCTGGCAATAACGGCTGCGTAATCCCATAACCAACAATAAACGGCAGGTGCAATGAGGCAGGCAAGATGGCGAAAACATTTTGAATCCACCCGGAATTAAGTTCCAACAAATAAGCATCCCATGCCGCTGAAAAACGGAGCCAATTCAGAAGGTTATCCAATGGCCCAAAATGGAATTGGAGGCTACTCCCTGCCGCCCTAATAAAGATAAAGGCAGCCAGGATAACCGCCACCATTCCCCCGGCTATCCACCACCACCGGGTAACCTGGCGCCCTTTTCCCCAAATCCAAACCCAAACGGTCGTAATAAGGATCGCTGCCACTGCGATGCCCGGGTTGAAAAGCAACATTCCAACAATGCCGCCTGCCAGCCATGCTGCTGAAGTACGCCAGTTTACCGACCAATTCACCACGCCCCAGAAAACCATAACCACGAAAGTTATCAGGAACGGCTCGCGCATCTGGGCACTGCCCAATAAAATTGACTCGGGGTACAACGCCATAATCCAAGCAGTACCCCGTGCCACGGGCTCGCCCCATACCTTTCGTACCGCCTTCCATGCGAGTATTACACCAATGGCGGCTGTCAGTGCTCCAACCAAAATGACCAACCAAGGGCGATGTGAATCGGGGCTCAGGAAACGGTAAAGCGATCCGCTAAGGAATAGCATTCCCCCATATTGGTCAATGCTGGTGGATCTGTCAAAAGCGCTCCAAAGGGACTCTGAAGAATTAGCCAAGTTCCAGGCCTGGATGTCACGCGTATAAGAATCTCGAAAAACATATCCGGCATTGTGAACTTCATTGTCATTGCCAAAAGCAGGCAAAATAAGGGAAAATGCCATCCCCAACCCAAGACGAAGAAATACCGTCAAAAGTAGGATAAGCCCCAAAGCCCGGGAGGCGCCACAGGAGCGCCAGAGCGCAGAGATTATCACCATACCGATGATCATCATGGAGGAATAAACCAGCCAGCCTATCCAAAAGATTCCGCCATCCAACAAAGACAGTAGGAGACCAAACCCTAGGCTGACAGGTAGAATCCAGGCATAGTTACGCAGAAAAGTTTTCATCTTTCTTCCTCAGGGACAAAAATAACTGGGTTCCCCAACAGGAAACAATCAACACAACCAGTGACTGCTCTGGCACCAAGAAACGGGGGTTATCGCCATGGTCAAGAAAGGTCTGGGCGATAGATGTCAACCAGAGCATACCCAGCAAAAAGCCAAGAAACACATCCATTCGCAGGGTTCGTTGGACCCGCTTCCAGACCAGCAAGACTGACCCGCTGACAAACCCAAGATTAATTAATACCAAAGCTCCCCGCCAACCCAGAATAATCCATTTTGAAAATGTACCCAGCCAAGAGAAGCGAAAGGAATCTGCCTTGTAGTAAATCGGTACTTTCCAGTACCAGATCCAACCCAAAATCACATTCTTTAAATACAACACCGGGTGGTCGATGATCAACTGGATGGAAATCTTCGTAAGTACGCGCGAGAGGTCAAGAAAGCTCAATCCGGTGGCTTTCTCTAAAGCTGGGATGGCATCCCAGATGGCATTGCCTGGCGACCCAGTAGCGGCGATTTGTTCCGCCCGATAATGAAGATAAACATCCCGGATGGTGGCATATTCATCTGGTACATATTCAAAGAAAAGACCAGTGTGCTGGACCAAATGAAAACCTGTCATGGAGGTCAAACTGACCATGTGAAAACGCTGGTAGACGAAATTGATCCACAACCCAAGCACCACCGCTCCTGACAGCCCAACCAGTAGAGCCCCCCCCCAGCGGATTCTGGGTCTGACGCGCCAGAAAACCAACAAGAAGAAAACCGTCCAAAACGGAAGAATAATGAAGAGTGGTCTCGTCAAAGCCGCACAACCTGCTGCCAGTCCTGTCAGTAAACCTAATCCAAGCACCTTCCACATCCTTGGTTCTTTAGAATAAAGCATACCGGTCAGGAACGCCATCGAAAGGATGATTAAGAAAGTTGCCAGTGTCTCGGTCAGAAAGTCGGCTTCAAAGAAAATCTGCTGGGGATTGAGCGTATGCGCCAGGGCAACCAACCCGGCCAGCCAACTCCGTCCGCCAATCCGCCAGGTAATGTAAAAGAATAGCAATGTCGTCAGGAAACCCAGAAAAAGTTGCGCTGCATAGACACGCTCATCCGTGCCAAACAAAGTCAAGAAAAGGGGATACCCGGGAGTACGCGTGCCATCGTACCCCTTCCAACCGGCCAGAATGGCTTTAGCCAAGCGCTGATAACTGCCAGTATCGTTATAGGATAACGGACGGTAAACCAAGTAGAGGAAAACGCGTTCCACTAGCGCAATTACTGCTACCAAAATTAACCAGCTTCGAACCCTCCAGTCAGCCAAACGTTTTATCATCTTATTTCTCCAAAGCCGTCCAGGGCATGTTTGGCGCGTTCGATCCAGGAATATTTTAGTACAGCCTCGCGAGCGCGCTGACCGAGAGCCTGCCTCCGTTTCGAGTCGGCCAGGAGGCCACGGAGAGCATCAGCCCAGGCGTCCTCAGCCTCCGGTGGGCAGAAGACAGCCATGCTCTCGTCCAGAACTTCGCGCAGGACAGGCAGGTCACTGGAGAGGATGGCGCGCCCGGCAGCCATGTATTCAAACATTTTCATCGGGCTGCAAACATCGGCAGTATTCCCACCGCTGGAACCGGGGATAGTCCGCCCGTAGGGCATGAGCAGGATATCAGCTGCAGCCTGATAGAGGGGGATGCGGTCGTTAGTCTTGAAACCGGTGAAGGTAACATTGAATAGAGACTGCTGCGCTGCTTGGGATTTCCAGTACTCCACATCAGCCAGACGCCCCCCCACCCAGACGAAATTGGCTTGGGGGAATTTTGCCGCCAATGCCAGGAACAGGTCCGCGCCGCGCCCGGCGTAGAGATGACCGGTGCAGAGCACCGCCGGGGCGGCAGGCAGGTCCAGTTCACGGCGGGCAGATTCCGGGTCCGACAGCGAAGCGTAACGCTCCAGATCCACACCATCGGGAGAGATGACCGTCTGTCCACCTGACATGGATCCATATTTCTTTTGCAGGGCGCGCCGCAAGGCATCGGTGATGAGCAATAGGCGCTTTTTGCCAGGCAGGGTCACGAATAACCGGAACCAAAGCGGACCAAACCGACCGGCTGGGAGGTCGTGCATCTCCAGCATGGACGGGATGCCCACCAGCGGAGCCAGCACTACCGACTGGATCGGCCAAGCATAGAGCAGGTCCACACCCAAGGTATGGGCGCGCCAGACAGCCGTCCACGGGAACAGGCGGCGGTTTTTTGTGGGCAACCATTCAACAGGGAATGTTGTCGTCAGGCCGTAATGTTGCTGGAGGTTGCTGGTTGAGGGTTGGGGGCCGGGGACCAGAAGGGTGACAGAGTGCCCCAGCTGGGTGAAGGCCTGGCAGACTTTCATCACTTGGATGCTATTGGCTGTGTCGGAGGGGATTTTGGTGGAAGAGATAAAAACAATATTCATGATGATTCTCGTGCCAGCAATTCTTGCGCCTGGACCTCACGCAGCCCACGCCAAGTCAGCAAGATGACAGAAATCGCCTGGAAGGCCGAAAGAAGGGCGGCTTCAGCAAGGTAGCCCAGGAGCGGAACAAGGAGGAATGTAAGCACGATTTTGATAACACCGAGAACAGTTATCACTTTCAGGGGATAGTTCGGCAGATTGAACGATAGCAGCAGGTTGCGATTCCAGTACAGAGTATTCGCTAGACCGAAACCAACCAGCAGGATGAGCAGCGCTGGGTAAGACGGGGTGAAATCCGTCCCATAGAACGTGGTGAGAAGCCAGCGACCCAGAACAAGCAACCCCAGCGTCACGGCACCGGTCCAAACGGCAGAAATTGTTGTCAAGCGGCGCAGCAAACCGCGCAGGCGCACCCAAGTCTTTTCAGCCACGGCACGCGTCAGTTCGGGATAAGTCGCGCCGATGAAGGGCGTTATAGGCAGCATCACCAGGTTAATGAGCGCCTTGGCAGCCTTGTAATACCCGGTTTGGAGCGGTGACAGGATGAACGAAATCCAGACTTCCTCGTTATCTCGCGTCAGCATGGTGATGGTCCCGCTTAAATTCGTGCTAGCGGCGAACCCCCAGAACTTGCGGCGTTCGGGAAGCGATTTCAAGGTTGCCCGTAACCAACCTGGACCGATGACCTGCCGTGCCCACCAGGCAGCCAGCCCAGCCAGGGCGAGTCCATTAATGGATTTACCCAGCAGGTAGGCTCCCATCACCAGCCAGATATCACCCTTGACGACAAACGCATAGACGATGACCCCGGCGGTAACCAACGACTGGACGAAGTTGACCACTCCCTGACTGCGGAAATGACCGCTGACTTGCAGGAAGCCGGTGGAAGTCTCGGTGACGAAGTTCGCCAGCAGTGCCAATCCATAAAGAACGATGAGCGGGGCAGTTGTGGAATCTTTGATGATATAACGTGCCGCAAGGGGTGCAGAGAGAATCAGCAAAAGATAAGCCGCCAGCGAGGTGAGGGTCTCGGTCAGAGCGGCGGCCTTCAGTGCCGCAGCAGCGAGGTCTTTTTTTCCTTCGGCGAGATATTGCGCCACGTACTTCCCGACCAATTCCCCCATGCGGAATGAAAGCAGACGGTTAATGTTCGAGGCAAAAGAGATAATGGTCCCGATGATACCAAAGCCAAGAATGCCAAGCAGACGCGCGGTCAGCACACTCTGCACAACCATACTGAGCATGTTGCCAATAAACAAATACCCACTGTTGCGCACAACTTTGCGCACGAGGTTATCCTGTTTCCAAGATTGTAACGTTTCACGCAGAGAGGTCACGGAGTTGCCCCCTCTTCAGCCCAGTCACGCTCGCTACGATACCAACCCACGAATTGGCGCATCCCGTCGACCAGGGAGATCAGCGGCTCCCAGTCGGACAGGAGTCTGGCCTTGCTGATTTCAGCCCGGTTGGCAAGGATATCTGTCTGGTGGGAAGGGTGGTTTTGGAGGATATCGTAGGCGTCATTGAGATTATCCACGCCGGTGACGGCATGTCCTTGCTCGATGAGCATTTCGCTGAGGCGGCTTCCAATGAACCCGACCGCGCCGGTAACGAGATAATTGTTCATGATACCTGCTTTCGTTACTCAAAATACTATTTTCGTACCTTCAGGCACCCATTCTAACAAATAAATAGGCTCCAGCCATAGTTGCCGATGGTCCGTTCTGTAGATGGCTTACCCATCCACCACCGTTTCCAAGAGATAAACGTCTGCACGAATTCGAGGAACTGGTCTAGGGGGGGCTTCCTCTTACCGTCGCCGATCAGCTCCGGCAGGCCATGAAGTTCAACCTGGCACTGCCTCCCAAAACCATTACCACGCCGTCGAGCCCGGTGCAGGCGCGGATATATCGGGCCACCGGGGGATCTTATCGATGCCTGCTCTCCGGTGAAATAATGCACATTAAAAATACTGGGCGTAGGTCACCACGACGCTCCAAGAAAACGCTCTACACAGGGCAAGCAGGCTTAAGAAAGCCTGCCGATGTATCCTCTCCGTGAGTGGGGGAAGGGAGTAAGTCCTCGTCCTCTTATCCACGCTTTTTACTCGCAAGGCTGGTGACGCGGCACGTAGATAGTAATATCGAATGTTTTGAAGGTGGTCGCCGGTTCGTAATAACAGAGTAGCGGGGTGGTAACTTCCTTTACCCATAAATTGTTCTCATCGCCGAAGGTGTGCCACCGGCCAACATAAAAGTATAGGATTGTCTGCGGGCTGTCGATGATCACGCCGTAACGCTGAGAACGTAGGTCGGCCTGAAACTGGTCCAAGTAGGGACGGTTATGGGACATCACCATTTCCATGAGCTGGTCTTTTTCATAATCAGGCACCAGCGGGGTATCCACGTAACCAAAGGTGAGCAATTGGCGTTGTGATATGAAAAGCACCTGTTTCCCCTGGCTGGTTGCGTTCTCGACGTTCTGCTGAATGGTTTGAAGGGCTTGATTTGCCTGGCCCTTATCCCAGGTAATCAATGCGGTCTTGGTTTGAATTGCCATCCAGATGGGGACCAGCAATGCCACAGTGACAACAATACTGGTGTGATGCGAAGTGGCCCTCTCGGTTGGACGATCAGGAGTTGCACGCCCGAAGAAAAAGTGTCCGCTTATCAGCATCAGCATAATGAGATAAGCATCCATGTTATGCAGATCACCTCCCCCACCGATTTTAATACTTACAACTAAGCCGCCGAGGCAGAATATTGCCAATATAGAAAAAATGCCGCTCAAACGAAAGAGATGGAAGGTGCTCCATTCCTGGAGCAACACCAGGAAGAGCATTATGAGGATGGGTGCGGAGACCAGCAGTAATCCAGCCAGGATGCCATTATGATACGTTGGATTGGGCAGCAGGCGGTACCAGAGCAGATCGGAAGCCAGACTGGAACTGAAATTTCCGCCGGTCCCATTACCTGACCAGCGTATATATAAGATGTTGCTTACTAAGGCGATCGAAGTTCCTAGAATAAACCAAAGTGTCGGTTTCCAAAGGTAGGCTGGCCAGCGCTTTGGCGATTCGAGCCTGGTTTCGAGCATATAGATAATTACTGCCAGCATGCTCGGCACCGGGAACCAGTTGATTCGGCACAAGCCTGCCCATATGGAAGCCAGGATAACAACAATCGTGGTGTGCCAGAATTTCGCCGGCGAGGTCCACAAAACAATGATCAAAGCGCTTACCAGCAAATGGATCAGGATCGGTCCCTGCATTAGGAATAGGAATGCCCAGCCCGCTACACCCCAAACCAGGGCTTTTTTGTTGAGGCCCAGCCGTTTTACGAAAGCCAGGCTCAGTGCAGTCGCAAGGGCAACTTGGAGAAACGCCTGCCATAGTCGATGGACCCAAATGGGAAGGTTGCTCAGCAAAAAGGGCGGTGCCAGTAAGAGATGCCATGCCGGGTGCAAAACCGAGAGCGGCAGCTTTATCCCATAAAGCCGTTCGGCGAAAAACAGGGATGCTCCATAATAGCGGCTGATTTCAGACCAGCCCAGCGAAAAAGGATAGTTGCTGACCAGGGATAAATTGGTGACGATGTTATAGGCGACCGCTTGTGTGAGTGACGCCAATCCAAGCGCTGCCGGCCAGGCGAGGTCTTCTCTCCCAAGTTTCAACAAAACCATTCCAGCTAGTGACAGGAAAAAGATGATTCCGGCGCGGACCCAAGGCCCATCCAGAAAATGGAGATAAGTAGGCTGGATGATAATGAGCGAAAATGCCGGCAACAATCCAACCATGCCGAGAATCCCTGCAGTGCGCCAAACCGGATGGAGCGACGAGACCTTCTCGAACGCTGCAATTATTTTCTGACCGAGAGGCAACATTAGAACGATCAGAAATGCCAATGCGCCGGCTTCGAGAACGAAGAATCCGAAGAACAACAATGTCCACCCTGAGAAGATGGTACGAAATATCCGGATATTATCGGCAGCGCCATGGTTGGCAATTCGAATCGCCATCCCTGCGACGAAAACCGAAACTGTTAGGCTAATGAACTGCCAAAACATCCTTGATCGTGGGTTCATGCGGACCTCCGAGACGTCGAAACCAGTTATCTTATTTGTCGGCATACCCTGTTGGTTTCAATTCAGATGGGTGCAAAGTTCACCATCCAAATGTAGAGGTAGGCTTTTCCGAAATGCGGTCTTTTTACAAAAGGAGCTAGGACTCCGGATACAGGTGCCTTGTTATGGTTATAGCCTGACGACCTTTGGGTTATCCTTCGCTAGCTTATTTAATGCGTTGCGGCTGTCAAAGATGAATCTGGCTGCATCCAGGATGGCAGGGTAATCATAAACCTTGTGGTTCGTCACGACCACGACCACGTCAGCAAGAGGTACAGCCGCCATCAGGTCAGGCACGCTGTGCATTTCGGTGCCCGCCTGGGTCTTCAGGGTCGGAATGTACGGGTCGTGGTATTCAACCATCGCACCTTTCTCCTGAAGCAGGCCAATCACATCCAGCGCCGGGGATTCGCGAATGTCGTCAATATCCGCTTTGTAGGCCACGCCCAGAACAAGACAGCGCGCCCCTTTGAGCGCCTGACCGCGTCCGTTCAGCGCCTCCAGGATGCGGGTCACCACGTAACGCGGCATGTTGGTGTTGATCTCGGAGGCCAGTTCGATGAAACGCGCCGTGTATTGGTAGGTCTTCATCTTCCACGAGAGATACAGCGGGTCGATCGGGATGCAGTGCCCACCCAGACCGGGACCCGGGGTGAACTTCATGAAGCCAAAGGGCTTGGTGGCGGCGGCGTCAATCACCTCCCACACATCCACACCCATGCGCTCGCACATGATCGCCATTTCATTAACCATGCCGATGTTGACCATGCGGAAGGTGTTCTCCAACAGTTTCGCCATCTCGGCGGCTTCGGCAGAAGAGACCTTGTGGATGTGCTGGATGGCTCCGCCGTACCAGGCCGCGGTCACCTCGGCGCAGGCTGCAGTGATGCC
>JBGPQK010000011.1:0-69418 GCA_041489005.1 Anaerolineae bacterium
CGGATCTCTTCTAGCAACTCTCGCTTGCTGTGTTGACTCATCATGTTCTCCTCCGGCATTGCAAAAGCTTCTGCCGTAGGGTAACATTCTTCTTGAGGCAACGATACTTTCAATAGTTACATTTAACTTGAGGCAATGCGCGATCATCAATATCTTCTCTATTCTGGTATAATCCAGTCCGCATTGACTGGTCCCACCCGCGGCCAACCCTGCCGGTGCGGAGACCTGCTCAAAATCAAAGGAAAGGAATAGCATACGTCATGCCGCTTAATAAGGAAATCAAAACCAAGGTCATCACAGATTACCATCGCCATGAGACCGACACCGGTTCACCAGAAGTCCAGGTGGCCATCCTGACCACCCGAATCCTGCAGCTAACCGGCCATCTTCGAACGCATAAGCACGATGAGGCCAGCCGCCGAGGTCTGCTCCAGATGGTCGGTCAACGCCGAAGATTACTAGCCTACCTGCGCAAAAGTGATTATCAGCGCTACCTGGCGCTGACCGAGCAACTGAAACTGCGCCGCAAATAGTAAATGGTTCGTCCGAGTAGATGGGCCTCTGCCCATCTACTCTTCTTATACACTCTTCCCCTCTCTCCATCGTGGAGAGGACTGGGATGAGGGTCATCGTCCTGCTCGTCAGGAATTGAAAAATGCTGGCAACATCCCTGCAGAGGGTAACATCGTTGTCGCCATCTTTCAGTCCCTGACCAGGCGGGAAAAGGAGATTTAGCATGAAACCCGAAGTTAAATGCTACACCACAACGGTGGGCAACCGGACAATTTCCATTGAAACCGGCAGACTTGCCGCCCAAGCTGGTGGAGCCGTTACGGTTCACCTGAACGATTCGATCATTTTTGCCGCCGCTACCATGGGTGGCATACGACCCGGTATAGATTTCTTCCCGCTGACGGTTGAATATGAAGAGCGTATGTACGCCGGTGGCATTATCCCCGGTTCGTTCTTCCGCCGCGAGGGTCGTCCCTCCACCGACGCCATCCTGACCGCTCGTCTCACCGATCGGCCATTGCGCCCGCTCTTCCCTGAAGGCATGCGCAACGAAGTCCAGATTATCATGTACTCTCTCTCAGCCGACGCCGAGAATCCCCTGGATGTTCTTGCCATCAACGCCGCTTCAGCTGCTGTAATGATTTCTGACATCCCTTGGGGTGGACCGGTGGCTGCAGTACGCGTTGGTCGAGTAAATGGCGAATTCGTAATTAACCCCACCTTCGCCGAAATAGACAGATCAGACCTCGACCTGCGTATCGCCGGGACACGCGATGCAATCTTGATGGTGGAAGCCGGTTCAGATGAAATTCCTGAAGATGTCATGGTCGCCGCGTTGGAATTTGGCCACAAGTCCATCCAACCGCTGATTGACCTGCAACTCCAGATGCGCCTCGAAATCGGAAAACCCAAGCTTGAAGTTTCTCTCGCCCTTCCCGATCAGACCTTGCAAGAAAAAGTTTACACTCGCGTCAGTGCGCCGATGAGGGCACTTCTCGACACACCATTGATGAAAGCTGAATTCTATACCGGGATGGATGCCCTCCTGCAAAACCTGGTTGCTGAACTTATCCCCTCCGAAGGCGCAAAATTGAGAGTTGCTGACGAGACAGACGTGGAAACACTTCCCGAGTTTGCTCTACCGGGGATCCCGAGCTTGGAAACCATTAAAGAAGCCTTCGCCGAGGCTGAAAAGAAAATCGTTCGCGAGCGCATCTTGAACAATGGAAAACGCCCCGATGGTCGTACACCAACCGAGATCCGCCCCATCTGGTGCGAGGTAGGGTTTAGCCCCCGGGCACATGGCTCCGGCCTGTTCACCCGTGGTGAGACCCAGGTCCTTACCCTTGCCACGCTCGGTACTCTCTCCGAAGCCCAGGAACTCGACACACTTTCGCCGATTCATTCCAAGCGATACATGCATCATTACAACTTCCCACCGTTCTCCACTGGCGAGACGAAAATGCTTCGTGGACAGTCTCGTCGCGAGATTGGACACGGCGCCCTGGCCGAACGCGCTCTCCTGCCAGTCCTCCCTGCCGAAGAGACGTTCCCCTACGCCTTGCGGCTGGTATCCGAGGTCATGGCCTCCAATGGTTCATCCTCAATGGCTTCTGTCTGTGGTTCAACGCTGGCGCTAATGGATACCGGAGTTCCGATCAAAGCCCCGGTAGCGGGTGTTGCAATGGGATTGGTCATGGAACAAGACAAATATGTCATCCTTACTGACATTCAGGGCACCGAAGACCACCTCGGCGACATGGACTTCAAAGTGGCCGGTACGGCTGAAGGTATCACTGCCTTGCAGATGGATATTAAAATTTCCGGTTTGAGTGCTGAGATTATGAAACAGGCTCTCGAACAGGCTCGTCAGGCGCGCCTCTTTATCCTGGGTAAAATCCTGGAAGCCATTCCTGCTCCTCGCAGCGAATTGAAGCCTCATGCCCCCCGCATCATCACCGTCAAGATTCCGTCGGAAAAAATCGGTGCTATTATCGGCCCTGGAGGTAAGAACATCCGAGCGCTGCAGGAAGAAACAGGCACCAAGATTGATATACAGGAAGATGGTACAGTCTATATTGCCTCCACCAACAACGAAGGTGCAGAAATTGCCCGTCAGCATATCGAGGCTATCACAGAGACCCCGCAACTTGGTCGTATATACACCGGCAAGGTTGTCCGCATCGCTGATTTTGGCGCTTTCGTGGAGATCCTGCCCGGAACAGACGGCATGGTACACATCTCGCAGTTGGATAGCGAGCGCGTCGAAAAAGTCGAAGATGTAGTCAAGATGGGCGATGAGATCACTGTTATGGTGACCGGAATTGACCCAATGGGCAAAATCCGCCTGTCCCGTCAGGCCGTACTGGAAGGCTGGACTGTCGAGGAAGCCCAAGAGCGCGACTCCCGCAAGAGCAGCGGAGGACGCCCCAGCAGAGGACACCCCGGCAGCGACAGACGCCCCAGCGGCCGCAGTGATGACCACCGCGGTCCCAGACGATGAACCCGACAGGGGCGACACTTTCAAGTGTCGCTTCTGTTCTTTTATATAATGTTTACTCGATTCCGCAATACAATTGCTGATTATCCTTCCCAGTTCTGGTTAATGGCCGTTGGGCTCTTCATCAGCTCGGCCGGAGCGTCCATGATCTGGCCATTCCTGATGATTTATGTCAGCGAGAAACTCAGCCTTTCGCTCAGCACCGTCTCGACGTTAATCACTATCAACGCGATCATGGGGTTGCTCACCTCCTTCATCGCCGGAACGGTATCTGACAAGCTGGGACGCAAACTGGTGATGATAATCAGTCTGACCTTCAATGGTATTGGCTATCTTTTCATGAGTCAGGCTCATTCTTATCTGGGGTTTGCATTAATAATGGTTCTAATGGGTGCTTCGAATCCCCTCTATCAGGTCGGCGCGGATGCCATGCTGGCCGATATGATCGTACCTGAAAAGCGGACGAACGCCTACGCCATTATCCGCATGGTCAACAACGCCGGAGTTGCTGTTGGGCCGGCAATGGGCGGTTTTGTAGCTGCCAGATCGTACACCTATGCCTTTCTGGGAGCAGCGATTGGCATGATTACCTATAGCCTGTTGCTTGTTTTCCGCGCTCACGAAACGCTTAACAAAGCCTATCAATCCGAAAACGCCTCAGGGCTTGTAGGTCTGGGTGGCTACAGCCGGGTCTTCCGCGACCGCCCATTCGTTGTGTTTGCACTGCTGGTTGGTATCGGTCTGATCGCCCCTTCCATGCTATGGACTCTGTTCTCAGTTTATACTAAGCAAAATTTCGGACTTCCTGAAAACATGTTTGGCTGGCTGCCGACGACAAATGCGCTGATGTGCGTTCTCATACAATTTCCGGTGACGCAAGTTTCGCGCCGGTTCCGCCCTCTGCCCGTTATTGGCGTCGGGATATTGATTTACGCCATGGGCGTGGGTAGTGTCGCGCTAATGAACAGCTTCTGGGGGTTCTGGGTGAGCATGGTCCTGATGACTTTCGGGGAACTCACCACCATCCCTACCGTCAGCAAATACATTGCCGACCTGGCCCCCGCCGATATGCGCGGCCGATATATGAGCTTTTACTGGTTTGCCTGGGGCATTGCTCGCGGTGCAGCGCCATTGATTGGCGGTTTCTTGAACGATAATATAAGCCCGCGCTCCATCTGGATTGGCGGACTGACCATTGGGCTGGCTAGCACCGTCGGACTCTTCATCCTTTCGACCCGCAAGCAGAATCCCCTACCCGCATAATTAAATTCCACCGTTGTTTTTTTCCAGCCTAGGGATTCTTTAGCGCTTGAGCCTCTCTTCCAATGAGGTTTTTATAGCCGGCCATTCCCGATCCAGAATACTGAAATAGACCGAGTCGCGAAACGTCCCATCTTCCAAAATATAATGATTGCGCAGTACTCCTTCACGCACTGCGCCCATTCGCTCTATGGCACGGATGGAACGTTCATTGCGCACATCCGCTTTAAACTGGACTCGGATGCATTTTAATTCATCAAAAGCATATTTCAACATTAAGTATTTGCACTCAGTATTCACAGCAGTACGCTGGAATTCAGGCGCATACCAAGTCCCACCGATTTCCAAAGAACGATGCGATGGGCGAATTTCCAGATAACGTGTTGCCCCGGCAGCACGTCCAGATGCCCTGTGAATTACAGCGAACGGCAAATCCGTCCCGATTTGCTGGCGTTTAAACATTTCCCGCACCCAGACCGTCATGCTCTCAACATTGGTCAGGTTGGCGTAAAGCATGTATTCCCAAATGCTTTCGTCCCGCCCGGCAAGAGTAAGCTCCGGAATGTGCACCTCGCTCAACGGTTCAAGGCGAACAATCTTGCCAGTCAGAGTGACTGGTTTATTCCACAATTCTTCGGCATTCATTTTTTTTCCTGCGTCGGCAAGTACGGCATCCGAGGACCAGGGACACCCATGTACTCGGATAATGCTGCTCGTAAAGCCATCCGGTCATCCCAGGGATACTCGGTCGTTCCAAAGCACATAGACTGTTCATGCCCTTTCCCACAGGTCATGACAATATCACCGGATTGCGCCAACCGAACCCCAAACCGGATCGCTTCCCCCCGGTCAGGGACACGATAGAAGGTTTTATCTTCCTCGCCGCCCTTCGAACGGGCACCCAAAGCCATCTCCTCGAGAATCCCATCCAGAGATTCGGTGCGCGGGTCTTCAGCGGTCAGGATGCTGACATCCGCGAGTTCCGCTGCGACTTCTGCCATCAAACTGCGTTTCGCCGGATCGCGTAGTCCCGCTGAGCCAAAGATGACAATGACTTCCTTCTCTGTCATTTTTCTGACTGTCTCAAGGGCTACTCGCAGTGCATTGGGTGTATGCGCAAAATCCACGATGGCGGAAAAAGATTGGCCCAAATTTATCCTTTCCATGCGACCCGGAATGCCTGTCAGTGCGGCGATGCCGAGTGCCGCGATTTCTGGGGCAATACCCAGACCGCGGACGGTAGCTGTCAGCGCCGCGAGGCAATTCGAAACGTTGTATTTCCCCACTAGCTGGCTGATAACCGGAACGCGGAAGTCCTGGCCAACTGCATCGAAGTGGATGCTCTGTGGGGAATATTTGACGGAGTCCGCCCGGATGTCTGCGACCGTGTCAAAGCCGTAGCAGGTCTTGGGTCCGAGGGAGATGTGCGCAAGGTACTCATATGAGGAATCATCACGGTTCAGCACAGACAGCCGGGGGTTGCCCTGTGGTTTGGACAATGTTTCTTCGAGAGATTGGAATAGGCGCGCTTTGGCAGCGCGATAATTCTCGTAAGAGCCATGCTGGTCAAGGTGTTCATGGGTGATATTGGTGACAACCCCGATATCAAACTCGCAGGCGTCGACACGGTACTGCGCCAAACCATGGGAGGTGGTTTCAAGTACTACATGGGTGAGACCGGCTGCCACCATGCGAGCTAGATAGCGTTGGACGTCGGGGGCGTCGGGAGTTGTGACGTGGAAACCGGTGTCGAGCACTTCGTCGCCAATGATAGCATTGACAGTTGAAATCAACCCGGCTTTGAGACCAGCAGCCAATAGAATCTGGTAAAGCAGGTTGCAGGTGGTGGTCTTACCGTCTGTGCCAGTGACGCCGATAACGGTTAACTTGCGACCCGGATTGCTGTAAAACGCTGCTGCTAGCCAGGTAAGGGCTTGACGGGAATTTTCGACCTGCAAGTAAGGCACGGAGACAATACTCAAGGCTTTATCGCCGACAACCGCCGCCGCGCCACGTTGGATGGCATCCGGTATAAAATCATGCCCGTCCGCTAAGCCGCCTTTCATAGCGACAAACAGGTCCCCCGGTTTGACGAGACGGTTATCCATCGCGATACCGGTAATCCGAGTATCGCCAGGGTCGCCCGCTATTACCTTCAAAGGAAGTTGTCCGATAATGGCGGCCAAAGTCACAGAATTGGTTATATCGGTGTATCTATGTTTTCGCATGTAATCCCTTGCACCGCCCTTCAGGGCTGGCGTGCAGTGAATGTAAGTTCTTGAAATTAAAGAAAAAGAAGGTTCTGACGTATTATTTTACGCCAAAACCCTCCATTTTTCAGGGGGAATACTACTTCAACGACTTGCGCAGACCTTCGAGTTGACCCGACACAGAACCGTCGAGGACTTTGTCGCCTATGCGGATAATCAACCCACCCAAAATTTGCGGCTCCACGCGGAACTCGACATTCGCCTTTGCGCCCATCTTGTCAAGCACATTCTTCTTGACGGCTGCCTGTTCCTCTTTGCTCAACGGTAAAGCGGATGTCACTTCGGCGGAGTCGCCAGTCATGTCAGCGCCTTCCAACACTACAAGTTTACCAGACTTTACACCGGAGAAGAACTCGTCCAGCAGGGCATGCTGACTCTTGGTATCCATCGCTTCGCCTATGAGTCTCTGCGCAGCAGCAATGGAGAGAGCAGCCACCTGCCCGCGCAGGTCAACCAACATGCGGTTGCGTTCTTCTTCAACCTCGACCATGACCGCTTCACGCTCCTTTGCGATCTCTTTTCCAGCCCCAACTTTCACATCTTCCATGGCGGCATCGGCTCGTGCTGTGCCTTCATTAATAATTCGAGCAGCTTTAGTCTGCGCTTCGGTAATAATTTTCGCAGCATCTTGCTCAGCATTCGCGCGCGCCTCGCCGGCAATCCGGGCATCTTCGAGCCCTTGTTCGAGTTTCAGTCGTCGTTTCTCCAACATTCCCAAGAGAGGTTTTACGATCCAGGCTCTCACAACAACAAAAATAATGAAGAAACATATGATTTGAACCAGTAAATAGCCTAAGTTTAGACCCAATTGTGCCAAGGGATACCTCCTTCTTTAATAATCCTTCAGTAATCTGCTGAATTAACCAACAACGAAGAGGATGAGTAGGGCGACGACCAGACAATAAATAGCCACGGCTTCAGCAAAAGCGATACCGAGGATCATATTGGTCTGGATGGTACCGGTCGCATCCGGATTCCGCCCCATCGCCTGTACGGCACCGCTGGTCACAATACCGATGCCTGCACCCGCGCCGATAGCGCCAATCATGGCCAAGCCTGCGCCAATTAACTTTGCTGCAATAATGATATCACCAGTCATGAGAGTTACCTCCGTGTATGGATTCGGGCGGAAATTCCGCCGTTAGAATTTGGTTACGCGGGCTTTTCCTCGCCCGAATTTAAGCATGTGCTTCTTCGTGCCCATCATGGCTCTGCGTGGCCTGTGCCATAAAGGTCATCGTGAGAAGACCAAAAACGATGGCCTGGATAGCACCTACCAGGAATTCGAGTAGGTAAAATGCTGAGGGGAAAATGGCGATTGCCCCCAGGAGGGAACCCATGACGAACAATAATACTGAACCAGCAAAGATATTTCCAAATAGACGGAAGGCAAACGAGAGCACTTTCGAGAATTCAGAGACCAGTTCTAGGATACCTACACCCCAGTCAATCACACCGAAGATTGGCTTGCTGAAGAATGTTTTTACATTCCAAAATTTTGTAAAGTACTTCATTCCCTGTGCGCGGATGCCGACCACCTGCACGGCGACCACTGCAATGATCGCCAGGGCCACGGTAAAGTTCAAATCTGTTGAAACCACACGGACAAAGGGAACCAGATTGCTTCCGCCCTCGACCACCGCTGGGTTGGCAATCGTGGCAATACCCGCTACCGTTTGAACAGAATACCCGGCTCCTTCTGCTTTCTCTATCATGCCGATACTGTCAACGCCTGGGATGAGTTCCATCCAGTTCGCAAGCAACACCAGTATGGTAATCGTAGCAAACCAGGGGAAGATCGTCTTCGCCCACTTACCGGCTGTGCCCTCGGTCATGTTGTAAAGGGCTTCAAGCAAGGCTTCCAGTGCACCCGGAATGCCCTTCAATACTAGGTTCCCCTTTTTGACTGCCCGGTTGAAGAAGAAAGCGAGGAGGATGACAAGCACATCCACGATCAACAATGCAAATAGCGTGTTTGTAAAATAAAAATCGCCAATCACAGGCAGGCTAAACAGAGGATGCTCCATCCAGTGTTCAGCAGGCAGTTGCACAAAAGGGCGCACAGGGGGAAAATACTTTGCCCCAATGAATCCCAGAATAATCAGCGCCAGTACAACCCAACGATTGACACCCCAGCGCCACCATTTTTTCTTGGGTGTATCTGTCTCAGCTGTCTTCTCCACGATGTGGGTCCTCCTCGGTGAGATCCTTTTTTATTGCCGGTTGAATACGGGTGGTGGCCGTTCTCACGACGCAAAACGTCAGGAATAGCGTTACCGGAATGCTTACAAGCATCAAAACTATTGTAAAGAGAGGCTTGCTGTCCAGGGTTTTATCCAGCCATAAACCTGCCCATAGCGCTGCAAAAATAATAACCAGGGTCAGGCCTGCAACCCAGACCACGGTCATTGTGACCGCAGTTCTAAATTCGTCTTGTCCTTTACCGTTTGGCTGGCTCATGGCGGCGGAATTATATCATGAGGATTTTCTTACCGTCTAGAACAAATTGAGCGCGGCATGGTTGGCAAAGCCAAACCAGGGTCCGAAAAGTGTGCCGATCAGGAGAATACCGATAATTAGGACAATCAGTGCGATGGCCACAGGCCGGGACACTGGGACCGGGTGCTGGTCTTCGTCTTGATTCTCCATCCGGTAAAGGTAAATGTATTTTAGAATGTTCAAGTAATAATATAACCCGAAGATCGAATTCAGTACACCCACCACAGCCAGCCAGATCCAGCCACTTTGAATGGCTGCAGCGAAGACAAAGAACTTGGCGACAAATCCACCAAACGGTGGCATCCCGGATAGCGATAGGAATGCCACCAGCGCTGCCAGCGAAAGGGATGCGTTACGGCGGCCCAGGCCATTATAGGCGGATACATCATCAGAACCTGTCACGTGCCCGACGATCCCAACGATCCCGAAAGCGAGCAAGTTTGTCAGGATGTAAGCGATCAAGTAGAAGACCGCGCTGGCGAAGCCCAATTGCGAGAATGCTACTACACCGATCATGGCATAGCCGGCGTGCGCAATGGAAGAGTATGCCAGCAGGCGTTTGATATTCTTCTGAGGCAGGGCAATCAGGTTGCCAACCGTCATGGTCAGGGTGGCCAGGACAGCCAGGATCATGCTCCAGTCCGCAGAAATGACCGGGAAGACCGCCGTGAGTAAACGCACGATCACGGCAAAGCCCGCCGCCTTGGAAGCTGTCGAAAGGAACCCGGCCACCGGCGTTGGTGCGCCTTCGTATACATCTGGCGCCCAAAAATGGAATGGGAATAGCGAGACCTTGAAAGCCAGGCCGGCCAGCACCAGGAAGGTGATGCCGACTGCCAAAAGGTCGAAGTGACTGAAGTGGATGCCCAGGTTATAAAGGCTGGTTGTTCCGGCAAAACCAAAGATAAGGCTGAAACCGTAGAGCAGTACAGCAGAAGTCAGCGCACCGAAAAGCAGATATTTGAAGCCCGACTCGGTGGATTTGTCGTCGCCGGTCAGAAAACCGGCCAGGATGTAGAGCGGGATGGAGGTGGTCTCGATGGCCAGGTATAGCATCACCAGATCTGCCGCTGAGGACATCAGGCACATTCCGATGGTGGCCGCCAGCAGCAGGAGATAAGCCTCTGCGCGCTGATTCAGCTTGTCCGTGTCCATGAAGAACAAGGCTGTCACTCCCGCGGCAAAAACAAAGAACATCTGGAAGAGGAAACCCAGCCAATCAAAGCGCAACATCCCGCCGAAAACAAGGCTCGGGTCCGCTGGACGCGCGAAAAACAGGCTCAGGGTCAAAGTGACGAGCAGTCCGATCGCTGTAAACATACCCAGGAACGGGCGGCGATTTGCGTCTTTTTTTAGGAATGGATCGAGAATTAGCAGCAGCACGGCCAGCGTCATCAGTAGGACTTCAGGGAGAATGGGAAGGATGGTAGCCAATTATGCACCTCCCAGTAGGGTAAGCACGTGCTGGACCCCAGACTGGACCCATGGAACCATCAGGGCCGGAACCAGGCCAATGCCAATCATAAGCGCCATTAGGAGCACCAGCGCGATCTTATCAAGATTGTTGATTGGCGTGATGTGATGTTCAAGCTCTTCCGGCATCTGGCCGAAGAATACCCGTCGGACGACCAGCAAAACATACGAGGCAGTCACGACGATCGAGATGGCCGCAATTATCGCGACCACCCACTGCGTTTTCCAGATGCCTATGAAGATGGGGAACTCGGCCACGAAACCGGAGAAACCGGGCATCCCCATCGAGACCAAACTGCCAATGATGACGCCAATGCCCACCAACGGCAAGGGCTTGATCATGCCACCCAGTTTGGGAATGTCGCGCGTATGTGCACGGTCGTAAACCATGCCAACGGCAGCAAAGAAGAGAGCCGTCATTACACCATGCGAGAACATTTGCACACCTGCACCAATAAGACCTTCAGGTTTCAAGGTGGCAAAGCCCATCATCACCAGACCCATATGTGAGACGGACGAGAAGCCGATAACATATTTGAAATCAGTCTGAACGCTGGCGATGAACGCGCCATATACGATATTGACCAGCGCCAGTCCCATGATCAGGGGCGCCCAGAACTTCGCGCCCTCCGGTAAAAGCATGATGCCCACTCGCAGAGCAGCGAACGCGCCCAGTTTCATCAGTACGCCCGCATGAAACATGGAAACAGCCGTCGGTGCGGCAACGTGGCCGTCCGGCGACCAGTTGTGGAACGGGAAGATACCACCCAGGATAGCAAAACCCAGAAAGACCGGTAGGAACCAGATTTTCTGGAAAGCCGGGGTGAATTTCACAGTCTCCAGCACAAGCATATCAAAGGTGTGGGCACCACTCGACCAAAACATGACCAGCGCCCCGATCAGGGAAATCACCGAGCCGATGAATAGATACAGAGTCAGCTTCATCGCCGCATATTCACGTGTCTTAATCCAGCCCCAGATGACGATGAGCAGGAACATGGGGAAGACCGCGATCTCGTAGAAAAAAAACAACATAAACAGGTCAAGCGAGGAAAATACACCAAACACACCGCTCGCCAGGATAAACAAGAAGGCAAAGAATTCACGTGGACGGTCATCAATACCCCAGGAGATCATCACGCCCGTTACCATAACAATACCAGTAAGAAGAACCAGCGGGACACTCAGACCATCCACACCGAAATGCAAGCTGATACCCAGCATCGGCATCCAGTTGTACTTCTCGATGAACTGGTAGCCTGCCGCGGCTTTATCATAAGCAAAATACACCCAGAGTGACAGCGCCATGGCTAACAATGCCGCTGTCAGCGCTATCACGCGAATGGCTTTCTTCTGCTCGGGCTTCATCAACAGAAGCAAAAGAGCTGCAACCATCGGGATGAAAACAATTACACTCAGAAACGGAAATTGCATGTCTACCTCTTAGGGAAACAACAACATCATGGCTTTGTTGATTACATCCATAATCCAGGACGGGTAAATCCCGATGACCAGGATAAGCATCATCAACGGGGCCATCACGATGATTTCCCGCAAGTTTATTTCGGTCAGCTTGTGTTCGCCGTGAGCCCAATGTTCGTTAAGCGGTCCGTGCAGAACGCTCTTGATACCCTTCAAAATGTACGCACCCGTAAAAAGCAGACCGACCATCCCAACCGCTGTATAGACCGTCAGAACCGGCCAGGAGCCTCTCACCACAAGAAACTCGGAAACGAATCCGTTAAGTCCGGGTAGACCCAGAGACGCCATGCTGGTGAAGATCAGGATACCGCCGTAGATCGGCACCAACGGGAACAAGCCACCGAAGTCGTCCAGGTTACGGGTGTGGGTCCGCTCATAGAGCACACCGACCAGAAAGAACATGCCTGCTGCCGTGAGACCATGATTGAACATCTGGAGTACCGCGCCATCCAGCGCAATTGTCGCGTTGAGCGTGCCCGACGCTCTTGCTGCCGCGGCAATCCCGAGGACCACAAACCCCATATGGTTCACCGACGAATAGGCTACCAACCGCTTGAAGTCCTTCTGACCGAAGGCAGCAAACGCTCCGAAGACAATTGCCATTACCGCCAGGAATGCCAGCCATCCTGCATATCTCGCTGATTCCGCTGGATACAACGGCAAAACCAGACGCAGGAAGCCGTACGCGCCCAGCTTCAGCAGAACACCTGCGAGGATCATCGAACCGGCTGTCGGGGCTTCGGTGTGCGCATCTGGTAGCCAGGTATGGAATGGCCAGACCGGCACTTTGATGGCAAAGGCAATTACGAATGCCCAGAAAGCAATTGATTTAACGGTCGAAACAGTAAGGACTCGACTAAAAAAGTGCAGCATCGCGTCATTGGGATCTAACGCCGCCCAATTGGTGTAGAGGGTCTGTAAATCATAAGTATTGAACAACACACCCAGTAACTGAATACCCAGCAGGAGCCCCAACGAACCAGCCATGGTGTAGATGATAAACTTTAGCGAAGCATAGTTGCGTGATTGGACCTTGATCCCTTTCCAAATTTCGCGTTCTCCCTTTTCGGAACCCCACTGGTTGATCAGGAAGTACATCGGAACCAGGCCGATTTCCCAAAAGACGAAGAAAATTAGCAGGTCGAGAGCCATGAAGACACCCAGCATGCCTGTTTCCAGAAAAAGGAACAGAATGAAGTATGCCTTGATGCGGTCGGTGATGTTGAAGGACGCCAGCAGTGCAAGCGGCGTGAGGAGCGTCGTCAACAGCACCATGATCAGGGAAAGCCCATCCACCCCTAGGTGGAATGTTGAGTGGAGTGCAGCATACCAAGTGTATTGTTCTTGGAACTGGAAGCCAGGTTGTCCTGATTTGAACCGCATCCAAAGGATAACCGTCAATGTAAAAGGCACCAGGCTGGCACCAAAAGCCGTCCAGCGAATGGTTTTTAAATTATCCTTGGGTAGGCATAACACAACCAATGCTGCCAGGACGGGGAAGAATAGAATGAATGTTAAGAGGTGACTGCCAAGGAACTCCATCATTAACTCCGCTTACTCGTTGGGACAGCTCTTATGCCATCCGACTACACCAGCAGGAAATAATACAGCAAGGCAAAAATGACTAGAACTGCTAAAGAAGCTACCATATAATACTGGATTCGTCCGACTTGGATTTTGCGTAAACTGGAGCCGGAGGCTTTCACTACGTTGCCGGTTCCATCCCCAAGGAGTTCATTGATAACCGGTTTGTCGAAATAGTTGCGGAAGGCGTGGCCCAGGAAGAGCGAGAAACGCGCCACGCTGTGCAGGATGCCGTCAATTACTGTCTGGTCCATGTAAAGGGAAGTGAACCTTTCCGCAATCCAGAACGCTGGTTTGATGAATATGAAATTATATATTTCATCAAAATACCATTTGTTCTTCAAGACTGGGATTTGAAGGAAATCCTGCTTCGGTGACTTTACTTTGCGATAAACCAGCCAGCCAAATAAAAGTCCACCCAGGGCTACGCATAGTGACGTTACTAGCGGCACCCAACTGAAAACAACTGCTTTTTGAAGCTTAGACAGCGTCCCACCCACGAACTCGTGGAACCAGTTCGGGATCAAACCTCCCAGACCTGGGAAATTCTCTGGGATCCCGACCCAACCATAACCCACCGCGAAAACTGCCAGCACGATCAGCGGAACAGTCATCGTCCAGGGCGTCTCACTCGCATGTTCAGCAGCTTTGGTGCGAGGTTCGCCGAAGAAGGTTAGAGTGATCTGGCGCATGGTATAGAAAGCCGTCAGGAAGGCTGCCATCGCTAGAACGACAAAGACCGTTAGGTGTCCGTTGCCAAAGGCTTCGGCAAAGATTTCATCCTTGGACCAGAATCCGGCCGTAAGCACCGGAAACCCGGAAAGGGCAAAGCCGCCAATCAGGAAGGTCCAGAAAGTAATTGGCATCTTCTTACGCAGCCCGCCCATGTTGAACATATCCTGCGAATCCGTATGGTCGCCAGTATAGAGAATGCCATGTTCCATGCCGTGAATAACCGAACCAGAACCCAGGAAGAGCAGAGCCTTGAAGAAGGCGTGCGTTATCAGGTGGAAAGACGCCGCCACATATGCACCGATTCCCACCGCCGCGATCATGAAACCTAGTTGAGAGATGGTCGAGTAGGCCAGCACTCGTTTGATGTCATTTTGTGCCACGGCAATTGTCGCCGCAAAGAGCGCCGTAAATGCCCCGATAAAGGCGATGAGGCTCATGGTCGTATTGAGCGGCATGCCTTCGGTCCAACCAGCAGATATAAGTGGGAACATGCGGATGACCAAATAAACACCCGCCGAGACCATCGTCGCTGCATGGATCATGGCACTGACGGGCGTCGGGCCTTCCATGGCATCCGGCAGCCAAACGTGCAGAGGCCACTGTGCGGATTTTCCAACTGTCCCAATGAACAGCAGCAGCCCGATAATGCCCGCGGCTGAAAGCCCGAAAAAAGCCGGCGTGGAAGCAAGCGCCTGCAACATTTCAGGTTTGAATATCTCACTGAAAGAGAGTGATCCGGTGAATGAATAAACGAAAGCGATGCCTAGAAGCATGAATACGTCGCCGATGCGGGTGGTCATGAAAGCCTTGACCGCTGCATTGCGGGCGGAAGGTTTACCAAACCAAAAGCCGATCAACAGGTATGAGCACAGGCCCATGATCTCCCAGCCAACGAACAGGGTAAGCAGGTTATCGGAAACCACCAGTGTGTACATGCCGAAAGCGAAAAGGCTGATGAAGGCAAAAAAACGCGAGTACATCGGCTCGATGGACGGGACGATGTGTTTATGACCATGTTCAGCTAATGTCGCCCCGTGCGGTGGAAGGCCGGCCACATCGTGGTCTCCTATCGGCTGGCCAAAGTTGTGATAGCCAATACTGTAAACGAAAATTGCCAGCACGGTCCAGGCCACGAAGAATACTACTGCAGCGGAAAGTGGATCAATTTGCACGCCTATCTTGAGCCAGGTTGAGCCTGTCGGGAGCCAATTTATTGAAGCTCCGAAAAAATGCTTGCCAAACTCTTCCACACCCAAGGCACGGATGAAAATGATCATGCTTCCCAACCAGGATAACCCGGCTGCACCGACTGCGATGCCGTGACTCAATGCTTTGCGCTTATTCGTGAAAAGGAGGATCACGAAGAACGACAGAAGCGGCGGAAGAGGCAATAACCAGATGATGAACTTCTCCATAACATTTCCTACCATTTCATCAGGTCTATTTCATCTGCCACCACCGTCTTGCGACGGCGGTAGACCGAAATAATCAGCGCAAGGCCCACGGCTACTTCCGCAGCAGCCACCGCAAAAACAATAATCGCGAAGACTTGTCCGGCCATCTTCGCAGGGTCCAGGTAACGCCAAAAAGCCACTAGATTGATATTGACGGCATTCAGCATCAGTTCCACTCCAAGAAGGATTGCAATTGCATTTTTGCGCGAAAGCACGCCAAACAGACCGATGGAGAACAGTGCCGCGGCTAAAATCAAGTACCAGGAAAGTGGGATACTCATTTCGGCCTCCTACTCTTTATTACCCGACGCTATATATACCGCACCTACCAGCGCTGCCAACAGCAAGACAGACGCCACTTCGAACGGCAGTACAAAGGAGTCCGGGGAAACCAGAGCGATTCCCAAGTTCCGGAGCGTATCCACCCCTGAAGGTATCTCGGAGGCAGTTCGTCCGAAGGCCGGCTGTCCAATAATCAGGGATACCAACCCGGTCAGGATCAGCAAGCCGAGAAGGGCGGGGATCCACCAGTTTGAGCGAGTTTGCGCACCTTTATCCAGCATTTCCTTGCGGGTGAGCATGACTGCAAAAATGAATAGGATGGCAATCGCGCCGATGTAAACCACTACCTGAACAACCGCCAGGAAACCGGCTTGCAAGACGGCGTAAAGGATCGCCACACCAAAGAGCGCCGACACCAGCCACAGTGCTGCATGGATGAGCTTGCGGGTTGTCACCACCATTAACGCAGACCCGAGAATCAGCAACGTACATAGAAGAAAGATGATTTGATCAGCTGTCATACAGCCTGCTCCTGATTTTAGGCGCTCCGCGGGGAGAGTTTTGATTCCGCTTCGCGCTGTTTGCGTCCGTAAGCACGCAGGATTTCAACCGTGATTAAGCCAATCACGATATTCGAGAAGAACATTCCCAGCACATAACCCCAGTTCGGCAGCCCAACCAGGATTTTGCTCAGGACGGCAGTATTGACCAATACCACCAACGCCAGGGGTGTAAGGAACTTCCAGTTGAAGGCCAGCATATGGTCAATGCGGATGCGCGGCATAGAGTATTTGATCCACATGATCACCCAGTACCCGAACATGGCTTTGGTCAGGAAAACCACCGCTTGGACAAATGGATTATTCAGCCAGGAGAAGAAGCCGATCTTTTCCAACCCAAAGAAGCCGCCGTACCCACCAAAGAACAACACCGCTATGAAACCGCCAAATGTGAAGGCATGCAGCAACTCACCAGCGTAAAACAGGCCGAACTTCATACCAGTATATTCGATGTGGAACCCGGCTACGATCTCGGACTCTGCCTCGTTCAGGTCGAATGGCGAACGCCCCAGTTCGGCAATTGCGCTGATGAGAAAGATGATCAGCGCCAGCGGTGAAAGTATCGCAAACCATATCCCGCTCTGCGCTTGGGTGATACCCTGAACACTCATCGTGTCTGCCAGGATGGTTGGGATAATCAGCATCAATACCATCGGGATTTCGTACGAGATCATATTGGCCACCATGCGGAAAGCACCCAACAGTGCATACTTGTTGTTGGAGGCCCAACCACCCATAATAATGGACAACGTCCCCAGCGCACCGGCAGCCACCAGGTACAAGACTGCCACATTCAGATCCACACCAAAAATCTTTGATGAGAGCGGCAAGATAGCCCAGAGGATAATGACCGAAGCGATTGCCAGCACCGGCCCCAGGTTATAGAGTATTTTATCCGCTCCAGATGGGGTGATGTCTTCCTTGATAATGAGTTTGATAATGTCGGCGAAGGGTTGGATCAGACCAAACGGTCCGATGCGGTTTGGTCCAAGACGGTCCTGGAAGCGGGCCACCACTTTCCGTTCCACCCACACCAAGAGGATGTCGAGCACCATGGCAAAGACGATGAGTACGGTAATGCCGATAAAGTAAATGATCACCGTCGTCAGGCCATCTGCTAGTCCCCAACCAGTTAGAAGGCCTCTCATCCACCCAGCAATGAAGTTGATCGGGTCATTCAAAAACGTCATTGAACGCTCCTTGCACCCAAAGAAAAGGCTGATAGGAGGGTCCTGTCAGCCTTTAACAGTTCACCCTTGTTGGCTAAGCCCATTCCAGCATCCCCTTGCGCCATGCAAACACAAGTCCGGCGACCAGGATGGCAATAAAGAGTACACCCTCCAGGACCACGAAGAGCGGAAGTTGTTTCAATGACAACGCCCAGGGGAACAGGAAGACCGTCTCCACATCGAACACTAGAAAGACCAGCGCATAAATGTAGTATTGGGCCTTGAACTGTACCCACGAATCCCCCACCGTTTCAATACCGCATTCATACGTACTTTGCTTGATGGGATTTGGTTTGCGCGGCGCTACCAATCGGGAAAAGACCAGTGGCACTATTGGGACGATAATACCAATCACGAGAAAGATACCGATATAAAGCCATTCATTCTGCATAGGAGCTCCGCCTACGGATGAGTTGTCTTACAGGTTTTTGACCTGCGAATTTTACCATAAAGGAAACCCTTCACGAACGAATCAGTTTCACGGAATTCGAATATTATTCATCATAATTATCTTTGCTCCTTACTAATCCTCGATCTGCTCTAGTTTAAGGGAAATTCATTGTACTGATGGGAAAATCATTGTAGAATAAAGGGAATTGTGATCTTGGACGCAATCCTAAGGGACGGTTGTGGCGAGTGGCGGCTATGCACGGCGCCGAGTCATATGCCTGTGCACGTTCCATTCTCTGGCATTAGCAGACGGAGGAGGCTATTTTCGGTTTCCAGTTCTTAGTCCCAGCGCATCAGGGACGCGCTGCCGGGAACATGCTATCCGCCTGCCTTGTTAAGCCTGGATAGTCTAATCCAAGCACATGCACATCGAAACCATCGATGGAAACATCCATAATCACAAATTACCCTCCGCCCCGGGATTAATTAGGCACCAAACAGCAAGATTCTAACAACTCTAAAAGGTGGAAAAACCTTCGCGGACTTTGTGGCAAACTACTTTCAGGAGCTCTTATGATACCCAACCAATGGTACGCCATTCTGGAATCCAACGAAATTAAGAAAGGCAAAATCGTCGGCGTGACGCGTATGGGCGAAAAAATGGTCGCCTGGCGCAACACCAAAGGCGAACTCTCGGTGATGGCGGATAAATGTCCGCACCGGGGTGTGGCACTTAGCGCTGGTAAGTTAATCGGCGACTGCCTCCAATGTCCCTTCCATGGATTCCGTTACGATATCACCGGGATCTGTAAATTGGTCCCAGCCATAGGGAAAAATGCCGGACCGCCCAAAGCTTTGCACGTGCACGGTTACCCGGTTCGAGAAGAGCATGGCTTCGTCTACATCTGGTGGGGTGACTCACGAGACAAGTATCCACCAGTCCCGTGGTTCGAGTCCATCCCCGATACGATGGTATATGCTACATTGAAAGACCATTGGGCCAATCATTATTCGCGTGCCATCGAGAATCAGTTGGATGTGGTGCACCTGCCCTTCATTCACCATAACACCATCGGTCGCGGCAACCGCACGCTGGTCAACGGACCAATCACGACGGAGGAGAGCCACTGGCCGGGTGACCATCTCATCAATCTTTGGGTCTATAACGAGATGGACGAAGGTCAAAGACCAAAGAAACCCTCCGAGATGTCCAAGCCGGATCGTCGCCCGTTCCTGCAATTCCGCTTCGGGAACATTTGGCAGAACTGGATTGCTGACGGACTCCGTATCGTGTTGGCCTTTGCCCCGATTGATAACGAGAACACGCTAATGTACCTGCGTTACTACCATAATGTGCGCATGCCAGTTCTCCGTCAACTCATGGGCTGGGTAGGGAATTTAAGCAATCTGGTCATCGAGCGTCAAGATCGGCGCGTGGTCATCACCCAGCGACCTCACCGTCCCGACCTGGGCATTGGTGAAATCCTGATTCAGGGAGACAATCCTATCGTGTTGTATCGCAAAATTAGATCAGCATTAATCGAAGGGAAAGAAGATTAACAATCTCATTGGGGTGGTTTAACAGAACCGCTTTTTTCTTAATAATATGAGGACTGACTTTGTCCAGAAGAGATAAAATGGATAAAATGGGTTGATAACCTATACGCTAATAGATAAGGACTTGTTATGTCTGCCAAATCGATAGTTGCTGTAGTACGCACGACACCCGAAACTATCTTGCAAGATTATCAGCGTCTCTTCGATCTTTCCGGTGGGAAAAAAGCACTCCGCCCGGATGTGACGACGATACTCAAAGATAATATCTCCTGGCATTACCCAATGCCTGCAGCGAATACGACTCCCTGGCAATTGGAAGGAGCCATCCTGGCTTTGCGCCAGGCCGGGTTCGATGACCTGGTTTGTGTGCAAAATCAGACGGTGATCACAAACGCTTTCAAAGGCGAGGATTTAAACGGTTATCTGCCAATCTTCAAACACTACCAAGTGCCCGCCCTGTATAATTTTCAAACCGAAGAGATGAAATGGGTACCCTACCAGCCTAAAGCTAAGATGCTAGTCCTGGATCACATCTACCCGGAGGGTATCCGGATTCCGGATTATTTCTTCGGGAAGAACATTGTCCATTTGCCTACTATCAAGACGCACATGTATACCACAACAACCGGGGCAATGAAAAATGCCTTTGGCGGATTACTGAGCAAATACCGGCATTACACTCATTCCTGGATCCATGAGACTCTGGTTGACCTATTGGCCATTCAAAAAGAAATCCATCCCGGACTTTTTGCTATTATGGATGGCACAACTGCCGGTAATGGAGAGGGTCCACGCCTCATGAATCCGGAGGTGAAGAATATCCTCCTGGCTTCCGAGGACCAGGTGGCAATTGACGCCGTAGCAGCCAAACTGATGGGCTTTGATCCGCTTTCTATCAAGTATATTCGCCTGGCTCACGAAAACGAATTGGGGATTGGGGATGTCCGTCAAATGGAATTGGTAGGCGACGATGTTTCCAGTGAAAATTGGAATTTCAAGATCGGAAAGAACTCCCATACTTTCCTGGCGTGGCTGGCTTGGTATGGACCGACCAAATTCCTGCAAAAACTTATCTTCAGAACGCCGCTGGTATTCCTGCCTATAATCATCTCCGAGGCTGAACAGGATTTATTTTATTGGCCATATAAATATAAACGGATTGCCAGGGTATGGAGAGAAAACACCACCTGGGGGAAGTTGTTCCAAGAGTATCAAATCCGTGGCCATTTGATGAGCTAGTAACCGTTCTTTTCTTCATATAAAAATCGCAGGAGCCCTGCGATTTTTTATTCTCTATTTGAGGCAAAGGTAAATTTGGTTCTTCAGGCTTCCAATTCTGCCTTCCGCATCGTCAGAAAGGCGGTAATCGCCACTTCCAGCATCTTCTCGTCCGGTTCGCGCGTAGTCAGGTGTTGCAACGCCATGTTGGGTTTGACGACCAGGCGCACGAACGACAGGTTGAGATGATTTGCTGTCCAGCGTAAGTACTCATAGGCAATACCAGCCAGAACCGGGATCATCACCACCCGGCTGATAAGGCGCCATGCAATCGGCAATGGGCCAAGAATGGTAAAGAAAAACAATGAAAGCACCACCAAGGTCAGTAGGAAAGCCGTGCCGCAGCGTGGGTGCTCCACTGAGTAGTTCGAAACAGCGGCGGGCGTCAGGTTCACACCTGCTTCGTAAGCGTTGATGGTCTTGTGTTCTGCACCATGATACGCAAAGACTCGCGCAATGTCGGGTGCGAAGCCGATTCCCCACATATAACCAATCAATAGAAGCAAACGGATAATGCCTTCCAGAAGATTACTCCACCAGGCGTTCCAGTGCAGGAAATGCTCTGACAGCCAGCCAACTCCCGCCGGAGCCAGGAAGAAGATACCGATGGCAACCAAAAAGGTTAGGCCGAGGGTCAAGTATAGTACAGGGCCTTCCAGTTTTTCATCTTCGCCGGATTGTAGATTGGCAGAATCAGTCAGGGCGCGCATTCCCAGGCCGAGCGAATCCCAAAGCAGGATCAACCCGCGCAAGAACGGGATTCTTGCCAAACGGGATTTATAGATTCCGCCCAGTAGTTCGACTTTGGTGGCGATGCTGCCATCTGGAGCACGCATGGCAACGGCACAGGTTTTTCGTCCCCTCATCATCACGCCTTCGATGACCGCTTGTCCACCATAGGTAACAAGTTTGTCGTTCATACCGATAATCTCCTAAAAGTTCGGTGGGAGTCATTGATCCGCTTCGGGGATGGTAGGCAAAGGTTTCAAATTCAAGAAGAATAGGATGACCGCCTCGATACCCCGGTACCAGGTTGGCAGGTGCATTTTTTCGTTTGGCGCATGAACATTGTCGTCCGGCAAACCGAAACCGCAGATAACCGACTCGATGCCCAGCAGTTTCTGCATTTCCCTTACTACCGGGATGGAACCACCCTCGCGTCGGAAATAGGGGCGCATTCCCCAAACTGTCTCCAGAGCCTTGCTCATTGCCCGGACGCCGATATTGTTCCGGTCGGAAATGGAGGCTGAGCTACCTGCCATCGCGGTTAATTCCCAGCGTATATCCTTGGGGGCATGTTCATCCAGATAGCGGATCATTTGCTGGTGGACTTCCTTCGGATTCTGATCAGGAACAAGACGGATTGATATTTTAGCCATTGCCCAGGCAGGGATGACCGTCTTGGACCCTTCACCTATGAAGCCGGAAAACAAACCATTAACATCCAGCGAAGGGCGTGACCCTGTACGCTCGTTGACTGTGAAACCTGTCTCACCATACAATGCCGGTGCGCCAGTAACTTCGAGGAAGTGGTTGTCATCAATCGGGAGACGCGCCAACTCATCGCGTTCCTCCTTGTTCAATTCTTTTACTTTATCATAAAAACCAGGCAAACTGATGCGCCCCTTGATGTCGTGCATCCCGGCAATTAATTCAGCTAGGGCAATGGCCGGGTTATGAACAATGCCGCCATATATACCGGAGTGCAGGTCTTGAGCTGGGCCATAAACCCGTAATTCAAAATAAGCCAAACCGCGCAATGCATAAGTGAGGGTAGGGTACTCTTTTCCAATCATGCCTGAATCCGGATTAATTGCAAAATTACAGGCTAGCAAATCCTTGTGCCCGGCTATGAAAGTCCCCAGGTTGGGCGAACCGATTTCCTCTTCACCCTCAAGCAACCATTTGATATTCACCGGTAGTCCACCGGTCTTGACGAGGGATTCGACCGCTTTGAGCATAATCACATTCTGTCCCTTCATGTCTGAAGAGCCACGGGCGTAGATTTCTTCGCCGCGCACTACCGGGTCGAAAGGACCAGTCTTCCACATGTCAAGTGGGTCGGCTGGTTGAACATCATAATGCCCATAAATAAGTACAATCGGCGCATCTGCTGCAGCCAGCCATTCTCCATAAACAATCGGGTGTTTGGCGGTCGGGAATATTTTCACTTTCTGCATCCCCAGGCTGCTTAATTGCGCCGCTATCCACTCCGCGGCCTGACGGATATCCGCACTATGAGCCGGATCAGTTGAAACAGACGGGATCGTCAGGATTTCCTTGAAAGCATTCAGGAATTTTTCTTTATTATCGCGGGCATATTGCAGGGCGGTTTCGCGCTGATCTGCCATCGAATACTCCATTTCATCTGATTTCTTTACACATTAAACCAGGAGAAGGTTCCTGGACGGAAATAGCTTTATGGTAGAACCGTCGGTTGTACGGTTTGTTCAAGTGCACGGCGCGTGACTAAGTACCAGGATGCAATCCCGTTGAAGCGATCGGCGAGTTCAAAGAGCGGTACAGCCTGTACGCCTTGGACACGTTGATCAACACCATAGGTAAAGATAGGATAATACAATGGCAATGCCGGGAGTTCGCGGGCGAAAATAACTTGGAAGTTGCGGTAAAGTCGGGCACGGATATTCGGATCGGCTATCACGCGGGCTTGTTCCAGGTATTCGCTGGCGGTGCGGTTATCCCACTGAGAATAGTTCTGACCACCGGTTATCTCTGCCTGGTGCCAGAACGGATACGGGTCCGGGTCGTATGAACGGCTCATGTCTAGGTCCACCAGCGCGGCCTGGTAAGTTCGCGGCGTCAGGTAGTCGTTGAAAAGAGATTCGTACGAGACCGCTTGGAGTTTTACTTCCACGCCAATCGCTGCCCAGTTTTCCTGGATGGTTTGGGCCAATTGCACGTGAATGGTATCGTCTGGATAGACCATCGTAAATGAGAGTGAAACGTTGTCTTTTGTGCGTACCGTCCCATCCGGCGGGAGCAAATAACCGGCGGTTTTAAGTTCATTTACCGCTTGATCAGGGTCAAAAACGATGTGTTCAACACCGTCATAATATGCCCAGGTAAGAGGCAGGATCGGACTATCCGCCACAACCGCCTGTCCTTGGAGCAAATAATCCACCATCCACTGGCGGTTAAGACCGGCCATTAATGCACGTCGGATCTTCCTATCTTGGAAAAACGGGACATCATTATTGCCCAGATTAAAGAGTATCATGCTCAAGCGTGGCATCCTGCTGGAATAGCAGGACAGGTTGGGGTTAGAACATGCCGTCGCAAGAATATTCGCCGGTATCTGGCTGATGCTAAGCACTTCTCCTTGGGTGTAAGCCGCCAGCGCTGCATCCCCACTCGGATAATAACGGAAAACAATCTGTTCCACAAACGGGACCTGACCGTAGTAGTTGTTAGAGACGGTCAGCACCACGCCCGTAATTTGTCCGCTTTCAACGGTCAGATGATCAAACTTAAACGGTCCACTGCCGACCGGTGCCAGGTTGAACTCAGTATTCGATAGTTGATCTGCAGAAACAGTTTCGAGCAGGTGCTGGGGTAAGACACCAAAGGTTAGATAATCGAGAAATGGAACAAACGGTTCTGGTAATGTAAATTTAATATTCTTTTCGTCAAGGCGGGTGATCTCCACCTGGTCCCACAAGGAGCGTACATCCGCGGGAAACGCCGAATATTCACTGCGCAGCAGGCTGATCGTAAAAAGTACATCATCGCTAGTGATGGGCATGCCATCCTGCCAGACGGCGTTGCTACGCAAAGTGAAATTGTAGATTGTTCCATCAGCAGAAACACCCCACGACTCGGCCAAGTCCGGTTGCGGGATGCCACCCGAATCGAACTTGATCAGGCTGCTGAAGAGCAGTCGATCTACCTCTCGGTCAGCAGGATTGTTCAGGTCGAGCAATGGGTTCAATCGTCCGAACGAGCCGACCAGGCCTTCTATATAAATGCCTCCACTGGCTGGTTCGGGCAGAATCGGGTTCTGGGTTGGCTGCTGAGCCAACAAAAGAACCGCTACCACGATCAGTGTCAGCGTAACCACCAGGATTTGCCAGCGCAGTTTTTTCATTTTTTGAAATAAATAAAGGCCGCTCGCAAGCGCAAAATGCAATCCAGCGAAGGCCTTTCTCCTCAACAGATAATATTATCGGGCAGAGAGAATCACAGAGGTGATAGCCAGGATAAAAAAAAGCACACTGAAAATGATCGTCACCCAGAAGAGGGTTTTCTCGATACCACGTCGGGCGGTGAAGACGCCCCCGGCATCCGAACCGGTAAGAACACCCAGGCCCGCTCCCTTGCTTTGCAGGATAATGCTGATAACCAGGGCAATTGATGTTAAAATCAAAGAACCATCTAAGAAGTTTTGCATTTATAAGCCTCCAGAGTTTTTTTAGCCGACAAATTATACCTGTTATTCTAGTAAACCGTCAAACAATAATAACGGAGCCTTTGGGATTTTCTGTAATAATGGGAAAGATGAGGGGGTGTTAGGCTGGCTTCGCCCGCGGAACATCCCCTTTTTTAATGCATCGCAAAGGTAGTTCAAATAACCAAATTCATTAGACAACATTAGTAGAAAGGGAATTCATGTATGAAGTGATCATCAACCTGCATATGCATACCACATTCTCCGATGGTTCAGGCACTTACGCGGATTTGGGCCGTGCAGCCCTAAGGACCGGCGTAGATGTACTCCTCGTCACCGACCACAATATCCTGATACAAGGGGCTAACGGATATCATCGGGATGGCAAGAAACGAGTTCTTATTCTATCTTGCGAGGAGATCCATGATCAGAATCGCGACCCGCAGAAAAACCATCTGCTCGTCTTCGGTACTGACCGGGAAATGGCCACCTTGGCCGATAACCCCCAATCCTTGATAAATGCGGTGCATGCCGCTGGCGGTATCAGCTTCATCGCACATCCAGTTGACCCCGCCATGCCGGCTTTCGGTGAGACGGATATTTCCTGGGTAGATTGGGACATTACCGGCTTTACCGGGATCGAACTCTGGAACGGCTTCAGCGAACTCAAATCGGTAGCAAAAGGGAAAGCAGCCGCAGTAGCTTATGCTTATTTCCCTGAGTTTATCCCCCATGGTCCGTTGCCAGAAACACTGCAACGCTGGGATGAATTGACATTAAAAGGCCAGCGTGTGGTGGCCGTTGGCGGCTCGGACGCCCATGCCCTGCATAAGTCCCTCGGTCCGCTGCATAAGATCATCTTCCCCTACGAGTATCATTTCTCAACGATAAATACCCATGCCCTAACCCCCACACCGCTCACAAGCGATTTGATGCATGACCGCAAAATGGTCTTTGATTCCCTTGCCGCTGGTCACTGCTTCATTGGTTACGACCTCCCGGCTCCGACGCGTGGCTTCCACTTTTCTGCCCAGAGTAAAGACGGTACTGCTATTATGGGAGACGAGATTACCCCCAATGGCGCAGTAACCTTACAGGCTAAACTCCCGTCCACCGCAGAAATCCGACTGGTCATGAATGGAAAGGTAGTCAAGGTCTTGCACAGCGAGACTCTGGTCCATATCACCGACGAACCTGGGACTTACCGTATCGAAGCGTATAAGAACTATCTTGGAAAGCTGCGCGGGTGGATATTCAGTAATCCGGTTTATGTAAAATAATATCTCCCCAAAACTGTTCTTTTCGTTTACAATACAGCCCGTTCAAGTCGCCCCGCGGCTTGCCTTCCGCCCCCAGCTCACCTACGGTGAATGTCTGGGAGCATATCCCGAGGAAAGGAGGTTTTCCTGATGCGTCACTATGAGTTAGTCTGTATTATCCATCCTGACCTGGATGAAGCCGCATTTAACGGCGTCATCGAAAAGGTCAAGGGCTGGGTCGTCGAAACCAGCGGCAGCGTGGATAAAGTTGAGGTCTGGGGCCGCAAACGCTTGGCTTACCCAATCAAGAAAAATCGTGAAGGGCAGTACGTGCTGTTCAATCTCAGTCTCGAACCCACTGCTACCGCTGCCATGGACCAGAATTTGCGCTTCCTGGAGCCAATCATCCGTTATATGATCTCTGCGGTTGAATAAGTAGTACCATCGTCAGCTACCGACCTTTACCTTTCAAGTAAGGAGGACGCTATGAGTCGTGGATTGAACAAGGTCATGGTGATAGGTCATTTGGGGCGCGACCCCGAAATGCGTTACACCCCTTCGGGTCGTCCAGTAACGACCTTCACGGTTGCCACGAGTCGTTCATGGAATACCGCCGACGGCGAACGCCATTCCGAATCAGAGTGGTTCAATGTCGTCACATGGGGTAACCTGGCTGAAATCTGCAAACAATACCTGACCAAGGGAAAACAGGTCTATATCGAAGGCCGCCTGCAAACCCGCCGCTGGGAAGATAAAGAAGGTGTCAAGCACTCAACTGTCGAAATCGTCGCCAATGAAATGATGATGCTCGGCGAGCGCCGCGAAGCAAATAACCATGCCCCGTCAGGTGAAGAGCCCATCGCCTCGGAAGAATCTGAAGGTCAATCCGGGGAAGACGAATTTCCCTTCTAGCCTTTTTAGAAGTAGTGACGATTCCTATTAAATGAAATTAATCGCCGCTACCCAATACAAATTGGAGTCAATGAACTTATGGAACGTGAACCTCGCAATGAAAACGATATGGATCAGGGCGGCGAACGCCGTTATTTTGCCCGCCCCAAAGTTTGCCAGTTTTGTGCTGATAAGCACCTGACAATTGACTACAAACAGGCGGATGTACTTCGCCGCTTGGTTACCGAAGAGGGAAAAATCCGCCCTCGCCGCCAGACAGGTACTTGCGCTAAACACCAGCGCGTCTTGGCTGGTGCCATCAAACGCGCTCGTCACATAGGCCTGCTACCCTTTACTGGCAGCGAACGTGACGACCGATAATCTAATTAATCTAATAAAAGGGTATGAAATGGTTCCATGCCCTCCTATGACTTTATGCATGTCATTGCGACGAATATGCTGAATATAGCCAAACGCTTGTAATGGCATGATAACCGAATGAGGCATTTATGGCAAAAGATAAGCCCACCAAGATCGTTTCCAAGAAACACCTAGCTCGCTTGGAACGAGAACGCCGTCAGACACGACTCATCACATCTATCGCGCTTGGCATTGTAGTCGTCATCGTTGCACTCATTGGTTATGGGATTCTCAACGAGACTTTCCTGAAA
Organism: Anaerolineae bacterium; assembly: GCA_041489005.1. GTDB lineage: Bacteria > Chloroflexota > Anaerolineae > Anaerolineales > Villigracilaceae > UBA877. The sequence continues at coordinate 28,293 of JBGPQK010000011.1, forward strand.
GCCCGTCAACCGGTCGTTACAGTCAATGGTGATTCAATCACCCTGCGCGAATTCCAGGTGCGAGTCCGGCTCGCTCGCCAACAATACATTGACCAATACATGCAATACTACCAGTTCGCCCAAATGTTCGGCATTGACCCCACGACGGACTCGAGCATTTCTCAAACATTGAACCAGATTCAAACGCAGTTGGATACCCCGTCTCAGGTTGGTCAACAAGTAATGGATGAAATTGCCAATGATCTGCTCATCCGGCAATATGCCAAGGCAAATGGTATCGTCGTCATGGAGGCAGATGTGGAAAAAGCCATCCAAGACGCTTATGGTTATTACCCGGATGGGACTCCTACCCCAACAACAATTGGCACACCACTCGCGTATCCGACCTGGTCGGCAACACAGTACGCTTTAATGACACCGACCAATGCCGCGACTCTTAGTCCATCTCCGACTCCAGCTCCGACTCATACTCTCGACCTGACCGCTACGGTCACGCCCATTCCAAGCATGACGCCGACTGCCACACCATATACGCTGGATGGGTTCCAAAACAGCTATAAAGAGGGGTTGAGTCATTACGCCAAATTGGGAATGACCGAGACCGACTTCCGCAAGATTTTTTTTGAAAGCAACCTCTACCGGCAGCGCGTTTCTGATATCGTAACTGCAAATGTGACCCACGAGCAGGAGCAGGTCTGGGTGCGCCACATCCTTGTTGCAGACGAAGCGACTGCCCAGAGTATCCGCGATCAACTGTTGGCCGGCGCGGATTTTGCCACACTGGCAGCAAACAATTCGATCGATACAAGCACCAAGGACAAAGGCGGTGACCTGGGATGGTTTGGAAAAGGCAAAATGATTGCGGAGTTCGAAACTGTTGCCTTCTCACAACCGGTTGGTGAAATCAGCCAGCCGGTACAGACCACCTCCGGTTGGCATATTATCCAGGTGCTTGGACACGAGATTCGTCCTCTGACAGATACCGAATACAAGAATGCTGTCACCGCAGCTCTCAACCAATGGCTCACGGATCAGCGTATTGGCGGAAACATCATCATCTCCGATACCTGGACAACTAACACCCCCGCCCAGCCCAGCCTGCAAAGTGCCTTCAAAGAATTGTATGAGACGGCCACTGCATACGCCAACCAAGCTCCACTACTGCCAACACCGACACCGTAATTCGCCGTCACCTCTTGGGTTCATGTTAGTAAACAGAAAGCGGTTAGCTTCGTCGCTAACCGCTTTCTGTTTACTAATATAAGTGTACAAGGTGTAACTACTTCAGATACTCTTCGGAAATTTGGTCCAATTTCAGACTGATGATCTGGCTGGCTGAATCACGTCCCATTGTCACTCCATAGATAACATCCGCCGCCTGCACAGTGTTTCGATTGTGGGTGATGATAATGAACTGAGTTTCTTTGCTCAACTCCAGCAGCAGATCCCGGAAACGACCCACGTTGGCCTCGTCTAGCATCGCATCTACCTCATCCATCACGCAGACGGGTGTCGGCGAAACTTTGAGCAGGGCAAAGACCAATGCAATTGCTGTCAGGCTGCGCTCACCACCCGAGAGAAGAGAGAGACCTTGCTCACGTCGTCCAGGCAGACGCGCTTCGATATCAATACCGGTCTCAATCAGATTTTCGGGATCGGTCAGGGTCAACCTCGCCGACCCGCCTCCGAATAACCGGTGAAAGATAACGTGGAATTCTTCAGCCACTGCATCAAATGTTTTCCTGAATTCGCTGCGGGTTATTGTGTCCAGTTCTGCAATCACCTTTCGCAGGTCAGCTTCAGCCTTGTGTAAATCTTCCACCTGTGTGGTCAGGAACATGTGACGCTCCTTGACCATCTTATACTCCTGTTGTGCTTCCGGATTAACAGCTCCCATGCGTCTCAGTTGAGCTCGTTGGCGGGTCATATTGTCTTCTAGGTCGGTAGCCAGTTCGGTCACCACCGGCAACTGATCTACCAGTCCATCGAACGGCAGCGGCACAGGCCCGGAAACATCTGTGGCGTACTCGAAGGCGACCAGACCAAAGTCATCCTCGATTCTCTGGCGCAAGTTCAGCAGGGTTTCCTGCTTGCGGCCCAGGTCAAGCTGGATCTGATTGTACATCCGCTCTACGCGCGCAAGTGCCGATTGTCCCTCGGTCTCTTTTTTTTGCAATTCCGCTTCCTGCGCTTCAGCGGTTTCCAGTTCCTTCTCCGCCGATCCGATCAAACCGCGCAGTTCCTCTAATTGGGCATTCATCCCAGTAGCCTGACTTCGCTGGTTTTCCCTCTCAGCTTCCAACCCTGACAACGTTGTATCAATCTCCGTCAAGCGGCTTTCTAACCCAGCTTGTTGTTCTTGCAGTCGAGCTGCGATTTGTTCACGCTCGCTATGCCGCGTCCGGGCATCGCTCATCGCTCGCTCGACCACAGCCGATCGTGTTCCCCAGAACGCTTCCTGCTCCTGAAACTCATCCAGAGTCAGAGCCGCCTGTGCTGCCACCTTCACCCTGAGCGCTTCCTGGACCTGGGTTGTATCTTTTTCAACCTTTGACAGCGTCATGGCAGACTGCAGGTGCTCCTCTTCTGCCTGAAGAATTTCAGACTCGATACTCTGTTTCTGGCTGACTTGCCAGTCCCTTTGCCTCTTCGCTGTCTCATCCCGGACCTGGGATTGGCGTTCCTTATCCCGGGCAATTTCCAACCCGGTACGCTTATCTGCCACGTTCTTCTTCTTGTCTGCGTCATGTTCGCGTGCCGTTTCTTTTTGACCGGATAATTTTATCCTCTCATTATCCAGCACAGTAATCTGATGTTCTGCCTCCGCCAGGGATTCCTTCAATTCGCGCCGCTGACGCGGGCGCCCCAACACGGCAGCCTTGGCAGGTTTCCCGGCCAGCACTTGACCTGTGGCATGAAACACTTCGCCTCGCAAGGTCACCACGCGGACATGCTTGGGCTGGCCGGCCAGAACTCGGCGTGCCACCGTCCGGTCTCTGACGATTAGCACCTGACCAAGTAGCAAATCCACCGCTGGGTGCAATTCCGCCGGAGCCTTGACCAAGGTCGATGCAACACCCAAGCATTTGGCATCCGGTTTCGTTGTTAGTGGTTCAGTAGGAGAAAGCCAGTCAAGCGGCAGGATTGAAGCCCGTCCAGACTTGTCTGAATCGAGCAAAGCCAGGGCCTGTTCGGCATCCCGCCCGTCTGTCAACAGGATGGCATCGACATACTCACCCAGAGCCGCAGAGATCGCTACTTCCAGTTCCACCGGAACATCCAGCGCAGCAGAAAGTGCTCCGCGAGCTCTGCCCGATTTGGACTGTTGGAAGGCATTAAGAAGTAGTTTTGCTCCATCAGCATAGCCAACATGGGATTGTTCGGCCTGCTCCAACACATCCAGTTGCGCCTTGAGCCGTGATTGTTCAGCCTGTTTGGCAGCTAGCTCAGCCTGTCTTTGCTTGACCTTTTCCTCCAAACTCGACAGACTCTTATCCGCCAACTGGTACTCTGCCTCGGCCTTTTGCATGGCTGTTTCTGCTTTTTGACGAACCGAGGCAGCGGCCTTGAATTCCTTCGATGCCAGCCCTGTTTCGGATTCAGCCAGGGCAATTGCCTGAGTTGCAGCTTCCAGTTTTTGTTTCTGGGTTTCAGAACGCGCGACCAGTTCGTCCATGCGGCCGCGCAAACTGGCTCGTTGAGCAGTGAGTTCATCTAGTTTCTTCCGTGAAGACCCGAGGTCTGATTCGAGGCGGGATTTCTCGGCCTGGCACTTGTTTAGGGCGGTGTGGGCCGCCATGGCTTGATTCTGCGCGTCATCATATTCCGCCAGCAGACGGGTAACCTCAGTCTCAGCTTCCAACAGACGTTCCGCTGCGATTTCGGATTCCTCACTTATACGGGATTGCTCACTAAAAGCCGCTTGGCGGTTGTCCAACAGGGAGCGTTGACGCTCATCGAGTATGGCCAGATCTCTGCTTACAGACTCGCGGTTCTCATGCAGGTGCGCGGACTGGCGGTGCCAGGAGTTCAGTCTCGCCCGCAAACCGTTTAACCTGTCACGGAACCCTGAAAATTCCTGCCGTACACTCTGGTAAGATTCACGCGCCTCATTCAGTTTGGTTTCCTGGGTTCGCGCAAGTTCCAATGCCTCGGTCAGGTCACGCTGGGCGAGGTGCCAGTGGAAACCATACCATTCGTGCAATAGCACGCGCAAATCGGCCTGTACTTGGGAGTATTCCTGAGCGCGCGCCGCTTGGCGTTCGAGACTCTTTAGGCGCGGCTCCAGTTCAGCCATGATATCGAGTACACGATCAAGGTTACGCTGTGAGATCTCCAATCGGCGTAATGACTCCTCACGCCGGGCGCGATAGAGGCCTACCCCTGCAGCTTCCTCGAAGAGGCGGCGGCGTTCATCGGCCTTGAGAGCCAGGGAGGCATCCACCAACCCCTGCCCAAGGATGGTATAAGTTCGCTCTGAAAGACCGGATTGCGCCAGCAGTTCGTTGATATCCTTCAAGCGGACATGCTGGCTGTTTAACAGATACTCGTTGCGACCATCCCGGTAGGCACGCCTTGAAAGACCGACCTCAGAGAAATCTACCGGGAGCCAGCCATCGGTGTTATCAAAGGTTATCCCTGCAGAAGCCATACCAGCGCGTGGCCGCTGTTCGGATCCGGCAAAAATCATATCTTCGGTCTTTTTGGCGCGCAACAGACTGAAGGTCTGCTCCCCCAACACCCAGCGCAAGGCGTCTGCAATGTTGGACTTTCCGGATCCATTCGGTCCGACTATGGCAGTAATTCCTTCTGCAAATTCAAAATTTGTTTTTGCCGCGAAGGTTTTATAACCATGTAATTCGAGGGATTTAAGGCGTAGAGGCATTGGATTATTATGGATAAAGTCTAAGATTTTTCGATGGCTTCAAGCGCAGCCTGGGCAGCCGCGCGCTCAGCGACCTGCTTATTGTGCCCGCTGCCACGTCCATAGGCTTTGTCATTGATCTGCACTTCGATTTCGAACATCCGCAGGTGGTCGGGACCGCTGATGGTCTTGGTAACATAATTTGGGATACCCAGTCTCTCTCCTTGTGACCATTCTTGTAGGCGACTTTTGGGATCACGGGAATCCGACGAGAGAATTATCTGTTCACTGACCTGTTCCAACATGGGGTGGACAAGACGCTGGATGGTGGCAATATCGCTCTGCAAGTATAACGCCCCTACCACAGCCTCAAACGTGGCACATAAGAGCATATCTTTTTGGCGACCTCCAGCTTGGTCTTCCCCATGCCCCAATCGCATGGCCGAGCCTAATGCGAAGGCGCGGGCGAACTCGGCTAATTGCTCGGTACAGACCAGCGCCGACCGCATTCGCGTCAGTTCGCCTTCTGCCATTTCAGGGAATTGATTGTATAGCCAGGCTCCGGCAACAAAATCCAAAACAGCATCACCCAAAAATTCCAGGCGTTCGTTATCTTCTACCGCCTCATGGTGCTCATTAACGTAAGAGCGGTGCGTCAGGGCACGCGTCAGCAGGAGCAGGTTTTTGAAAGGTAGCTCCAACCGCTCCGCCAGCGCGCCCGGAGACTCTTCGCGATTCCCTTCCAGGAAGTGGTCCATCTAGACCTCCCAGAACTCAGTGAGCGCCAACCCTCCTGTCCTTTAGGAAAGGGATCGAGGTGAGGGGGGTTCGCGGCCACTCAGTTCCCAAATTATTGTCGTATTGATTGTAACCCGATTCAAGCGAGCTGACCAGCGTCTATGATCCAGTCGCGTAATTTTTGCCAAGGGAGCTGATCATGATCGACCCTCTTGCCAAGGAGACACGTTTCCGACACAACGCTGAAATGGGACTAGGAGCCTGGGCCTGGGGAGACCGCACCTTCTGGAATTGCGGACGCGGCTACACCGACGACGATATCGCCTCCGCCTTCCAGACTTCTCTGGTTGCTGGTGTGACCCTGGTGGATACCGCTGAAATCTACGGCTCGAGCCGGTCCGAAACCCTGCTCGGCCAATTCCTGAAAACCACTGACTAACCCGTGTTGGTTGCTACCAAGTTCATGCCTTCTTCTCCTGGCGCATGGGAAAACGTGCTTTTCAGAATGCCCTCCAACGCAGTCTCGAACGCCTTGGTGTCTCGAAAGTCGACTTGTACCAGATCCATTGGCCTTTACCCCCTTTCCCGGTAGAGACATGGACAGAGGCACTGGCAGAGGCAGTCAAAACCGGGTGGACACGTTCCGTCAGAGTGTCAAATTACGATAAGAACCAGATTCAACGTGCCCACATTGTGCTTTCAAGAAATGATATCCCCTTGGCGTCCAACCAGGTTGAAAACCAGCTTCTCAACCAGAAGGTCGAGAAAAATGGAATGCTTGACCGCTGTAAGGAAATGGGTGTGCGTCTGATTGCCTACAGCCTACTGGCAAAAGGACTCCTGACCGGTATGTACACCCCTGAGAAACCACCACCGGGAGCACGCGGACGCAATTCCGGTGGAATCTTGAAGGAAAACCAACCGTTGATCGCCTTGATGACCGAAATCGGCACAGGAAACGGAAAATAGACCCCCGGTCAGGTGGCATTAAATTGGATCATCTGCAAAGGTGGATTGCCCATACCCGGTGCGAAAACAGCTAGTCAAGCCGGGCAAAACGTCGGTGCCTTGGGCTGGTGGCTCACAGGCGATGAAATCATAACGCTGAATGAGTCCAGCGATAAGTTCACAAAATAACTGGCAGGGGCAACCAACGCGGCCGTCCAATTTTCTTATTTCAAAATTTGGAAAAGGTTGCTGTAATCATCTGTCCATAAACGGACAGGGGAGACATAGCCTTCTATCGGACGAGCCCGGGAAAGAAAGGCTGGCTTTTCAAGCAAAGACGGATCGCGCGTCAGCAAAACCCATAGAGACGGAAAATTCTCGATCCCTTTACCAGGATCATCAATAACGATGCGGCTAAGACCAAAATAGTCGGCTAGGGTCCAGACAACCGGCACAAGGTCCAGGTGGCGATTGGAGATGTGGACACTCAGTATGCCATCCATACGAAGATGCTGTAAATAAAGGTCAAAAGATTCAGCATCGAGCAAATGCACCGGGATGGAGTCGCTGGAGAAAACATCCAGGATCAGCACATCGTAGTTTTGCGCTCCACCTGAGGTAAGTTCATTTTCCAGCGAGAGGCGTGCGTCGCCGGGAACAATTTCTATCTTCGCCTGGCTGTCGGCAAGAAAACTGAAATAGCCTCCCTGCCCTTCCGCCAATTGAATAACGAGCGGATTGATTTCATAAAAACGGTAAACATCGCCCGGCTGGCCGTAGGACGCTAGTGTGCCGATCCCCAATCCAAGCACGCCGATGCGCATCCCCTGCCCGCGCTTGGGGTGGTTGAGAAGTGCTAGGCCTCCACCGCTGGTCTCGCCAAAGTAGGAGGTGGGAAAATCACGTTGCTCCTCGGCGACAAACTGATAGCCGTGAATGGTCACACCATGCACTAGTGCATACCGCTGCGCAGATGGGATCCCCGCATCCAGTTCCCGGACACTTATCACGCCGTAGAAATTGCGTTTAAGGTACATTGAAGAGGCTAGATCGGTATGAATTTGAAGATATGAACGCATGCTTGAGAGAATCACCATACTCAAAAGAAGTACGCTGTTCAAAACAAATACCCAGCGCCTGCGGACTTTTGTAGCAGTCAAGAAGGCTACAACCAGGAACAACAGCCAACACAGGGCATAGCCAAGCGGAAATTCCCAAAATCCTTGGAAAATGAACGGAGCAATGAAGTTGATTGTCAACCCGCCCAACGCACCCCCCAGCGAAACCATCAGATAGAAGCGGGTCAGATGCGCCGGGTGAGGACGCATGCGGTATAACTCACCATGGCACACCATGCAGGCCGCGAAAAGTCCCAGTGAGTAAACCCCGATCTGTACTGGAATATTGAGCGCCTCGGATCGTCCCAGCGCCCAGCCAACCAGCACCATAGCAAAGAAGAAAGTAACCAGAAATACTTGCCTTGAATACCAATGTTCCCCGGAGAAGGTGAGGATGAAAGTCAGCAGGTAGATCGTCAGCGGGAGTACCCATAAGAACGGGATGACAGCCACTTCCTGTGTGATCTGGCTGGTGGTCGCCAGCAATAGGACGGACGCGGCTGCCGCCAGGGCAATCCACAGAGCGTAGTCTCTCGCAGCCGGGCTAGGGCAGCGATCCTGCGCAGGCTGCGTGCCAGGTTCTGCAACCGTTTTTATCCGAAGGATTTTAATCGACCCGTAAGCTGCCATTCCCGCGTAGGCCAGGTACAACAGCGACCAAAGCCGTCCTTGCCAAGCCAGCGTCAAATACGGTTCCACCAGCACCGGGTATGTCACCAATCCCAGAAGTGAACCCACGTTGGATAACGCATAGAGGCGATAGGCCATCTTTTCAGGGAAAGTCCTGTGGAACCAGGCTTGAATCAGTGGGCTGTTGGTGGAAAGCAGAAAAAAAGGGAGGCCAACCGAAACGAGCAGCAGTTTACAGATTTCCCAAACAGGGAAACTCAAAAAAATCGGTTTCCAACTGGCATCGGGAGAGATGGGTGACTTCCATACCAGACCAAGCACAAGTAAAAGACCAAGAGAGACGCCAAGCACTACTAGATGAACGATTCCCCAGCGTCGGCTCTTACCTATGAGCCAGTTGGCATAAGCATACCCACCTGTCAACAAAACTTGAAAAAACATCTGTACTGAGGACCAAACTGCCGATGTGCCGCCAAACCAGGGCAGAATGGTGCGGGCGATCATTGGCTCGACTTGGAAGAGAAGAAACGCTGAAAGAAAAATGGATATCGCGAAGTAGGCCATAACCCAATTGTACTTGTTAGTGGAGAATCCATATGGGACATATTTCAAAAAACAATTAAGGCTCCCTCACCGTCCAACATTGGATATGGGTCCAGCCCAACAGTTTCGGTAAGTGATCGGCCTCAATCGCCATTCCCTTTCGACCTCGAAACGATTTTGGACGACAATGATAACATCCGCGTTGGCAAGATTCTTATGATGGTCTTCCGCCGCCCTCTACTTCTTTTCCAATCCCGGCAGATGATGCAAAATTCCAGGAAAGCTGCCAATCATGCAGCAAGGGCGCTTGTTGCAGTGCTGAGCCAGACACCACCCGTCATATCTCAGTGAAGCATCCAAATCAAGTTGAAGATTTCTTCCATTGGGTGAGGAGCTTCATCCCAAAACTCCCGGCACGATTATTCCTTCTTCGGGACCCAATCCTTAAACATCCGCCGAGTCTCCCCTTGACTCGGCTCTTTATCTTGGATATAACCATTCAAGATATCACGTGTCCACTTATGCCTCCAAAAAACCACTAGGAAAACCAACGGTGCCAAAGCGAACCAATTCCAGCGACAAAAGGCAAGACAACGGAACCCTGAAAAGCGCCAAAGCCGTGCTTTCTGGTAGGAGCAGGAAGGGATGGTTCACCCGCATACTGCCCTTCCTCGGTCCAGCCTTCATCGCCAGCATCGCCTACGTGGACCCCGGCAATTTCGCCACCAATATCCAAGCCGGCGCACAGTTCGGCTATGAACTACTGTGGGTCATCCTGGGCAGTAACATGATGGCCATGCTCCTGCAGGCGCTCTCCGCCAAACTCGGTATTGCCACCGGCAGAAACCTAGCCGAGCACTGCCGCGATCGCTTCCCACGCCCGGTGGTGTGGACTATGTGGGTTCTGATGGAACTGGTCGCTATGGCCACCGATCTGGCTGAATTCTTGGGCGCGGCAGTGGCGCTCAATCTCCTCTTTGGCCTTCCACTTTGGATCGCCGGCCTGCTGACCGCTGTCATCACTTTTCTCATCCTTGGCTTGGAACGCTACGGCTTCCGTCCACTGGAAGCAGTCATCACTGGCTTCCTAGCCATCATCGCCCTCAGTTATGTAATCGAGATGTTCATTGGCCACCCAAACTGGGCCGCCATCGCCCACAACACCTTTATCCCGCACTTCACCAACTCCGAGTCTATCCTGCTTGGGACTGGCATTCTAGGCGCAACGGTCATGCCACATGCCATCTTCCTGCATTCGGCGCTAACTCAGGGACGCGTGGTGGTTAAGAAACCAGGACAGCAGAAACGCCTTTTCCACTTCGAGATCATCGACGTTGTCATTGCCATGGTAATTGCCAGTTCTGTCAACGCAGCCATGCTTATCACTTCGGCCGCCGCTTTTAATGTCAGCGGGACCAGTGTTGGGACGCTGGAGCAAGCCTACTTGACCCTCCAACCGCTGCTTGGTCGCGCCGCGGGAGTCATCTTCGGCGTCGCTCTGCTTGCTTCCGGGTTGTCATCCTCATCGGTCGGGACGATGGCTGGGCAAGTCATCATGCAGGGCTTCCTGCACTTCCACATTCCGCCTTGGATACGCCGGATCGTGACCATCATCCCTTCATTAATCGTCATCCTTATTGGTTTCGACCCGACCCGCACGTTAGTGATCAGTCAGGTGGTGCTTTCCTTTGGCCTGCCGTTCGCGGTTATTCCGCTGGTGTTATTCACTAGCAATAAGGACCTTATGGGTGTACTAGTCAACAAACACATCACAACATTCCTGGTCAGTCTGTCTGCCGTGTTGATTATCTTCCTCAACTTCTTTCTGCTTTATCAAACTTTCTTAGGGAAATAAGCCTATGTTCAAACACATTCTCGTTCCCCTGGACGGTTCCAAATTGGCCGAAGCAACCTTGCCTGTCGCGGCCTCCCTAGCACAGGCACTTAAAGCGCCGGTAACTCTTCTACACGTCATCGAGCAGGGCGCTCCCGAAGAGGTCCACCGCGACCGCCACCTGACGGACTCCGCTGAAGCCGAAGCTTACCTCGCCGAGACTGCCAGACACGCTTTTCCTCCCAAAGTCAAAGTGGACTGGCATGTCCACACCGCCGCCGTGGCCGATGTGGCCCGCAGTATCGTTGACCATTCCGCCGACGAGTTCCAACCCGATCTGATCCTCCTGTGCGCTCACGGGAACAGCGGGATGCATGACCTGTTCTTCGGGAATATCGCCCAACAGGTCGCCACAGCCAGCGGAACCCCAGTCCTGCTGATCAAACCGGCGGAGTCTTCCGTCCCGTTTAAGATAAACCGCATCCTCGTCCCGTTGGATAATGAGTCGATCCACGATAAAGCCATTCCGACTGCCAAGGATCTGGCGAAAGCCTGTAAAGCGCAACTGGACCTGCTGTGCGTCATCCCCACTCTGGGTACGCTCTCCGGAGAACAGGCTGCCTCTGGGAATCTCATGCCTTCTACGACTACCGCTTACCTGGATATAGCCGAAGAAATTGCCCAGGAGCACTTCCAGGCGCACTTAGACGAATTCCATAAAGCTGGCCTCCCCGCCACTGCCGAGGTTGCCCGCGGCGACCCGGCTCTTGTAATCGCCAGGACAGCCGAAAGAATCGCTGCAAATCTGATCATCTTTGGCACGCATGGCCGCGCCGGTCTCGACGCCTTCTGGAATCGCAGTGTCGCTGCCAGCGTGGCCCGCAAGACACAAATTCCCTTGCTGCTAATCCCGCTCTCCGGGTAGTGCGTGCCGTTCCGCGGAGGTGCTCCGGGCAAAGCTTACGGATTGATACTTGTACCACTTTTGATGCAAATTCTAGGCACACCCTCAAGAAAATCGAGCGGCTGTGCTTTTTCTTATTCTAATCATTCTCTAACCTGACAGACTCTTGACAGGTTGACTGCATATGGATATATTCAACCCCGCTTAACTAATCAAGGATGTTTATTATGTCGCCAACTAAAGTATTAACAGAAGTAATACGTGAATGGTCGGAAGTCTTCATGCAACGCTCCATGCGTGACTTCAAGCGCTTCATGAACGAGACGGGACTATCATTTTCCCAGATCAATATCCTGATGCGCCTGGTCCATAAAGGAAGCACTGGCGTTTCGGAGATCGGTGAACAACTGGGGGTAACCAACGCCGCTGCCAGCCAGGCCGTGGACCGATTGGTGGGGTTGGAACTGATCGAACGGACGGAGGATCCTGATGACCGGCGTGCCAAACGACTGGCATTGACTCAAAAAGGTCGCACATTAATTGAGCAAGGCATCGAGGCCCGCAGCAAATGGATCGAGAGTCTCATGGATGTCCTGACATCGGAACAGCAAAACATGATCATTACGGCTCTCACCCTGCTCTCTGAAACGGCGCACAAGACAAATAAGTTGTCCACGTAATTCAGCCAGACGAACATTTTTCTTGATTGAGAAAGCCAGCCTGTAAGACCAATGCTGGAGCATCAATCTGTAGAACTTTATAGAGGAGTTCCCACAACCATGCTACGACTAGCCAGATACTTAAAACCCTATATCCTTTTGATCCTGTTCGCCATCGCCTTGCTGTTTGTGCAGGCGAATGCCGACCTGGCATTACCCGACTATATGTCAAAAATCGTTAACGTCGGCATTCAACAAGGAGGTGTGGCAAACGCCATACCCGTGGCGATACGCCAGACCGAAATGAACAAGCTTACCATCTTCATGAGCTCGGGTGACAAAACCAGGGTGCTCTCCGATTACACCCTGGTGGATAAAAATTCACCCGATTATGCCACTGATGTCAAGCTGTACCCCGCCCTAGCTCAGGAGCCTGTCTATGTCTTGAACAAGGTTGACAGCGCAGAGACCACCTGGATGAACCCTGTGATGGGCAAGGCCTTTTTGGTGGTTTCAGGCATCCAGCAGGTCCTGGCGGACCCAGCCAAGGCAGCTGCCATGGCTACTAACATGGGGTTCGACCTGTCCAAGCTTCCGCCCGGGATGGATATATTTGCCGTGCTCGGGAAGCTTCCCCCCGCACAGCTTTCCCAGCTGAGCACCTTGTTCGATTCGAAGGTTGCTGCGTTGGGCGACAGCATGATTGTCCAGGCAGCTGTCACACCGGTTAAGGCCGAGTACATTGCCCTCGGAATAGATACCGTGAAACTGTCTTCCAATTATATTATTCGCATCGGCGTGCTGATGCTGCTCTTGACCTTGCTCTCCGGGGCCTGTACGATCATTGTTGGCTTCTTGTCGGCCCGAACTGCGGCCGGGCTGGCGCGCGATCTCCGCCGGAATGTTTTTCAACGGGTCGAAAGCTTTTCCACCACTGAGTTCGACAAGTTCTCCACGGCCTCGCTGATTACCAGGTCTACGAACGATATCACGCAAATCCAGATGGTCGTCATCATGATGATGCGCATGGTTTTCTATGCACCTATCATCGGGATCGGCGGTGTGATCCGTGCCATCGGCAAGAGCGCTAACATGTGGTGGATCATCGCACTGGCAGTGGTCATTCTTCTCGGTTTAATCCTGACCGTATTCTCGATCGCCCTGCCAAAATTCAAGATCATCCAAACCCTGATTGATCGGCTTAACCTCGTGACGCGTGAAAACCTGTCCGGGATGATGGTCATTCGGGCTTTTAACATGCAGCCATTCGAGGAGGCCCGGTTCGATAAAGCCAATGTAGATTTGACCAGCAATAGCCTGTTCATCAACCGGGTCATGGTCGTGATGATGCCGGTGATGATGATGGTCATGAATGGAGTGACCCTTTTGATCATCTGGGTCGGTGCCCATCAGGTCGCCCAGTCTTCGATGCAGGTTGGCGATATGATGGCATTTATGCAATATGCCATGCAGATCGTTTTTGCCTTCCTCATGCTGGCGATGATGTTCATCATCCTGCCGAGAGCGGCTGTATCTGGTGATCGCATTGCTGATGTCCTGGAGACTGAGCCGGTCATCAAAGACCCGCAGAATCCCAGGCACTTTGATGAACCGTTCAAGGGGATGGTCGAATTCCGCAACGTCTCATTCCGTTATCCTGGTGCAGAAGAGGATGTTCTCCACAATATCAGCTTCACTGCCCATCCGGGACAGACCACTGCCCTGATAGGTACCACCGGTTCGGGCAAATCCACCATCGTCAGCTTGATCCCGCGCTTCTACGATGTCACGGAGGGCGTTGTCTATGTGGATGGGACCGACATCCGGGATGTTACGCAGCATGAGTTGCGCGATAGGATTGGTTATATCCCGCAGAAAGGCACGCTGTTCTCCGGCACGATTGAAAGCAACCTGTTGTACGGTGATGAAAATGCCAGCGAGGAAGAGTTGAAATTGGCCGCTGACATTGCCCAGGCTACCGAGTTCATCTCCACAAATCCAGAAGGCATGCAGACCGAAGTGGCGCAAGGCGGGATGAACGTGTCCGGCGGACAGAAACAGCGTCTTTCGATTGCACGCGCCCTGGTGAAGAAAGCGCCCATCTATATCTTTGACGATAGTTTTTCAGCCCTGGATTTCAAAACCGATGCAGCCTTGCGCAAAGCGCTCAAGGAGCATACTGGTGCGAGTACCATGCTGATCGTGACTCAGCGCATTGCCACCATCAAGAATGCAGAACAGATCATCGTTCTGGACGAAGGTAAGATCGTTGGCAAGGGCTCCCATGAGGAACTTATGAAGGACAGCGAAGTTTATCGAGGCATTGCCTTGTCGCAGTTGAGCAAGGAGGAGTTGGCATGAACGCGCACAACAGCAACCAATCAACCAATCCCACTCCAATGGGCGGTCGTGGCGGAATGGGCGGCATGGGACCGGGCGGCGGCCCGATGGCCATGATGAGAAGAGGCGAAAAGCCCCGTGACTTTAAAGGCACCCTGAAAAAGCTAGTCCAATATCTGGGGCGATACCGGCTTTTGATCTTGTTCATCTGGTTATTGGCGATTGCCTCCACTGTCGCAATGATCGTGGGTCCCAAGATCCTGGGAAATGCCACCACCAGGTTGTTTGAGGGTGTGATGGCCCAGATCGCTGGGACCGGTTCCATCGACTTTGGATATATCGGTCATATTCTTATGCTGACCTTGACCCTGTACCTGTTTTCTGCCGTGCTGAGCTACGGCCAAGGCTGGATCATGACCAATGTGGCAATGAATATCACCTATCGTTTCCGCAAGGACATTGCCGAAAAGATTAACCGCATGCCGCTAAAATACTTCGACGGCACGAGCCATGGCGAGGTGCTCTCCCGCATCACCAATGATGTGGATACGGTGAGCCAGACGCTGAATCAGAGCCTGACTCAGATCATTACCTCCGTGGCCACGGTAGTCGGTGTGCTCGTGATGATGTTCACCATCAGTTGGCAAATGACCCTGGTGGCTTTGGCCATCCTTCCGTTGTCGTTCGGCATCATTGGCCTGATCATCGGCAGGTCGCAGGTCTTCTTCAAACGGCAGCAGGATTACCTCGGCCACATCAATGGTCACGTCGAAGAAATGTACGGTGGGCACGTTGTGATGAAAGCCTTCAACGGTGAGGCGAAGAGCGTTGATCAATTTGATCAGATCAACGATGTCCTCTTCGATTCAGCCTGGAAATCACAATTCCTGACAGGCCTGTTGTTCCCCATCATGAATTTCGTCGGTAACTTAGGCTATGTAGGCATCTGTATCTTGGGTGGCTATTTGGCTGTCCAGGGTTCCATCACCATTGGAGATATCCAGGCCTTTATCCAATACGTGCGCTCGTTTACCCAGCCAATCTCGCAAATAGCTAACATCTCCAATATTCTCCAGCAGACGCTGGCCGCAGCCGAGCGCGTTTTCCAGTTCCTGGCGGAACCCGAGGAAATACCCGACACATTGACTCCTGTCCAGTTGGAAACCATCGAGGGCCGCGTGGATTTCAAGAATGTTCACTTCGGTTACAACCCGGATAAGATCATCATCAATGACTTTACCTTCTACGCCGAACCCGGCCAGAAAATCGCTATCGTCGGCCCGACCGGTGCTGGGAAAACCACCATGGTGAAACTACTAATGCGCTTTTATGATGTTAATAGTGGCACTATCCTGGTAGACGGCCATAACATACAGGATTTCAAACGCGACGAACTGCGCTGCATGTTCGGTATGGTCTTGCAGGATACCTGGCTTTATAACGGGACCATCATGGAGAATATCCGTTATGGCCGCTCGAATGCCACCGATGAGGAAGTCATCAACGCCGCCAGGGCGGCGCGCGTGGACCATTTTGTACGCACCCTGCCGGAGGGTTATAACATGGTGCTCAACGAAGAGACCACGAACATATCGCAAGGCCAGATGCAACTTATGACCATTGCCCGTGCATTCCTGGTTGATCCTAAAATCCTCATTCTGGACGAAGCCACCAGTTCGGTGGATACCCATACCGAGGTGCTTATCCAGAAAGCCATGGATTCCCTAATGAAAGGCCGCACCAGTTTCATTATTGCCCATCGCCTGTCCACCATCCGTGATGCAGATTGGATTTTGGTGATGAAGGATGGCGACATCGTGGAACAGGGCAAGCACGGAAAGCTGCTTGCGAAGAAAGGTTTCTACGCCGAGCTCTATAACAGCCAGTTTGAAGGCAAAGAGATCTAGGCCGAAAGAGAATTAACTGACTGTTTCAATTGAAATCCAGTTTCTTCCATCTTCCTGAAGTAAAATTGGGGGGCTGGCCTTCTTTCATCGAGTAATTCGCGGAGGACTTTAGCAATGGAAAAAAACAACAAGATTCAAATGAGACACCTAGGAAAAACGGACATTCTGGTCACGCCGGTTGGATTGGGCGTTATGGAGATGGCCGGTGGAGGTGGGTTGATCGGTCGCATGTTCCCGGTTATTCCTCAGGATGAAAAGAATGCCATTATTAAAGCTGCCCTGGATGGCGGTATCAACTGGTTCGATACTGCGGAAATATACGGCGCGGGAGTATCTGAACGATCCCTGGCAACCGGCCTGAAAGCCGCCGGCAAGTCTGACCGGGAGGTTATTATTGCAACAAAATGGCAGCCCTTTTTGCGGACTGCAGGCAATATCCCACGCAGCATCGAAGACCGCTTGCACTTCCTAGATGGATTCAGCATAGCGAATTATATGGTCCACCAGCCTTATAGTTTCTCCTCACCAGAAGCTGAAATGAACGCAATGGCCGACCTGGTAGAGATGGGGAAAATCCGGTCGGTGGGAGTCAGCAACTTCAACCCTGCCCGAATGCGGCGGGCGCACGCCGCGCTGGCAAGAAGAGGGTTTCCGCTGGCAGTTAACCAAGTCCGTTATAGTCTATTAAACCGGGAGATCGAAACGAACGGGATCTTGGACACGGCCAGGGAATTGGGTGTGACAATCATCGCGTACACCCCGGTTGCACGCGGCCTGCTGACCGGGAAATATCACAAGGATCCGGAACTTCTGGATCGCTTGTCTGGTTGGCGCAGAACCAGCCTGCAGCGCAACCTCGAGCGGACCCGCCCGCTCATCGACGCCATGGACGAGATTGCATCCAGGTATCAGGCCACAATTGCCCAGGTGGCATTGAATTGGCTGATCAACTTCAATGGGGAGTTTGTTGTTACCATCCCTGGTGCAACCAGGGTTCGCCAAGCCGAGGAAAGTGCTGGAGCAATGAAGTTCCAGCTCTCCGACGATGAAATGGCCCGATTGGATGATGTGTCACGCAGGTTGTAAAAGCAAGTTCTTACTACCTTACTACGATCGGCATCCGACCTAATCATAGTACCAGCATCGTTATCACCATTTTTGTATATTAGAAATTAGACTTGACGCCGAGTCTGGCGACTCGACGTTTGATTTGGAGTAAAATCGTCGGATAGGAGGAGCTATGTCTGATCTTGCCATCCAAACCAATACTCTCATATAGAACAACGGTTCCGTGCGCGCCCTGCGCGGCGTGGATCTGGAGGTTCAGCGCGGTGAGATCTTCGGGTTTCACGGTCCGAACGGCGCCGGGAAGATGCCCGCCTGGATGACGATGGACTGGTGGTTGTCGATAGATAGGAAACAGAAATAGATTTCGGGAGGCCTCTGGGCTTCCCGATAGTGATTAAAACCTGCTATGAGTACAGGGATTCCCTTCGTTTTTTTCTGGGATCT
Organism: Anaerolineae bacterium; assembly: GCA_041489005.1. Taxonomy (GTDB): domain Bacteria; phylum Chloroflexota; class Anaerolineae; order Anaerolineales; family Villigracilaceae; genus UBA877. The sequence continues at coordinate 46,290 of JBGPQK010000011.1, forward strand.
CTGTGGTGATGATTTCTATTTTTTTTCGCCACCCCCTAATATTTAATCACCTCGATCCTTCTGGATAACTCGAGGTACAATTCAATTCTTGAATAAGAACCCGAAAGGTTTTTAATGGCCCACTCGAAAGATATATCCCGCTACCTTGCCAATTGGCAAAAAGAAGTAGACGGTACGTCCCTTTATCTCGCGCTTGCTGAAATCGAAGAACAGCCCAAACTGGCCGAAGTTTTCCGGCAGATGGCGGCCAGCGAAGAGAAACACACTGCCTTCTGGGAAAAACGGCTGGAGGAGGCCGGAGCCGAACTTCCACGGCGAAAACCCTCCTGGCGCGCTCGTACCATGCGTTTCATGGCCCGCCGTTTCGGCGTAAATTTCATTCTGCCGACCCTCACTGCCGGCGAAGTGACCACCAGCAGCGAATACGACAGCCAGTCCGAAGCCGGAATTAACATCATGTCCGCTGACGAAAAATCCCATGCCCGGCTGTTGTCTGCGGCTACTGACCGCTTGAGCGGATTGATGGGTGCCGATGTAGCCCAACTGGAAGGTCGCCACCGTATTGGCGGCGGAAACGCCCTGCGGGCTGCTGTTCTGGGTGCGAATGACGGCCTTGTCTCCGTCCTCAGTCTGACGATGGGCGCGGCCGGCGCCAACCTGCCCGGCCACGGCGTGCTCATCACCGGTATCGCCGGCCTGCTGGCTGGAGCCAGTTCCATGGCATTGGGTGAGTGGCTTTCGGTGCAAAGTTCGCGGGAATTATATCAGCGGCAGATTGCTATCGAATCAGAAGAGATATCCACCCATCCCGAAGAAGAGCAAGAAGAACTGGCACTCATCTACCAGGCAAAGGGTCTGCCGAAAGAGCGCGCCCGTGAACTTGCCGCCCATATTTCCGCCAACAAGGACAATCTCCTTGACGCGCTGACCCGTGAGGAACTTGGCATTAACCCAAAAGAATTGGGTGGGTCGCCCTGGGAAGCAGCAATAACCTCGTTTCTCCTCTTCGCCTCCGGTGCTTTCATTCCTCTCTTTCCGTACATTTTCCTCCAGGGACTCACCGCCGTTGTCATTAGTTTAACGGTCGGCGCGCTGGCACTCTTTCTAACCGGCGCAGCCATTACCCTGATGACCGGTAAGAGTGTGTGGGTTTCCGGCTTCCGTCAGGTATTGATTGGGATTCTCGCTGCCGCGTTGGTCTTTGGCGTGGGCAGATTGATTGGCGTCTCGATCGGTGGATAACGGATTGCCGCGAGCGACCAGCCGGAGGATCCAGATGGTCTGCAAAACCCCGGTGTTTAAAAAGACACCGGGGTTCATTTCTGGGGTAAAATTCGCCCGTTCAAAAATTCTTCCTTGGATAAAGACATGCCTACTCCCTATTGGGTTCAAGACGCCATTTTCTATCAAATTTTCCCCGACCGTTTCGCCAACGGTGATAAGGCCAATGACCCACCCAACTTGCAGAAATGGGGTTCGACGCCTACTGCTTGGGGGTTCCAGGGCGGCGACCTGCGCGGTATCATCTCGCACTTCGACTACCTGCTCGATTTGGGGATTACCGCAATCTACCTTAATCCAATTTTTGCCGCCACCTCCACGCATCGTTACAACACCAGCGATTATTACCAGATAGACCCAAAACTCGGCACGCTGGCTGATTTCCGTGCACTTCTCGATACCGCTCATCGCAATGATGTGCGCCTCGTACTTGACGGTGTCTTCAACCACGTCGGTCGCGGTTTCTTCGCCTTCGTGGATGTTCTTGAAAATGGTGAACACTCTCCCTACAAGGATTGGTTCCATATCAAAAATTTCCCACTGGATGCTTACAACGACGGACAGCTGGAAAATTACCAGAGCTGGTGGAACTTCAAAGCCCTGCCTAAACTCAACACCTCGAACAAACAAGTACGGAAATACATTTTCGATGTGGCTTGTTACTGGATCGAACAGGGTATTGATGGTTGGCGCTTAGATGTCCCCAACGAGATTGACGATGATGATTTCTGGGCTGAGTTCCGCCATGTCGTCCGCGCAGCCAACCGGGACGCCTATCTGCTCGGTGAAATCTGGGACGTGAACCCACGCTGGGCCGATGACAAACACTTCGATGGTCTGATGAATTACCCACTGCGGGATGCCTTGTTGGCCTTGCTCCAGGGCCGCGAAAACGCTGTCCAGTTCAGCGAGCGCATAACCGGGTTATTCAATAATTACAAAACCGAAAACTTGTTCGCCATGTACGTCCCGCTCGACAGCCATGATACCGAGCGCTTCAAGACCCTGGTCGGTGGGAATACTGACAAACTAAAACTGGCTTTCCTCTTTCAGATGGCTTTTCCCGGCGCTCCCGCGGTCTATTACGGCGACGAAATCGGCCTGGAAGGCGGCAAAGACCCAGACTCGCGGCGTGCTTTCCCTTGGAAGGAAACCGATTGGAACCAGGAGCTGCATGCCTGGGTCAAGACCCTTATTTCGCTGCGTAAACGGATCCCCAGCTTGCGCCGCGGTGATTACCTCCGATTACTGGCCGAAGACGGCCATTACGCCTTCGCCCGTACCCTGGGGGAAGACAAAGTACTCGTGGCACTGAATGCCACCTCACGGGCACGCCAACTCGAAGTTCCCTGCTCAGCGCTGGGCTGGAGCGAGAGACGCCTCGTTCAGGATCTCATCAGCGACGAGAAGTATACTGTCAGCGGAGGCAAATTGGCCTTGAATCTTTCTCCTTGGAGCGGTGTTTGGGTCGGATGAACCATCTCGTTTGAGTACCGTCCCGGGTCGTTCTCCAATGCTGTCGTCGTTATATTTCTCCAAGTCGTCGGGGCAATAGCATAGGTCATAAAATACCAGGAGGCGCAGCAATCTCCCACAGAGATTATCAAATCTGGCAATACATTCGCTGATTAGCCCCTCAGAAAATTCCCCAAAAGGCGCCTCTGCAGGAACCGGCCGTTCTGATTTCGCCAGCGACCTGCGACCCTGAAAGTTTCTCACTTGTTGCCAATCGCTCTTCTTAGCCCCAGACTGCTTTCACCAGCTCTGGCAAGATTTCCCCCGATTTTCCTCGGAAATTATAATCCACCGAGGGCGTAAGCGGCGTCTCTTCAACGTTGATCTCCACGATGACAGCCCCGTTTTGTTTGGCCAGCATCGGCAGGGTGGCTGCCGGCTGAACCAGACCCGAGGTGCCAATCGATAAAAAGACATTGCACATCCGCGAGGCCTGCAATGCAGTTTCCAGTATGTCTCTCTGCAGTATCTCCCCAAACCAGACCACATCCGGGCGAAGTTTCGCCCCGCAGGTGGGACAGGTTGGTGCTTTGCCAGGGATTTCTTTCCATTCCGTGAATACCCCACAACCGCGTGAGCAAATGATGCGTGTAATATTACCGTGTAATTCAACCACTTTTTTACTCCCGGCACGCCGGTGCAAGCTGTCGACATTCTGGGTGATAAGAGTAAAGTATGGTAAATGCCGCTCCATTTCCGCGAGGGCAAAGTGACCTGCGTTGGGTTGTACTTCTCCAGATTCTAGTCGCCGAGCCGAGTAGAATTGCCACACTAGTTCCGGGTTTCGCTCAAATGCTTCGGGCGTTGCTAGGTCCTCAGGCCGGTACCGCGCCCATAGCCCGTCCATCGGGTCACGAAAGGTCCGCAAACCGGATTCCTTCGAAACGCCCGCACCGGTCAGTACGGCGACATGGGCAGAAGAACGCAGGAAAGTGACGAGGTCAGGAGGAATTTCCATTTTTGATTTTGTATAGGTTCATGGGTTATCGCGCACGCCAAACACCCATTCGAAATTCGTCCCAAGCGTGTTGGCTTGGTAAAAGCGTTCATCAGCCTGATTCAGGATGGCGGCGTTTCCCGAGGAAATCAGGGAAATTGGTTTTCGCCGGTACAGCCGCTTTTCAATTTCAGCGATCCCGGCTTCACTCCACATCCAATCCGGACTAAACAAAGACAAGTCCAACGGACGGGTGTAACCGCGCAAAGTTTTTCGCTTTTCGGTGTTGGTATAACTCTCGAAATATGTCATCGCCAATTCACGCAGATCTCGGTAGACCGGCTCACGGAAACGTAGGAAGGCGTAGTTCGATTTGGCGATGCAGCCCCAGTATCCATTTTGCTGGAATAGTGCCAGCACATGATCGTCGTCCGCACCGGGTTCAGGCACCAGATCCAGGATGAGCGGACGGTGGTTAAGACGCGCCAGAGCTAAAGCGGCAAATATCCCGCCGTCGAGACAGTGCGCCTGCCCGTCAGTCATCACCCGCAACGGTGACCGGTTGAGATCCTCGGCGATGTAAGGGAAACTATCCAAGTAAGCCTGGATGTCTGCCGGGCTGACCAGGTGCCGGAAGGTATTTAGCAGATTGGGGGGAAGCCGGGATTCGAATTCAGAGATGACAATCATATTCCACGTTATTGTACATCGGAACGGGTCATGATGTAAAATAAGACATGCTCGCCATCCAGGTCACCAATCTCACCAAAACCTTCCGCTCCAAACGCAAAGCCGCCGGTTTGGGTGCCAGCGTACAATCGCTGTTCCGGCCGGAATATAAAACCGTTGAAGCGGTACGCGGCCTGTCATTCGAGATGGAATCGGGCGAGCTGCTCGGATTCATCGGTCCGAATGGAGCCGGTAAATCCACCACCATTAAAATTCTCACTGGCATCCTGTTCCCCAGCGGAGGCGAAGTCCAGGTTCTCGGCTATGTCCCTTGGAAACAGCGCCAGAAACTGTCCTACCATATCGGAACAGTTTTCGGACAGCGCCCGCAGTTGTGGTATCACCTGCCTGCAATTGACACGCTGACTTTGTTTGGCAGAATCTACGAGATGGAAGATCGTGAGACCAGGGACCGTATCGCCGAACTGGCGGAAGCCTTTGAGGTAGCCGATCTTCTCGAGACCCCTGTCCGTAAGCTCTCGCTCGGTCAGCGGATGCGCTGTGAAATAGCCGCCTCGCTCCTCCACAAACCCAAGTTGCTCCTGCTCGACGAACCATCCATCGGACTGGACGTGGTCGCCAGACAACACATTCGCGACACCCTCCGTGAGATGGCTAAACAGGAAAACGTCGGCGTCCTGCTGACCTCGCACGACGCCGGAGACTTGGAAGCGCTCTGCAAACGCGTGATCATCATCAACCACGGACAGATAGTCTACGAAGACAAGGTCTCAACCCTCAAGCGTTCCTTTCTGACCTCGAAACTGGTCGAGGTGCGTTACGCCGGGCAAATTCCCGCCGATTTTCACATCGACGGTACCGAAATACTCAAGGTGGCAAAGGAACGCTATGGAGTGAAATTGCGCTTTGAAACACGAATAACCCCGGTTGAGAAAGTGATGGCTGCCCTATCCGCCGCCGGGACGTTGGTGGACATTACCATCTCTGACCCTCCGTTGGAGGAAGTCATTGCCGCGATTTACAAAAAGGCAGAGAACAGAGAATAGAGAGCAGTTTCATCTCTCGTTTACTACTCTCTGCGCTCTATTCTCCTTGCACTGACTGATGAGAAAATATCTCACCATCTTCAAAATCAACCTGCTCAACAGCCTGGCCTACCCCGCCGAACTTGTGACGCGCTCTGCTATGATCCTGCTCTTCATGTGGATATTCTTTCAGTTGTGGTTCATCACATTCGCAGCTGCCGGCTCAGACGTCATCAACGGCCTGAGCCTGCGCGACACCATGTGGTACCTGCTGCTGGCCGAAACCCTGGAACTGGGTCGCCCGCGCCTGGCACGCGTCATCTCCGAGCAGGTCAAGGACGGCTCCATTGCCTACCTGCTCAACAAACCTTACAACTTCCTGCTCTATCAACTCTCCAGCGGACTGGGAGAATCCCTTCTGCGCATGGGTATGTTGTTCATGGTGGGCGGCGCACTCGTCTGGATTCTGGCCGGACCGCCCCCGAACCTAATCAACTGGCCGCTGGCTCTCGTCGCGCTGGTCGGAGCCTGGCTACTGCACTTCTGCGTCAATGCCCTGATCGGTTTATCTGCATTCACGGTGGAAGAAGTGGCCCCCTTCGAGTGGATTTATCAGAAACTTGTGTTCATCCTGGGCGGGATGCTCATCCCGCTGGACTTTTACCCAGCTTGGTTGCAAACGATTGCCAAGTCCCTACCATTCGCCTACATGATGTACGGCCCGGCGCGGTTATTCGTCCAACCTGATATGCAGCTTTTTATGTTAATCGTCATTGGGCAACTCCTCTGGCTGGCTGTGCTCGGTGGCTTGCTGGTGCAGGTCTTCTCACGCGGGATGAAAAGGCTGGCAATCAATGGAGGCTGACCACATTCATCCAGTTTCGAGCAGAGTCGAGCAGGAAAATATCCATCCCAAGAACCAGCGACACTTGCACTTGCTGCAAGGGCAGGTGAGCAATCTCCCAGCTTGCGAAGGGCTTGCATACCTTGAATAGACCTATGCTCCGCGAATTTAAATTTCTTCTCTCCCTCTGGAAGACAAGCCTCGCCGCTGCGATGGAATACCGCGTCGCGTTCATCTCCCAATCAATTGGAATGATCCTGAACGATGCGGTCTATTTCGTCGTCTGGATCATCTTCTTCGACCGCTTCCCTTCCATTCGCGGATGGCAATTGACCGATATGTTCCTTGTCTTCGGTATCTCCGCCAGCGCCTTCGGGCTGGCCGGACTCCTTTTTGGAAATGCCTTCAACCTGGGCGACATCATCGTTAAAGGGCGGCTCGATTATTATCTGTCCCTGCCGCGCCCGACCCTGCTGCACGTTCTGGCATCCCGCGTTGTCCCGAGCAGCTTCGGGGATTTTCTATACGGATTCATCAGTTATTTTGCTTCCGGCCAGTTCAGCCTGGACGGGCTAGGACGATTCATCATTGGTGTAGGTCTGGCGACGACTGTTTTTGTGGCGTTCCTGGTAATTGTCCAGAGTCTGTCATTTTGGTTGGGAACTGGCGGCGTCTTTACCAGCATGGCCATTAACGCAATCATCACCTTCGCCATTTACCCCATCACTCTCTTCAACCAGACCGCCAAGGTCATTCTATTCCTGGTTGTCCCGGCGGCCTTCATGGGCACCGTTCCGGCTGGGTTTGTTAAGGGCTTTTCATGGTCCACATTAGGGCTGATGCTCCTCGGGGCTTCCGGGTTTCTGGCACTGGCCATCTTGGTCTTCCATGCCGGTCTCCACCGCTATGAAAGCGGTAGTGCCATCCAAACCGAGGTTTGAAGAATCCCAATAAAAGTATGCAATGGTATGCAATGCTCATTTACCAATAAGGCGTCGGAAAAATGGATGCTTACACTCATCGTTACCTGATATTCCCCCCGGGTGTAAAATCAACCAGATGGCTCAAACTTCCAGATAAACCGACCAGGAAAGAAGGAGATTAAATGTCTACAACCGTAACCTCAGAACAGTGTGTCTCAGCCTCGCCAGCACAGGTCTATTTCGCTCTCACGCACGCCTCCGCCTTGCACGAATGGCTGTGTGATTTTGCCACAGTTGCCCCGCGTCCTGGGGGGCGAATGTACCTGTGGTGGCATGGCGACTTCTACTCAGCCGGGGAATACGTTTCCTTGGAAGAGAATAAATCCGTCAAATTCAAATGGTTCGCCCGCTTTGAACCCGCCGCCACCGAAGTGGAAGTCACGCTGACTCCCAAAGACGATGGCACGCTGGTAGTTCTCAACCATATCGTCCCGGATGGCGACGAATGGAAAAAGCGCGCCCAGGGTTTCAAGGCTGAGTGGGATTCCACGCTCTCGAACCTGGCCTCCGTACTCGAAACCGGCCTCGACCGGCGCACGTTCGACCGCCCGATGCTGGGGATCAACATCAGCGATTTCAGCCCGGAAATTGCCAAAACCTTACGAGTGCCTGTCACCCAAGGTGTGCGTCTGGACGAGGTGCGCAAGGGCATGGGTGCCCATGCCGCCGGTCTGCGTAAGGATGATGTCATCGTTGAGTTGGACGGAAAACCCATCACAAACGATTATGGCAGCCTGATGGCTGCACTCGTAGGCAAGAAAGGCGGTAATAAAGTGGAGGTTGTCTTCTACCGCGGCTCGCAGAAGAAGACAGTCACCATGGAACTGACCAAACGACCGGTCCCAGATATCTCCTGGGATCCGGCTGAACTGGCCAAACAGGTTCGTCTCAAATACGACGACGCTCTCAACCGGCTGGAAACCTGTTTCAAAGACGTTAGAGAAGCCGAAGCGGACCAGGAGCCTGCTCCCGGCGGATGGAGCGCCAAACAAACCCTTGCTCATCTCATCCATACTGAGCGCAACTGGGTCGCCAATCTGGATGACTCGGTTGGCGGATACGAGCGCCTCGCCGACGATTGGGGCGGCAATCTTATGGCCCACGTCAACGCTACGGTCGAGGCTTATGGCACTGTCAAGGGTCTGCTTGATGAACTAAGACGCCTTTCGATTGAAATGGTTGCTTTCCAGGCTTCCCTGCCAAAATCCTTCGTGGAACGCAAGGGCAGTTACTTCCTAAACGCTGCACAGATGCTCGAACTGGAATCGCATACTATTTCTCATATCGACCAGATCAACGCCGCCCTGGCTGCAGCGCGAAAACCGTAGGATTGGTGGGAAGCCGCCCAATTATGGGTCAACTTATCGTCGTTGTTGGCAACACCGGCGTCGGCAAGACCACCCTCGTGCGTGCCTTATGCAAACGAGGATCGTTTGTTGCTGCCTTGGAAGAACATAACGAACGGCCCTTCCAGCGCGTTTTTAAGACTGATGCAAGTTACGCCCTCGCCAACCAATTGGATTTCCTTCTGCTGCGCGCCGAGCAGGAACGCCACCTGCGCCTGTCGCCGCATACCGGCTTGATGGATGGTGGTTTGGAAATGGATTTCCATGGTTTCACCCGTCTATTTCAAGCCCGCGCCTGGCTGACCGATGCTGAATTTGATCTGTGCAAACGCTTCTACGAATTAGTGCGAGTCCACCAGCCTCCGCCGGACTTGGTCATTCACCTGACCGCCAGCCCGGAGATCATCGCCAAGCGGCTTGCGGACCGCAAGCGAATTAATATCGCTGCGGCTGAAGACATTCTCCAACTCGATGCTTTCCTTGACAAATGGCTGTCCACTCTTACCCCCGACCATCTCCTGCGACTGGACGTTTCTGAAGATGATTTTGGTTATCGACACCTTCTCCCGTCATTACTGAATTCACTTCAGTCTTTCTATAAGTAACAATGAACAATCCGACCCCAAAAATATCCCCGAAAACTTATACTACGGCGTCATCTTGGAGTGCGAAGAATTCATAGTTCTACAGACGAGCATTAATCAAAAAGGCTCGGTAGGTATAGCTGAGAAACTCCGCAGACTCATCCAAAAAATGCATCTGAACGATAAAAACAAAGAGATTTCCAACTCAGAATCCATTGGCAACCCCCTCGCCCGCCTATAAGATAATCAGAGCACTTTCGTGCATCGGGCCGACCAGATTAGATATCGTAGCAAATTGGATGGACGAAATCTAGTTACGACAGACTAAACCTATGTCAAAACGCCTTCTCCCCTTCTTCCTGGTAGCCAGCCTTCTGCTGGCTTGCAATTCACTGATCACACCCTTTGTGCCCCCTACACCCACCGCCAAATCTCTCTCCCCCGGTGCCACGAACACACCCCTGCCGCCACCTCCGGTGTCTGGGACCGAAGCGCCGTTTAATATTGCTTGGGACGATCGCTCTCTCTTCCGTCAAAACCTGAATGGCTCCTCACAAGGCATTCTTGAGGGATTGCCCGGCGCGAGCATCTATCACATCGCCTTCAGCATCGCCGATCCACCCACCCGCCTCTCCGGCGCGGAGGTTGTCCGCTACACCAACCAGGAGATAGTCTCTCTTACCGAGGTGGATCTTGCCGTTTTCTCGGAGATTCTGGGCGGCAGTATCTTGATCAACAAAGTGACGGTCGATGATCAGCCCGTCACGGTCACACATCAGGATGGGTTGATGCGTGTCCCGCTAACCACAACCTTGCAGCCAGGAAAATCTGTCATCATTCATGTGGAATTTGAAGTCACCGTCCCGGCACTGGGTGGGGATTTTTACTACGGAATATTCGGTTACAACGATGGGATTCTATCGCTGGCACATGCTTATCCCACCATCTTGGTTTACAACAAACAGGGTTGGAACAATCAGACTCCCGATTTGGATGGCGATCCTCTCTTCTCTGACACCAGTCTATACCTTGTTTCGGTGGATGCCCCTTCAGATCTGGTCCTGGTGGCCTCGGGGACGGAAGTTGACCGCACTGAGGTGGCGGGAAGGCAGCGGGTTCTGTACGCTGACGGGCCGGCGCGCGATTTCTACTTGGCAGCCAGTTCCAGTTTCGTAAAACAGTCCGAGACAATTGGTGAACTCACCGTCAGCAGTTATGCCCCGCCCAGCTTGATCCAATACGCACAGGCTGCGCTTAAGACAGCCGCAGCTGCCATCGCCGATTTCAGCCTCCGCTACGCTCCCTATCCCTACACCGAGTTCAATATTGTTCCCATCATCACCTCAGCGGGCGGGGTGGAATTCCCCGGCCTGACTTCAATTGCGGAGAATGTTTACACTGATCCTGTTTTTTTGGAAATTGTCGTTACGCATGAGGTGGGGCACCAGTGGTTTTACAACCTGGTCGGCAACGCCACCCAGGGTCAGCCCTGGTTGGACGAATCGCTCGCGGAATTCGTCACATGGCAGTACTACCTCGATCAACATGGCGACCAGGCGGCGCAGTCTTACCGGAAAGGAATGCAGTCCACCTGGGACATGCTCAACGACGAAATGATCCCCATTGGGCTGCCGGTCTCTGAATACACGAGCGACGAATATGTCGCCATCGTCTACGGGCGCGGACCGTTCTTCCTCCTGGCCTTGCGCGACCGGATGGGCCAGCAAACCTTTGACCGATTCATGAATGCTTACACGCAACGCTACAAATGGGCTATTGCCACCACCGCTGATTTCAAACAAGTAGCCGAACAGACCTGCACCTGTGACCTGACGTCGTTGTTTGACGAGTGGGTAAATCCATGAGTAAATTCGCCTCTTTCTGGACCTTTGACCAGCTCTCTTTTTCGGTAGGCTGTGAGCCGCAGGTGGCAATCGCCACGATTTTCGGATGTCGCCAAAATTTACCTCAAGCGTAACATCAAGGAGAACCTCCATGACCGCCTATGTGATTGTAGATATTGAAATCACCAACTTCGCTGGTTATGAAGAATACAAAAAAAGGGCTCCTGCAGCTGTGAAATTATTCGGTGGCAAATACCTGGCACGCGGCGGTCCAAATGAAACTCTCGAAGGTGATTGGAAAGCCAATCGCCTGATTATTCTTGAATTCGAAAACACCGCCAAGGCCAAAGCTTGGCTCAATTCACCCGAGTACGCCCCGGCACGCAACCTGCGCCATAAATACGCCCGTTCCAAAATGGTTGTCGTGGAAGGTGCCTGAAAAAATGCCCGACCTCACCCATCGCCCAGGATCGCACCTTGGTAACCGCTGTAGGATTCAGGGTATTGCTACAGATTGCTCAAGGTTATGCTATGCCTGCATGACAAGGTCACTACTCAACTTCGAGGCGTTAGAGCCACCGGATTTTTCGTAAACCTGAATTCTGGTCAGACACAGATCCCATAACACCAACACTTTAGATAAAATGGACAGAACAGTTGAAATTAATATATTTCATCGATACCAACAAAGGAACTACTTTTATTGCTATTCTGGCCTTAATGGCGGTCTATCATCAGTGGCAGAACACCACCGCCTGGATCTACCTGGCACTGCAAGGCACCTATGGCCTCCTGTGGGTGCTTAAAAGCAACCTATTCCCGGATGCTTTCTGGGCGCGGCGGCCAGTTCCTAGGTCCCGACAACCGCGCTGAAGGCTTTCGTCCGCCTGTTCCATTCGGTTTACCTGCACTGTTATTTCCAATTGTGCCCTGGCAGAAAAGCAGAATACCGTCGCTGGTTACCAATTGTGGCCGCCGCCCGTCTGAGCGAAAATATCCCGGTACTGGAGCGCTAGCTGGTGCAGCAGGCAAGGAAGGTTTTGTAACCCAGGCATTACCTTTAATCTCATGCTATACTAACATCGAGGAAAACATGGAAAGGAGACACCATGAACCATATCGAAGGCAATTTCAAAGGCGTACGGAACATCAACATTTACTATCAGGGCTGGCTCCCCGACAGGGACGTGAAAGCTGTCCTGCTCATCGTCCATGGTCTTGGTGAGCATAGCGGTCGTTATATGAACGTGGTCAATCACTTTGTCCCTCTCGGCTATGCCGTCTACGGGCTGGATCACATCGGACACGGCAAGTCGGACGGCGGACGTGAGGTCGTCGAGCGCTTCGAGGATTTCACCGACAATCTTACGATTTATTACAACATGGTCAAGGTTTGGCAACCAGGCAAGCCCATCTTCCTGCTGGGTCATAGCTTGGGTGGCCTCATCGGCTCGTATTACCTGCTCGACCATCAGGCAGAATTCAAAGGCGCCATCATCTCCGCGCCGGCCATCAAAGTCAGCGAAAGTATTTCACGGGTCACCATCACCATGAGTAAGATCCTCTCCGCCATTACTCCGAAGGCGGGTGTGCTGGCGCTGGATGCCACCGGCATTTCACGCGACCCGGAGGTGGTAAAGGCCTATGTTAATGATCCGCTGGTCTTCCACGGCAAGACTCCCGCCCGTCTGGCAGCGGAAAGTCTGAAAGCAATGCAGCGTGTGATGGTCGAAGGGGGAAATATTTCCCTACCATTTATTACATTACAGGGCAGTTTAGACAGAGTGGTTGACCCCGGCGGCTCACGTATGTTATATGAGAAGTCAAGTTCTAATGATAAAACCATCAAAATTTATGAAGGGTTCTACCACGAGGTTTTCAATGAACCAGAGCGCGCCGTAGTGCTTAAGGATGTGGAAACCTGGCTTATGGCTCACCTTTAACCAGCAGGATTGGCAGAGACTAAAAGAGGCGGCAGTCCTTGAACTGCCGCCTCTTTTGGTAATCCTGCAAGTCATTCCGCTTTCCCGACCCAATATCGACCAGCCTGGATAACCATCTTATCCGGTACATCCGCCAAGATGATCGCCCCGTTGCCGACACGCACCCCGGAACCGATTTTCACGCCTATCGTTGTTGTCACTCCCATGCCGACGAGAGTTTGCTCGCCTACATGGACATGTCCCGCCAACAAAGCTCCGGGGGCGATGTGCGTGTATGCGCCAATTTCGCAGTCGTGAGAGACCACCGCGTTGGTATTGACCATACACTTCGCGTGGAGAATGGCATCCGATCCAACATAAGCGTTGGCAAACACCTGCACCCCGTCCCTCACTTTTGCGCTCGGTTCAACTGTCGCCCGCGGGTGTATCAAACCGGGAAAAGTGAAACCAGCTCTTTCAAGCAACTCAAAAATCCGCACGCGTACGCCGATGTCAATAATCCCGCCTACGCCATTAGCCGCCTTTTTTACACCCTGCTCGACAAGCGTTTGAAGCACCAACCGCGTTCCCAGTATCGGCAGCCCAAGCACCTGTGTCCCAATCGCGGGATTGTCGTCCACGATGCCGGCAATAGTCCACACACCTATCTGCCTGACCATATCAATGATGGTTTTGGCGTGTCCTCCGCCACCAAAGATCAACAGGTAGGGTTTCTCCGAAGGGGGCAGTCCAACCTCTTTTAACTTAGTTGCACCCATAACCTGCCGGATGACTTCCTCCGTCACAAGCCGGTCAGTGGGCAAGGTTGCCAGATCCACTCCGAGAGATTCAGCCAGTGCACGTGCTGGTTTAGTTATACGCATCTTCCCCAAAGGGAGCATTTCTCTAAGGGCGACGGGTACGTTCCCCCGATGCGGGATTTCTACAGGTTCATTGACCGATTCGGTAATCACAGCCAACAGGTCCCCCACCGCCAGGGTATCGCCTTCTTTCACCAGGAGACGCAGGAACCCGGCCTCCGGTGACTCGACATCTGACGTTGCCTTCGTGGTTTCGATGGTGAACAGCAAGGTGCCTTTTTCAACAGCCTGTCCATCATTGGCATGGATTCCAATCAGCCGCGCTTCGGGTTCGTTGGCGTTGAGCAGGGGGACGAGGATTTCAGATTTAATCATTATTCTTCTTCCATTATGCCATCTTGAGATGCGTAGCTGCGAAGAAGTCTTTCCTCACAGTCTATCTTCCCGCCAACTCCAAGGCAGCGCTGATAATATCCTGTACCGACGGCAGGATGGCATCTTCCAGACTCTTTGCACTGGCAACCGGCAAATCCAGCGCTGCCACACGCCGGACCCGTAACCCGTCCATTCTTTCGACAGCGCGTGCCGCCACCTCTGCGCCCCAGCCTAAGGTCAGGGTTCCCTCTTCGACGGTAATCAGTTTCCGGGTCCGCGCTAGTGACGAAAAGAGCGGTTCCAAGTTAAAGGGGCTGAGTTGCGAGAAAAGGATGATTTCGATAAATATCTCATGATCCATTAACAGGTCAAGTGCGGCTACGCGGGCAGGTTCGAAGTTGTAGCCATAACAGGCGATGGTGAGCCTCGCGCTGTGCGCAGGGCGTAATGTGAAAGCAGGATAAGCACCGTCAGTTTTTTCGACCTGAAAATCAATCAGGTCGCCTTTCCCCGGCTCCAGCATCGGACGGGTATACAGCATTTTGTGCTCGACAAACAGCAACGGGTCGTCGTCAGCTATGGCAGCGGCAAGCAGTTCTGCCGGATCACCCAGGGTGTTGGGCGCGACCACTTTCAGGCCAGGAACGCCCAGAAACATCTTTTCCAGCGACTGGCTGTGGGTGGGACCGTAGCCACGCCGCCCACCCATGGGGGTACGCACCACAATCGGAACGCGCACCTGGTCGTAATACATCCAGCGGAACTTGGAAGCGTGGTTGACCAACTGGTCGGCAATCAGCGTAACGAAATCACCGAACATTATCTCGACCACTGGGCGCAAGCCGCGAAGCGCCATGCCGCTCGCAACGCCGACAATGGCCGCCTCGGAGATGGGTGTGGTCAGGACTCGCTCGGGAAATTTCGTTGACAGACCGCGCGTCACCTTGAAAGCGCCGCCGTAAGGATCGAGGATATCTTCACCGAGCAAATAGACGCGCTCGTCAGTAACCATGGAATGATGCAGGGCATAGTTGAGACGATCTAATACTGTGGTCATCAAGGATCAGGGCTCAACGTGGGAAATGGATCGGCATCCGCGCGGATAAAGGCATCATTTATCAAAAAGTTTACTTCGGATTCGGCTTTTTTACATTTTTTGGCTGTCAGCCGTACTCCGTGGATCGAAAGCGGGTCGAATTGGCGGATGCGGTCGAGTTCGTCAGATGAACGTGGATCGTCCCCTTTACTGTGGGCTGAAAATCGGTAGGTGTGCAGAATCAAACTCGCAGGTCCAGCCCCGGACCGGACCGTGTGGACCGTTTTATCTGCTGCAGATTGAATTTCAAGCACATCGGTTGTTTCGCATTCTGAGACCGGAATTCCGAATGCCGCAAACCGTCCGGACATAGAACCGGTCACCCCTTTTTCGACCGGAGTCGTCTGGGCATAGCGATTGTCTTCAAGCACGAACAAAATTGGGAGCTTCCACAACGCGGAGATATTTAAGGTTTCGTAGAGAGTACCTTCACCGAGTGTCCCGTCGCCAATGAAAACCAAAGCAATCCTGCCTGTTCCTCGAACTTTTTCAGCCAGTGCCATGCCAGCAGCAACCGGAGCGATTCCACCCTGGATACCGTTCGAGTAAAAATTACGCCAGTGGATGTGCTGGCTGCCTCCCCGCCCACCCACTAGCCCGGTGGTCCTGCCCATCAATTCAGCAGCGAGGCGATACGGCTCCCCGCCATAGGCCAGGAAATGGCCGTGACAGCGGTGGTTGCTGAAGACCACATCCTCCGGCTCTATAACCGGAAAAATCCCAGCTGCATCGGCTTCTTGACCAATGTAGGTATGTGTTGTGCCGACTAATTTACCGGTCGAGAACTCAGACAGCAACCGTTCCTCGAAGCGGCGGATTAATAGCATGGTCTTATAGAGAGCAAAATTATTATCCATGACGGGGACATTATAACGCACCCGAGACCCCTGTTTATTCATTCGCCAAGGCGATTCCCGGGAAAAAAGGAAAAAACGATATAATTCACTATCCATGACCAATTCTATACCTATGACTCTTTTGCTATTTCTCCTCATGGTATAATCCCCAAACTATGAGTCCTGAAACACCCCCTTCCAAACTTTGCCCCACCTGTGGCACGCGACTGGCGGAAAATGCCTCGCGTTGTGTTGTGTGCGGCAGCGAATTTAGCGCTGCTCCCAAGCCAAAATCAAAATCAGAGAAAACCGTCCAGGGGGCACGTATGCCAGAAGTTACCCTGAGCCTGCCTGTCGCGTTGGGACTGCTGGCAATCTTGCTGGTTGTTGGTGCGTTGGCATTGTACATCACATTAAAAGGCACCGGCAAACTTCCGGATAGTACAGCCATCCCAAGCCCCACTATAACGGTCACTGTCACACCCACGCCTACCGAGACTCTCGTCCCGACCGAGACTCCCACGTTAACACCCGAGCCGCCAATTGAATACACCGTTAAGGCGGGTGACTATTGCAGCTCCATTGCTCTTCTGTATGGTTCCTCCGTGGCGGCCATTATCAGTTTGAATAATTTAAACAGCAATTGCACAGACCTGCAAGTAGGACAAACCATCAAGGTGCCACGTCCCACACCCACACCGCCTCCCGCTCCCTCCGCCACCCTGGAACCGGCTGCTGCAACCCGCGCCGCTTGCACAACTGCTTTATACACCGTCAAGGCAAACGACACGCTTAGCACCATTGCCATCAATTATAGCGTCTCGATGCAAGCCATCAAAGATTGGAACGGGCTGAGTACAGATAACGTCTTCATCGATACGCAGTTGATTATCCCTCTGTGTATGCGCTCCGCCACGCCAGGACCCAGCCCCACACCAACTACGCCGCCTCCATATCCGGCTCCCAACCTGCTCCTTCCTGCGGACGGCGAAACATTTACCCTGGCGGCCGACACCGTGACTCTTCAATGGGCATCAGTGGGTGCCCTGCGCGATAATGAGCGTTACCAGGTAACGATCGAAGTTGTCACCGGCGGAACCGGGCGTAAGTTAACCCAGTATGTAACCGACACCAAGTTCGTCGTCCCTGTGACGTTCCGCCCGCAGGACAACACTTCATATATCATGCGCTGGTGGGTGGTGGCAGTCCGTCAGACCGGTACGGATGATCAGGGTGACCCAATCTGGTCCACTGCCGGGGCAGCTTCTGCGATGCGCGTCTTTGGTTGGAGTGGCGCTGGTCCCGCGGTCACGCCGACCAAATAGCATTCAAAAATCTGAACACCATTCCCCGCGAGGCTCATCGCGGGGAATTTTTTTGCCGGTGTATAATGACCATTGGAGAAAGTTATGCCCAGACCAACCCTGAATGTACGCGATTATAATCGCTATGCTTGGAACCGGCAGGTGGATATCAACAACAAATTCACCATCCCTGTTGATCCGCAAATTATCGCCGCCGCCCGCAAAGGTGAATTTTCTGTCCTGCTGACAGAGACTAAACCTGTGCCACCCGAATGGTTTCCATCCTTCCACGGGCTTAACCTGCTCGGTTTGGCTTGCGGAGGCGGACAGCAGGGCCCGGTTTTCGCCGCGCTGGGGGCACATGTCACCATCTTCGACAATTCACCAGCGCAGTTGGAGCGCGACCGCCAAGTGGCCGCCCGCGAAGGATTGACCATCCTTACCGTCGAGGGAGACATGCGCGACTTGTCCGCTTTTGCGGACGATGCCTTCGACCTGGTCTTCCATCCTGTCTCCAACGTCTTCTGTCCCGAAGTTCGCCCGGTATGGCGGGAAGCATTCCGCGTTCTCCGGCATGGCGGCCTGCTGCTGGCTGGCTTTGCCAACCCAATTTATTACATGGTTGGTACGCACGCTGATGAACAGAAGACTCTGCAAGTCAGGTACTCAATTCCGTATTCCGACCTGAATGACATGGAACCAGAAGAATTGGACATTTGCATCGAAGAAGGCATCCCGCTCGAATTCGGTCACAGTCTAACCGACTTGATTGCCGGTCAGACAGATTCTGGGTTCCTGATAAATGGTTTTTACGAAGATATTTGCCCCGATTCACCTCTCAGCAAGTACCACCCAGCTTACATCGCCACTCGCGCGATCAAGTCTTAGGAGGAGATCCATGGTAAAAGTGATTGCTGAACAAAAACGCATTGCCCTGGTAGCTCACGACAACGAAAAGGCCGAACTTCTGGAATGGGCGTGCTTTAACCGCGAGACATTGTCACACCACTTCCTATTAGGTACGGGCACCACTGGTGACCTGCTGGCGAGGGAACTGGATCTCCCGGTCACCCGCTTCTTTTCCGGTCCTCTGGGCGGTGACCAGCAAACCGGAGCTGCCATCGCCGAGAATATGATTGATATGCTTATCTTCTTCTGGGACCCTCTCGAACCCCATCCCCACGACCCTGACATCAAAGCCTTGCTACGCCTGGCAGTACTTTATAACATCCCCACTGCCTGCAACCGGTCCACGGCGGATTTTATCATCTCGTCCCCGCTGATGGGACAGGAGTATGAACATCCTACACCTGATCTGGAGAGATATATCGCTAGCCACCAACCAGGGAAATGAAGAAAAAACACACACCAGGGTACTGAAAAAGATCCGAACCAAGTGTAATGCAATTATATCTGAACCAAGATTCCATGAATTGGATGCAATGCACTAATCATGGGTTTAAATATATATGCTAGAAGTAGGAACCGTCTCCTTCTTTCTGAACCCAAATTAAAAGCTTCCGAAATCAAGTTACTTCGGAAGCTTTTATTAATCCTAAGTGTAAATCTTCAACGGGCGTAGACGAAGCGGCTACTTCTTCGCTAATTCTTCCAGCATTGCCGTCGTCAGTGACTTGGGCCGTTCGATGGGTTGACCAAGAGCGCGCGCCCAAACCAGGTTAGGCATTACGCCTAGGGCACGCCCAACACCGAACAACACAGTGTAGAAATCAAACTCACGGACGCCATAGTAATATTGCAGGGTGCCAGAAATGGCATCCACATTGGGAGCCGGGTTCTTGGCCTTACCCTGTTCCTTGAGTACTGCGGGAACCACATCATAGACCAGTTCCGCCAACCGGATGAGAGTGTCCTCCGGGAAGCGGACTTTGGCGAATTCGAGTTGCGCGGTGAAGCGCGGGTCGGTAACACGCAAGACTGCGTGCCCGTAGCCGGGAATGACCTTGCCTCCGTTGAGTGTGTCCCAGGCAAACTTGTACAGTTCTTCGCGAGGCGGAACGCCGCCGAACTTATCGCGCACGTCAATCAACCAACCCAGGCACTCCTGGTTGGCGAGCCCGTGCAACGGTCCAGCCAGACCATTGAGACCGGCCGAGAAGGCGTAATACGCGTCCGAGAGCGCTGAGCCAGCCAGGTGCGTGGTATGGGCGCTGACATTGCCAGACTCATGGTCGGAGTGCAGGATAAAGTACAGGCGGGAGAGTTCGGCATAGCCTTTTTCGTCCTTGACACCGAGCATCCGTGCGAAGTTGGCGCCGTAATCCTGTTTTGGATCGTATTTTTGCTCTTTGCCGTCACCATATTTCAGCCGATAGATGAAGGCCGCAATAGCTGGCAGTTTGGCGGTCAGGTCGAGAGCATCTTCCAGAGTCGATTCCCAGTACATGTCTTTCTTGGCACCGGCGTGATAGGCTTTGGCAAACTTCGAACCGCTCTGTAATGCAAGAACCGCCTGCGATAACAGCACCATCGGGTGAGTATCCTTCGGCATGGCGCGCAGCATCGTAAAGACATGGGCAGGGACGTCGGATCGTTTCGCCCATTCGGCTTCCACTTCCTCGGCCTGGGCTTTGGTGGGGATTTCGCCGATGATCAGGAGATAGAACAGCCCGCCAACGTAGGGAATGGCCGCTCCGGCGGGCTTGGGAAGTTTCTCCAACACTTCGGGTATGGCCATGCCCCGGAATTTAATACCAGTTGCCGGGTCTACGAAAGAGATGTCCGTCACCATGGACTTGATGTCGCGCATTCCTCCGTAAACCTGGCCGATGGTAACCTGGTCAATGACTGTCTCGCCGTGTTCCTTGACGAGCGTCTTGACACGCTCCCGCCAGGCGGGAAGTTGGGCTGAGAGTTTATCGTACAGAATCATTTTAGCCTCCGTTATCCGTGAGTCGTTGCGAGGAGCCTCGCAATGACACTAGATTTTGACCAGCGATTGCATTACACCGATGCTTTCCTTGACCGCCGCAGCAGATTTTTCCAGAGCGGCCTTTTCGTCGGCGTCGAGTTTATATTCAATGACCTTTTCCAGGCCGCCGCGTCCCAATTGCACTGGCACGCCGAAGAACATTTCCTTCAGTCCATATTCACCCTTCAGGTAAGCAGAAGCCGGGACGATCAGGTGCTTGTCCTTCAGGATTGCCTCTGCCATCTGCGCCACGGCCACCGCTGGGGCATAATAGGCTGAACCGGTCTTGAGCAGGCTGACAATCTCACCGCCGCCCTTGCGCGTCCGGGTGACAATGGCCTCCAGTTTATCGGCAGGCAGGTACTCCCGCAAGGACACACCGGCGATATTCGAGCGACCGGTTAATGGGACCATTTCGTCGCCATGACCGCCGAGGACGTAGCAGTCAATGTTCTCCACACTTACGCCCGTCTCCAGCGCCACAAAAGCGCGCATTCGCGCCGAGTCCAGGATGCCGGCCTGTCCGAGGATGCGCTCGCGCGGCAGTTTGCCAATTTTCATCGCCAGGTACGCCATCGTGTCCAGTGGATTGGTCAGCACGATAAAAAGCGCGTCCGGCGAATATTTAAGCGCACTGGAGGTCGCGTCGCCTACGATTTTGGCGTTGGTCGTCAACAAGTCTTCACGGCTCATCCCCGGCTTGCGCGGGATACCGGCAGTGATGACCACGATATCCGATCCCTTGGTGGCCTCGAAATCGTTGCTCCCCACTACCGACACATCCTTTCCGATGATCGGAAGGGATTCCAACAGGTCGAGTGCTTTGCCCTGAGGCATGCCCTCGATAATATCCACCAGCACCAGGTCGGCAATCTCACGCTCTGCCAGCCAATGAGCCGTGGTCGAGCCGGTCATTCCGGCTCCGATAATGGAAATCTTCGCAGTCATTGATCCTCCTTAGGCTAGGGTTGTTAGATTTATACTACAAAATAAACCTTATTACTGATAGTACTCTTTGTCACACACTTATCACATTAATATCTTAAAATATTTGGGCGGCAACTCCACTGCCGCCCAAACGAATCTTTCCAAACCATTATCCGGCCTCCTGCTCGAGGAAACGGGTAGCCTCGATGGCCGCCGCCGCGCCCATCCCCGCCGAGGTGACGACCTGTTTAAAGTGCGAATCCGCCGACTCGCCCGCAGCGTAGACACCGGGCACGTTGGTGCGCATTCGGTCATCCACTTTGATGTAGCCATTCTCCATATCCAATTGACCGGCGAACATCTGCGTATTGGGAGTATGTCCGATAAAAATGAACAGGCCGTCGGTCGGGAAAACACTTTCTTCGCCGGTTTGGAGGTTCTTAATTTTGAGCGATTCAACCTTATCCATACCGGCAACCTCGGTTACTACCGTGTTCCAGATAAACTTGATCCCGGGGTGATCCACGGCGCGTTTCTGAAGGATCGCCCCGGCACGCAGACTGTCACGCCGGTGCAGGATAGTCACGGAGGTGGCAAAGCGCGTCAGGAAGAGTCCTTCTTCCAGCGCCGAGTCCCCGCCGCCGACAACCACGACTTTTTTATCTTTGAAGAACCAGCCGTCGCAGGTGGCGCAATAAGAGACTCCCCTACCGGTCAATCCTACCTCTCCCGGAACGTTTAGAAGATTTGGGCTGGCTCCGGTGGAGATGATCAGGGTATCGGCAATATATTCACCGTTTTCCGCGGTGACTTTGAACGGGCGGGCCGACAGGTCCACGCTTTGGGCGGAATCGAGTTCGAAGCGTGCCCCGAAGCGTTCAGCTTGCTTTTGGAACAGTTCGCCCAATTCCGCACCCCCCACCCCTTCGGGGAAGCCGGGATAGTTCTCGATGGTGTTGGTCAGGGAGACCTGGCCGCCCGGTTGTAGGCCCGCCAGCACCAGCGGCTGGAGGTCGGCTCGCGCGGCGTAGAGGGCAGCCGAAAGGCCAGCTGGCCCCGCGCCGAGGATGAGCACTTTGACGTGCCGGGTTTTTTCTTTGGAGGTGGAAAGACTGCTCAAATTAGACATGTTTGCCTCATATTAATAATATCATTTATTAGATGTATAAGAACTGGTTAAGTGACACCCGCTTTCTCATCCAGGAGGCTTTCCCTTGTAGGGATTTTTTCCCATTCGGGGACGAGTTTCGGTGCCTCACGGCACCGTAACAACCAATGGCGGCTTGTCCCGCAGGGATGCTACGCGAAGACCGCCTCGGCTTGTTGTTTCTTGAGCCACGAAAGAAAAACAAATTCGTCCCGGAAAAACACCGGGACTGTTCTCCCTTCGGGGATAATTTGGCGTGGTTCCACCCCAAAAAGAGAAATGGGGAGTCATGGAGGAAGGTGCAGGGGCAAAACGCTGACGCTTGTCCTCAGAATAAAAGTCACTTTTTTTGGAAACAGCGCGGAACGAATTCCCTGCGGGCTCGACGTGCCCCTTTTCAGGAAGAGAGCCGGGAGGTCGTGACTGGTGCGAGAGTTGCGCGCCCCTATCATTCCTCTGTGGATTGTGGGTAGCATTTCGCAATATAAAAGAGATACAATTCATTTATTGGCCTGCTGATCAGGTGACGAGTAAATCGAACGCGGCCTGCAAGTTACCGTCTCCTTTTGGCACGATTATGTACTTGTTTAGCGTCCAAATCCAATTATGGTGGAGCAGTCAAAGAAGGCGGTGTTTCGCCAAAGCGCTGCAAACTGACCATGTAATCAAGGATGGGAACAGATTGTTGGCGACAAGTCACCAATACGCTGGCCAAAACCG
>JBGPQK010000012.1:0-65474 GCA_041489005.1 Anaerolineae bacterium
GAGATTTCCTCGAGCACCAATTATAATGTCATCAAATATACTGTCGCACCCGGGGATGCCCTGTTCAGTATTGCCAGAGAATATAATATTACGCCGGAAACACTGTACTGGGCAAATTCCAAAACCTTGAAAGATAACCCCGAAAACCTCCACAGCGGCCAGGCTTTAGATGTACCGCCGACGGATGGCATTTATTACCAGTGGCAGGCAGGGGATACGCTGGATTCGGTAGCCAAAAGATTTAAAGCCAATACAGAAGACATTCTGAACTGGGTCGGCAATGAAATTGACCTGGCGAACCCGATAATTGCTCCTGGCACGTATGTCATGGTACCGGGTGGAAAGAGCGATCCTGTCGATTGGATTAGGCCACAGGTGGCACGCGGTCGTTCGGGTACTTCGAGCATGGCCGGTGCAACCTGCGATGGACCTATTGGCACCGGAGGTTTCATTTGGCCGACAGGGAATCACTATCTTTCCGGTTATGACTTTTCGTCTTCACACTTGGCAATTGATATTGCTGCTGGCCTCGGAGCTCCTGTTTATGCTTCAGATAGCGGAGTCGTGGTTACGGCTGGCTGGAATTCGTCTGGCTATGGCTACGTCATCATGATTGACCATGGGAATGGCTATTCGACCGTCTATGGTCACTTAAGTCAATACAATGTTTCATTGTGCCAGGGCGTGACGCAAGGACAGTTGATCGGTTTGGCGGGCAGCACGGGAAATTCGACCGGTGCGCATCTGCACTTCGAAATCCGTCTTAACGGGGGTTACGTAAATCCCTGGAGTGTTCTGCCATAACAAGCAAATGACCACCCGGCGATTCTAAACGCCGGGTGCCTTTTATCTTATGGAAGAGCACACCCTCCGCAAGATACTTTCAGATATTCCGCTGGGCGGTTTGCGTTATTTCGAACAGGCTGGTTCCACTAACGATATTGCCTTGGCTTGGGCCGCCGAAGGCGCGCCGGATCTGGCACTGGTTTGCGCCGAGGAGCAAACTTCCGGCCGCGGTCGGGGCGACCGCCGCTGGTTTACTCCTCCGGGCACAGCGCTGGCATTCAGCCTCGTGCTGCGACCCTTACCCGGCGAGGAACAATCCGTAACGTTATTCTCCGGGTTGGGAGCGATGGCGGTTTGTGAGGCACTGGAGATGCGCGGACTGCATCCGGAAATCAAATGGCCAAATGATGTCTTACTCAACCGCCGCAAAGTCTGTGGAATACTGGCTGAAACTGTCTGGATGGGGGAAAAAATGGAGTGCATAGTCCTGGGGATCGGAGTGAATGTTAAACCTGAGGCGGTCCCACCATCTGACCAGCTCAATTTTCCTGCAACCAGTATCGAAGCTGAAATAAGTAAAAGGGTAGACCGGCCGAATTTGCTCAGAGATGTTCTCCAGGCTTTGCTTTACTGGCGCGATCTATTGTCAAAGGATGATTTTTCCAATGCCTGGAAAAATCATCTGGCTTTCCGTGGGGAGCAGGTTGAAATTCGAACGGAGGAAGTCCCTGCGAGAATCGGTAAGGTTGAAGGGCTGGAGCGGGATGGGAGTCTGCGTCTCCGTTCTACTGACGGGCAAGTCTTCACGGTTCAATTTGGGGAAGTACATCTGCGTCCGGTCTTGTGATATACTTTTACAGGATAAGTATGGAAATTGCCTTGCCAACGAGGTGACTTATGCTAGATAATTTGCGAGACCAGGCTTCTTTCCAGGAAGAGGAAGTACCGCAGGATACTAACGAACCCATTGAACCCATTTCACCCAAACTGCCCAAGGAGCGCAAACCGCGCCGCAGCTTTGACCAGATTACCGGAATGAATTCCAAGCAGCGATTTATATTGGCAGTCATGCTTCTTGTTATGGTTTGTTTGTTGGGAACCATGCTACTGGTGATTACCGGGAAGATGATCCCTTCGTTTTTGATTTAGGCATCTGAAGTTAATTACTCTGGTGGGAGGAAAAAACGGATACGGTGCTCTGAAGAGCACCGTATTTTGTTTACTGGTAGCCCACCGGCTTGCCGGCGTTTAATCATTTCAACGGCATTTTATACTGCGTTCCCGATTCCGGGACCGGTTCGCCGTTGGTTTTCACACCGACACGTTTGAGTTCGGCAATGGCGATGCGGGCGATGGAAGCCACCCGGTCACCTTCCTTGACATCCATCATGTGATTGCCGCGGGTGGCGCGACCGGCGTGTTTTACATCCTTGACTTTCATGCGCAGAACCATACCGTTGGCAGAAATAATGGTCAGATCGTCCGCTTCCTGGACGACGCGCGCCGAGGTGATGATGCCGATCTTGTCTGCTGCGCCTTTGGCAATGGTCTGCACGCCGCCAGTGGCGCGACCTTTGGCCGGGTATTCTGTCAGCGAAGTGCGCTTACCATACCCCTGAGTAGTAATCAGTACGAGATCACCACCTTTTTCAATTACTTCCATGCTGGTGACTTTATCATTACCGGATAGTTTGATGCCGGTCACTCCGCCGGCACTTCGTCCCATGGTACGGACATTATCTTCGGCAAAGCGCAGGGCCTTTCCCAGTTCGGTGACCAGGATGATTTCATCGTCGCCGTGCGTCAGGCGAGCCCAGCCGAGTTCGTCGCTGTCTTCCAGCCCGATGGTGATGATGCCAGAGGGTCGAACGGCGGCAAGTTCGGAAAGAACCATACGTTTGATTTTTCCGTTACGGGTTGCCAGGGTGATATATCCTGCAGCCTCAAAGTTCGGAACGGCGAGAGCGGCTGTGATGACCTCCCCTGCATCCAGCGACAGGACATTGACCAGCGGGATGCCTTTGGTGGTACGGTCGGCATCCGGGATCTGATATACCTTCTCGGAATATACCTTGCCATGGTCGGAGAAGAAAAGCATTGTGTCCAACGAGCGGGCCGGGATGAGGCTTAAGACTTCGTCTTCTTCTTTCGTGGCGTGACCGGTCACGCCCTTACCACCTGCTCCTTGGGAACGGTAGGCGGTTGCGGCGACGCGCTTGACGTAGCCGCGTGCGGTGAGCGAGATCAGGACGGCCTCATCAGGTACCAGGTCCGACTCGCTCAAGTTCTCGACGGCCTCGGCGGCAATGTGCGTGCGGCGCTCGTCGCCGTACTTATCCGAAAGGTCTCGCAGGTCATCCTGGATAAGGGTCAGGATCTTCTTGGGATGAGCAAGCAGATCTTCGAAGTGGGCAATCTGTTCTTTGACCTGCTTGTACTCATCCTCGATTTTCTGGCGCTCGAGGGCAGCCAGACGACGCAACTGCATGTCGAGGATGGCCTGGGCCTGGAGATCGGAAAGTTTGAAACGCTTCATCAAGCGCTCTTTGGCCTTATCGGCATCCGGTGACTCTCTGATGGTCTGGATGACAGCGTCCAGGTTGTTAAGAGCAACCGTCAGTCCCTCTAGGATGTGCGCACGGGCACGCGCCTTTTCCAACTCGAACTGCGTGCGGCGGGTGATGACCAACTGCCGGTGCTCGAGGAAGATTTGCAAGGCTTTCTTGAGCGGCAGAAGACGCGGCTCGCCGTTCACCAATGCCAGCATCTGGACGCCGAAGGTAGTCTGGAGCGAAGTGTATTTGTAGAGCTGGTTGAGCACTTTCTTCGGTTGGGCGCCGCGTTTAAGTTCGATGACAATGCTCATGCCGCGCCGGTCAGACTCATCCCGCAGGTCCGAAATGGTGTCTATTTTTTCATCGCGCACCAGGTCGGCAATGCGTTCAATCAGCGTGGACTTGTTAACCTGGTAGGGAATTTCAGTGATGACGATGCGGTGCCGGTTGCCGGCCATCTCTTCAATGTGGGCTTTGCCGCGCAGAACGATGCGCCCCTTTCCGGACCCATAAGCAGCTTCGATGCCTTCCGTCCCGACGATGATGCCGCCGGTGGGGAAGTCGGGTCCCGGGATGAATTTCATCAGGAATCCGATGGGTACATCATCCATCGTGTCGTAATTATTGATCAGGTAGATCAGGGCCGCGGCCAATTCTTTCAAGTTGTGCGGGGGAATGTTGGTCGCCATGCCAACGGCAATACCTGACGAGCCGTTGAGCAGCAGGTTGGGGATACGAGAGGGGAGGACGGTTGGTTCTTGGAGGGAGCCGTCGAAGTTATCGGTAAAATCCACCGTGTTTTTATCAAGGTCGGTCAGCAGTTCCTCGGCCATCTTGTGCAAGCGGGCTTCGGTGTAACGCATGGCGGCTGGGGCGTCGCCGTCCACCGAGCCAAAGTTGCCCTGGCCGTCCACCAGCAGGTAGCGCATGGAGAAATCCTGGGCCATGCGTGCCATCGACTCATAGACCGCCAAGTCGCCGTGTGGGTGGTATTTACCCAGCACTTCGCCGACAATACGGGCGGATTTCTTGAAGGCCGTGTTGGCGCGGATGCCCATATCCTGCATGGCGTACAGGATGCGCCGGTGGACAGGTTTTAATCCATCGCGGGCATCCGGCAGGGCACGGGCAACGATAACGGACATGGCGTAATCGAGAAACGCCGTGCGCATGGTCTCATCAATATCTGCCATCTGGACGGTACCGATAATCTGTTTGACGGGTTCCGGGGTCTGGTCGGTGGGTTCGGGTTCTGCCATATTTGTCCTCACGCGGTAGGGGCACAGCGCCGCTGTGCCCCTACGGGGTAATCGAATGAGCGAAGGAATTATACCGCAAACGGCTTGTCAAATTGGTTTCAGGCGTGTATAATCCCGCCTTGCTTGTTCGGGGCGTGGCTCAGTCCGGTTAGAGCGCTGCGTTCGGGACGCAGAGGTCGGCGGTTCAACTCCGCCCGCCCCGACAGATAGACTCCCAGAATGGGAGTTTATTGTAAATTACGAAAATGTAATTTTTCCTCCTTGACGAATTTCGGGGAGCGGGTGTATCCTCCCAAATAACTTAATACCTCGTTAGGCGAGGCGTCTGCGTGATAAACAGGCCATTGTCCCGAAACGTCGAAAGATGCCAAGGGATAAACCAGGCCGGGCCGGATTAAGGCCCCGCTCAAAGTGGCTGGGAGCAAGTCCCCTACGATACGCAGTGCCAAAGCTCAACCAGGAGGTGCCCACGGAAAGCCTGTGAGCTGTGACCATGTTTTTAAAACCTCCTGGTATTCAGGAGGTTTTTCTATCCTGTGCACGATAGTCCCGGTTCCCGCACGGGACGGTAGTCTTGGTTCCTGCACGGGCATGGCTTTACCAAGTCGTATTGCGCATTGAAAGGAGGTGATCGCGTGGACGCAGATGGTATTCCGCTATATGTGATAACGCACTGGCAGAACGCGCAATTATTTGACCAGGTGTGCGGAGTATGTCCGCGCATCACCTTCCCTCGGATCAGTTAAATTTCTTTCGGGGAGGCCCAGCCAAATGGATGGTATCCTGGTAGTTGGTTCAAAGAACGCCGCCTTCTGTTGGAAAATAAGGCGGCGTTTTGCATCTATGATGTATTTTGTTTTTCCGCCATATTCTACTGCTTAAACAGTCCCTTTTTTCTGGAGGTGAATAATGGCTTACTTGAGCGAAATTATTGGACGCCCCGTCACTGATCTGGACGGGATAGCTGTTGGAAAATTAACTGATGTAATCGTGCGACCCTGGGCAGAATTCCCACACCCGCTAATCGAGGCTGTCGCGATTAAAGGGAAGGGCGGGACGCGGATGCTGCCTTTCTACGCGGTGGCGGCCCTGCTCTCACCGGTCATCCCATTGAAATACAGGTTAAACGATGCCCCGTTATTTGAATTGAAAGAGGATGATATTCTGCTTTCCCGCGATGTGCTGGATAAGCAGATTATCGACACTGAAGGGGCGCGTGTGGTGCGCGTCAATGATGTGGAACTGGTGCGCGTCAATGGGACAATCTATGTCAGCAACGTGGATGTTTCGTGGTTGGGGATCATACGCCGGTTGGGGTTGGTAGGGCTGTCACATTTTCTTAGTGGCCACCTCAAGAGGAAAGGAATTGCCTGGGACGATGTGGAACTGATGCGCCGCGACCAGGAGATGCATTTGCGCGTCCCGGCGGAGAAACTCCACGACCTGCATCCAGCCGACTTGGCAGAAATTGTCAGGGACTTGAATAAGCTGGAGAGCGGTCAACTTTTGGATACGCTGGATGTCCAACACCTGGCAGATACCCTGGAAGAGGTGGAACCGGAGTTCCAGGCCGAACTGATCGAGCACATGCCGGATGAAAAAGTTGCCGATCTGCTCGAAGAGATGGAACCGGATGAGGCGGCTGACTTGCTCGGCGACATGCCCAAGGCGCGCAAGGAAGACTTGCTGGCCTTGATGGAAAAGGAAGATGCCGACGACGTTCGCAAACTGCTGGCGTATCCCGAAGACTCAGCGGGCGGTATCATGACAACAGAGTATGCTTCAATCCACCCTAATTTGACAGCCTCTGAGGCGATCAAGGAACTTCGTGGCATGGCCGACGAAGTGGAGACGATGTTCTATGTCTATGTTTTGGATGTGGAGCAACACTTGGTCGGTACCTTCTCATTGAACAATCTGATATTTGCCAGGCCCGGTCAGATGGTCTCGGACTTCATGACTAAACACCTCATTACCGTCAATCTCACTGACGATCAGGAAACGGTGGCTCAGACGGTCGCCAAATACGACCTGCTGGCCGTTCCGGTAGTGGACGAACAGAACCGCCTGCACGGTATTGTCACCGCCGACGACGCCTTGGACAAGATCATTCCAACCGCATGGAAGAAACGCTTGCCGCGCTTCTACCGCTGACAACAAAGGTGGGTTCCATGATTAAAGCCATCGTTAACCGCGGTTTTTTTCATCGCTACTGGAAGAGAATACTAATCTTCCTGTCGGTCTTCGGCCCGGCGACCATTACGGCCATGTCAGATAATGATGCCGGTGGTGTTGCCACCTATTCGATTGCAGGCGCAAGGCTCGGTTACCCGATCCTTTTTCTACTTGTCATCATCACCATCTTGCTCGGTGTAACCCAGGAAATGGGCATGCGGCTGGCCATCATTAGCCGCAAGGGGCTGGCGGATCTAATTCGGGAGAAGTTCGGCGTCCGGACGGCAATGTTCATGTTCGGTGCTTTGCTGATCGCGAACCTGGGTACTCTGATCACAGACCTCTCCGCGGTCAAGACAACCAGCAGGATGCTAAATCTGCCGGCTATTCCATCGGTGTTAGTCATTCTGCTAATCTCGTTCCTTTTCATTGTGAAAGGGAACTACAAACTGACCCAGGCTATTATGCTGCTCGCTAGTCTGTTTTATGTCACCTATATTGTCTCGGCAATCAAGGCGAAACCGGATTGGGGCTTGGCGGTCAGCAACTTGTTTTACCCTCACGGCGTTGAATTCTCGCCAACGTATATGCGCGATTACCTGTTGATTGGCATGGGCGTATTGGGGACCACAATCACTCCCTGGGGACAGTTCTTTATCAGCAGTTTTGCCTTTGATAAGAAAATCGAGAAAGGGAAAATCAACTATTCCCAACTCGAAACTTATTGGGGCGCTTTCCTGACCGACTTCTTTTCTTTCTTTATGATTGTAGCGACCGCTGCAACGCTGTTCGTAAACCATATCCCGCTGGAAGCAGGTGAACAGGCTGCCTTGGCGATCAAACCCTTTGCGGGCGAACTGGCGGGCACATTATTTGCGATTGGCATTCTCAATGCCGGGTTTATGGGCGTTATCATCGTTTCACTCTCCACCGCTTATGCTTTTGCTGAGTTCTTCGGTCTTTCGGGAAGTCTCAATGACAGCTACAAGAAAAGCAAAACGTTCTATATCCTCTTTGGTCTGCAACTCATTATCGTGGGTGTCGTTGTCGTGTTCACGAAGTTGTCCTTATTCAAGGTGGCTATTATCACCCAGACGATCAATGCCGTTGCACTTCCACTGGTCTTTTATTACCTGATCAAGTTGACCAATGACCGGCAACTCATGGGACATTTTGCAAATAATAAATTCCAAAAATACTTCGCAATTGCATGCACTGTTGTCATTGTGATCGCCTCGGCAATGACTTTGTTTTCGTATTTTATCAAGAGGTAGTGAACTAGACCCTTCGTGGATTTCCAACAAAAAAAGCACCCGCCGGCTGTTTGGCTGGCGGTTGCCGATTCTTTGTTGGGGGTTTAATTCAATCCAATAGCCGATGTTGCAGGGTACCTCCATGACGCTTTCGAGTTAATCGGTTTGCTTGTCTTTCCGCCTGGCGGCGATCTCCGCGCGTGTTTGGGCATGACCCGCACGGCTGAGCGGATAGAAGAGAGCAAAGACAATGCCTCCCAGCAGCAGCACCGAAGGCACTGGCCCCATCAGCACGCGGATGGCGAGAATGGTCGAAGGCTTCTGCGTGGCAACATTCGACACGTAACCGCTCCAGTCCAGAACGAGCAGGGTCAGGGGGATGGTGATGGAGGAAGCAATTTTCTTGAAGAGGGAAACCAGACTGTAAAAGATTCCCTCGTGACGCTGCCCTGTAGTCAGTTCATCCACTTCGACCGCGTCGGGGATGATCGCCCACGTCAGCACATGGATGGCCGAAACGCCGATGCCTGCCAATACAGCCATAATGAGGACCAACGGCATTCCCGCAGTCGGGCCGAGGAAACTAAGCGCGACCATGATAACCGAGAGGAAGATCATCCCGGCAACATAGGCCTTGCGCTTGTCCGTTTTGCGGGAGGCCCATTCCCAGAACGGCAGAACGAGCAGGGCAGTGATGAAAATCGCCCCGAGGATGATGTCGCTCTGGGCTTCCATTTTCATGCGGTATTTCAGGAAGTAGAGCAGGAAGGCTTGGATGATGTCTACGGCCGTCCAGGTGAAGAGGAAAATCCCAGCCGCAAACAGGAAGGGCCGATTCTTCCAAACAGCCCGAAGAGACTCACGCAGGCTTGGCTGGGACTGGGTGGCATATTCCGGTTTCTCGCGGGTCCCGAAGAAGGTGAGCAGCAGGGGCAGGGCGCAGGCCGCCCCGAAGATGATTCCCATCGTAAAGACGCGGCCGGTGTTTTCCGGGCGCATCGTACCAATGATTATCAATGGCACGATGAATGCAATCAGGCTTCCTACGATGGAAAAGGCCATACGATAAGTGGTCAGGGACGTGCGCTCATCGTAGTCCTGGGTCAATTCGGGGGTCAGGGCAACGTAAGGCATAGTGACGAACGTATAGGAAGTATCGAACAGGAAATAAGCAACCGCATAATAGGCGCACAGCATGAACTGGTTCTCCGTCGGCGGGCGGTACCACATCATGGCAAACATAAGCCCGAACGGGATGAAGCCAAAAAGCAGGAAGGGCCGCCGCCGTCCCCAGCGGCTGCGCACCCGGTCGGAGAAGAAGCCGATCAGCGGATCGTTGATATAGTCCCAGGTGCGTCCAATGAAGATGGCCAGGGCAGCATAGGCGGGTTTCACCCCGACCACATCGGTCATAAAGATGGCAAACAGCACCTGCATGATTGTGTCGGTGCAGGCAAACCCGAAGTCACTGATACCGTAAAGGAATTTGGTGCGGCGGGGAAGGCGGTCTTGGAGGGTCGTGGTCATGTCGGTTTCCTTTGGATGTCAGGGAAGCAAGGATTTTTACCTAAGTCGAGGATAATTATAGAGGTAAACTCCGGACCACACCCGGCGATGTTCTCAATTCCATCCGTTCTGGCTGGCTTTCGCGATATGGGTTAAAAAATAAAACGGGCGAGTGAAAACTCGCTCGTTTTATGTCCGGAGAATGTATAACGAGTGGAGTTGGCTCCACACGATCTGATTTCACTGTTACTCGCTCACTCTTTGGAACCGCCAGGCAGCTAAGATGAAGAAGAACAGTGTATACCCGGCCAGTGCGGATACCGGCAGCAGGACTGAGTTGAAGTCTAGCCCGCGCGCCACGATGTTCTTGAAGCCATCCATGGCCCAGGCGACCGGCGAAACGTGACCGATGGACTGGAAGGTCGCGCCCGTAAATTCGAGGGGCATCCAGGCTCCGCCGAGACCAGATAATACGAACATCGGGATCATCACGAAAATGACGGTCTGTTCTTCGCTTTTCGCGAACACCCCGATCAACAATCCCATGGCAGAGATGCAGGCCGCGGCCGCCACTGCCACCAGCAGGGTCCCCAGCGGGATGCGCAGATAGTTTACATGGAGGAATAACTGGCCAAAAGTGATCAACAGGATGAACTGTCCGAAGATCAGTGTAAAAATTGCCAGGTAGTGCCCGAGCAAAATGTGGACTCGGGAAGTTGCCGTGGTAAGCATGCGCTGCAGGGAGCGTGTCTTGCGCTCGTTCACGATGACAGTGGCCGCGGTGATCAATCCGGCAATGGCGAATTGCAGCATCATGCCGGGAGAAGTATGGGTGGCAGAGAGCACTTGTGCATCCTTTAGTTCAATGGCTGGGCTGGATGTGCTTACCACCTGCACGGGCGGATTCCGCCAGGCAGCTACAGCCTGCTCGAAGGCCGGCGTGAAAGCTGAAGTGGTCTTCCCGACGATCTGTGCGGTGTGGATGGCGCTCATCAACCGGCTGACGGCGGCCATTATCTCGCTCTCGATGGTGGGAACTGACAGGTTGGATGGATCAGCAATGAAGGTCAACTTGAGCGGTGTTCCATTCTGGACTGATTGGCTGTATCCGGCCGGGATGATGAGGGCGGCAGCCAATTTTCCGTCCACCACCAGCTGGTCGAGATTCGTTTCGCTGCGGGTGGCATCCTCATCCAGACGGATGACGATGGAATCAGACAACATATCCTTGAGAGGCTGGCTGTACGTTCCATGATCCAGGTCCAGGTAACCGACTGGCAGGCGGCTATCCCCCGGACCTTTGCCGGAACCGCTGAAGGCCAGCGCGAAGAAGATGGTGAAGAGAATCGGCATGAGCAGCAGGAACATGAATGTCTTGCGGTCACGCAGGATTTGGGTCAGGTCTTTGGCGGTAATATCAAGGATACGGATCATAATATTCTCCTTTTGGAGTGCAGGAGCTTGTTCCTGCTATCTACAAAATTAAGCTTCCACTTACAGCCTGCTACTGTTTTGTACGAGAGCGAGCCTTCACATTCCATAACTATGCATACCTTTTCTGGAAGCGCAGGATGCCTATGGCGAAGAAAACGATGCTCATGGCTGCCAGCACTCCACAGGTCGGCAGGATCTGGGTCAGGGAGGCACCGTCCATGAGTTGCAGCAGCCCGCGTGCTGCCCAGCCCTGCGGTACGAACAGGGAAACCGTATCGGACCAGGAGGCATTTGCAGTTCCCATTGTTAATACCTTGATCATGCCCAGCATCCCGGTGGTGGTGATGACACCTCCAAAAATGGCAGCGCTTTGCTTTACATTCTTAAGCAATGACATCAGGAAGATACCGAACGAGGTCGCCGCCAGCACCGAGCCAAGGGTCACGATGGTCAGCGGCAGCAACGGCCCCCATTCGATCCCGAAGATCAGGTGCCCCAGGATGAACAGGACGGTCATCTGCACCACCACCGTCAGCCCAACGGCCAGGAACTTGCCACCCAGGATGGCGGATTGTGTGGTGGGCGTGGTGAAAAGCCGTTGCAGGGTGCCGTCTTCATCCTCTTTCAGGATGGATTGCGCCGCAGAAGCTCCGGTAAAGAAAGCGTAGAAGACGGTCATCCCACCCAGGATCATGGTGATCATGGCGGTAATGGGATTTACGGGTGTCTTG
This sequence comes from Anaerolineae bacterium, assembly GCA_041489005.1. GTDB lineage: Bacteria > Chloroflexota > Anaerolineae > Anaerolineales > Villigracilaceae > UBA877. The sequence goes on from JBGPQK010000012.1 coordinate 11,700, forward strand.
ACCGTGGAGGGGGAACGCACCTCGAGCAGTGCGGACGTCTGGTCGCCGCTGGGTGAAGCAGCCATGTATTCCTGGATGGTCTGGCCGATCACCTGCGGGTCGCTGTTGCCGGTCTGTTTAACAGCCACAGCTACCGCGATCTTCGCACCCGACATGCCGTCCATGAATTGCGCCAGAATGGATTCAACGATGCCCGGCCCGAGGGTCAGGGTGGGGTCTTTATACAATTCGATGGTAGCTTGTCCGGAGAGGTCTGAGAATTGCTGCGAGAAATCCGCCGGGATGATGATCGCCGCACCGGCTTCCTGCTTATCCACAGCAGAGCGGGCTGCCTCTGCACTTTCCACCAGGGTCATATCCATTAAGTTGGCAAAACTTTCATCCTTCAATGTGGATACGATGATCTCGCCCATCGAATTGGCCTGCGACCCGGCAGGGAATTGCGCTTTGGCGGCTTCAAAACCGGGGCCTCCTTTATCCAGGTTGGCGACCACCACTTTGGTAACCGGCAGAGTAAAGGTTGTCTTGTCATCCGCCCGATTTCCGAACATAAAATAGAACATGCCGGCCATCAACAGTGGCACACCGAACATGAACATCAGCGCGAACAAACTGCGGAAGGAGTGACTCACATCTTTGAGTGCAACATCGAAAATCTTCATGGTTATCTCCTGAAGAGCATGGAGGGAAACAAATCCCTAGTCTCTGAGCGCCTTTCCCGTCAAATGCAGGAAGACGGTCTCCAGGTTGGGTTCCTGGATTGCGACGGACGTGATGCGGGTTCCGTTGCTGGCAGCCGTCTCGAACAAGCGGGGCAGCACCCGGTTGCTGTCATCAGCCAGGATGGTCAAAGTTCCATCGTTGGCGCTGACTTGCGTCACACCCCTGACTGCCTTCCAGGCTTCCAACACCTTTGCGGATTCAGCGTTGATGGTCACCGTGATGCGGTCCATGGCGCCGACGATCTTTACTAGTTCCTCGTGTGTGCCGATGGCGATCATTTTTCCCTGATCCATGATGGCGATGTGGTTGGAAAGCTCCTGGGCTTCTTCCATGTAGTGGGTGGTGTAGAGCACGGTCGTGCCTTCGGTTTTCAACTTCAGCACCGAGTCAAGGATGCTGCGGCGGGATTGAGGATCGATCCCCACGGTGGGTTCATCCATATAGATGATCTGGGGTTTGTGCAGCAGGGCGATGCCGATGTTGACCCGCCGCTTCATACCGCCGGAGTATTTCTTCACGTGTTCCTTTGCCCGGTCGGTCAGGCCGATGATTTCCAGCACCTCATCCACGCGGGATTTGAGCGCTGGGCCTCGCATGCTGTACATCTTGCCCCAAAAGGTCAGGTTCTCACGCGCCGACAGGTCTTCGTACAGGGCGATCTCCTGTGGCACGACCCCCAGGACGGATTTCACGCCCATCTGGTCTGTGCGGATGGAATGGCCCATCACCTGGGCGTCGCCCTCCTCCGGGCGCAGCAGGCAGGAGAGCATGGAGATGACGGTTGTTTTCCCGGCCCCGTTCGGGCCGAGCAGGCTGAAGATTTCACCCTTTTCCACCGAAAAACTGACCCCATCGACTGCTTTGGTTTCGCCAAAGGCTTTGTGCAGGTTCTTAACTTCGATTGCATACATTGGGAATTACTCCTTGTCAAGGGTTGTGATTGCCAGGCAGAAAAGGCCGATCCCGAGCAGCAGGATCTGTCCTCTTTAGTCCATGACACCCATGATATTCGTTACCACCACCGCGACACCCATTGCCAGGGCCATGGCTTTGAAGATAAGGTCAACGATCTTTCCAATGTTCTTATTAGTCGCCATTTGTATAACCTCCACGAATTTGATTAAGCTGCCCACAGTATATGCCGCGCGGATTGGTTTGCCATCGGTCGAAAAGGCGGTTTCCACCTGTCCTTTTGTACAGTGTCCGCCTGGCCAATGGCAAAAGAGCTGAAGTGAACTACAATTCAATTATCATGAATAGCAACCCGTTTCCCATCCCTTCCCCAAAAGTACTGGACCGCGACCCGCGCCTGTTCATGGGCTTCCTCACACTCGTCGTCGCCGTCATGGTTGTGCAGACCCTGATCTCTAATCCTGACATGCGCAAGACCGGGACATTGATCCTTTTCATAGTCCTGGTTATCATCCACCTGGTTCTGCACTGGCTGCTAGAAAAGATCGCTGCCCGGCCCAGACTGGTCGTCTGGTACATCGTTGCACAGGGTGCGTTGGCCTTTTTGATCACCTTTCTCTCAGGCAATACCACCATGATCTTTGCCCTGTTCATGGGTCTGATCGGCGAAGCGGTTGGTCTGCTGGGTTTCACCCGTTGGGGAATTCTGGCAGCTTTTTATTACTTGCTGCTTTCCTTTGTCAACTTCATCCAATTCCTAGGTCTGGAATCAGCCAAATGGTACGCGCTTGTCACGCTGCCTATTGTTTTCTCGATTACCATTTATGTTCGCCTATATGTCCGCCAGATGGAAGCTCGCACCCAGGCCCAATCGCTACTTGCGGAATTGGAAGTGACCAACCGCCAGTTGACCGAGTACGCAGCCCGGGTGGAGGACCTGACCATCGTCAGCGAACGGCAGCGCATGGCGCGCGAACTGCACGACACACTTTCGCAGGGACTGGCCGGTCTGATCCTTCAGCTCGAAGCCGTGGACGCCCACCTGGCCGGGAGCCGTCCCGGGCGGGCACGGGCAATTGTCCGCGAGACGATGGAACGAGCACGATCCACCCTGGCGGAATCCCGTCAGGCGATCGATGACTTGCGCCAGCCTGTAGAGAGGAACCTGGTCGAAGCTGTCCGCCAGGAGATCGAACACTTTACCAATGCCACCGGCATTCCATGTGAGACGAAGATCGATCTGCTGGTCGATGTGTCCGATACGGTTGCCGAAACAGCCATTCGGGCTATCTCCGAAGGTCTGACCAATATCGCCCGCCATGCCCGGGCAAAGGATGTCACCTTACGCCTGACTGTCGTTGGAAAAGGACTGGAAATCGAAATCTCTGACGACGGCATCGGTTTTGACCCGAATCTCATCGAGACCGGGCACTACGGTTTGCTGGGGATGGGCGAACGCGTCCGCCTGGCAGGGGGCAGGCTCGAGATTCATTCGAAACCAGGCAAAGGGACACGGCTTGTGATACGATTCCCGTGGGAGAAACAAGCTGATGAATGACCCCATTCGCATCCTGGTCGCCGACGACCACCTGATCATCCGCCAGGGTCTGCGGCTTATTCTGGAGACCGAGGCTGGTTTCGAGCTGGTGGGCGAAGCTGCTGATGGCGCAGAAGCGGTCCGTCTTTGTGCCGAGCTTCATCCTGCGGTTGTCTTGATGGACCTGCGCATGCCAGGAGTGGATGGTTTGACGGCTATTGAGCGTCTCCAGGCCGAACAACCTCAGGTTGCCGTGATTATCCTGACCACTTTCAACGAGGATGATTTGATGCTGCGCGGCATGCAAGCCGGGGCAAAAGGCTACCTGCTCAAAGACACCGACCGGGAAACGCTGTTCAATTCCATCCGGGCCGCCGCCCGCGGCGAGACCCTGCTCAAGCCGGAGATCATGGCGCGCCTGCTCTCGAGGGCAGGTGCAATGAATGCACCCGCGAATCCCAGGACTGACCTGACCGGGCGGGAGTTGGAAGTATTGAAGAGGGTCGCGCAGGGCGAACGTAGTAAGGAAATCGCTATTCATCTGGGGATCAGTGAGCGGACGGTGAAGGCCCATCTGGCGGGCATATATAATAAGTTGGGTGTCGATTCGCGTGCTGCCGCCATCGCGATCGCTGCACAGAAAGGATTGCTTCCAACCAAATGAATAGCCGCGAGCGTTTTCTGGAAACAATGCGTTTTGGCAAACCCGACCATGTGCCCTATTTCGAAGAAGGCCTCCGGCCGGAAGTGATTCACAACTGGAAAAAGCAGGGCTTAAACTCGGCTGCTGACTTGGCCGGGATGTTCACCCATGACGGGCGTGAGGAGATCGAGATTGACGGGTATCCCCATCCCGGGTTCATCCGCTGGCCGACGACCGTTTCCGGGCTTGGCGGCCTGCGCCGCCGGCTGAAACCGTCGAATTCGCGCCTGCCGGCGAACTGGCAAAACAAGGCCTCCGCCTGGCAGAGGGGCTCGGAGGTGTTGATGCTGGAGGTCCATCATGGTTTCTTCCTGACGATGGGAGTTCAAAGCTGGAAGCGCTTTTATCAAATCATGGAGGCTTTGACCGATCGGCCGGATTACATTCAGGAGATCCTGCGCATTGAGGCAGACATGGTGACCGCATTGACCGGGCGCTTCCTCAGCCGGGTGCAGGTGGACGCCGTCATCTTCAGCGAGCCGATCGGAGGGAACAATGGTTCTCTGATCTCGCCGCGCATGTACGAGAAATTTGTCCTGGAGAGTTATCGCCCGGTGTTGGAGGTGCTGCGCCGGAGTGGCGTGGAGGTGGTCATCCTGCGCACGTATGCCAACGCCCGGGTCCTGATCCCCAGCCTGTTGGAATATGGGTTTAACTGCCTTTGGGCCTGTGAGACAAATGCCAAGGCGATGGACTACCGGTCGATCCGGAAGGAGTTCGGCCGCGACCTGCGCCTGATTGGGGGGATTGACCTGGATGTGTTGCGGGAAGGAAAAGAGGCCATCCGTCGCGAGGTCGAGGAGAAGGTCCCGCCGTTGCTCGCCCAGGGGGGTTATGTCCCGCTGGCCGATGGGAGGGTGCGCGAAGATATTCCTCTGGAAAACTATATTTATTACCGGCAGTTGTTGGAAAAGGTCACGAGTTCGTAAGAGTGTTCACCCAGTCCATGTGTTCTGCTAGCAGGGCTTTGGCGCGCCGGATGATACCGGGCAGGACCTTTCCCGAGCCGCTTTCACCGTGCAGTTCCTCCGCCTCGAGAGGCCGGCCGAAGGAAATGAATGGCGAAAGCATAAGTCTGTGCGGGAATAGCAGTTGCGAAATCACCTGCCCGAACTCGACGAGTCGACGGCGGTCAAGTGGATCTGGCCTGAGCCGGGATAGCAGGCTGTTCCGCCATTTTGGGGAAACTACGTGGCTGACAATGGAAAGCAGGAGACGCGCCTGTGGGACATACTTCAGGAACAGGTTAATACTGGCGCTCCAATGGTCAATATAGGGGAGGGCATCGTCATAGACAGCCGGGTCGGGTTCGATGTGGCCAAAGCCGTAGATCAGAACGGCCCCACCGTCTTTCAAATGCCGGATGGCTTTGCGGGTTGCCACCATGCGTACGTTCTGATCGTCCGAAATGCAAAGGAAATGTTCGTGGGCATGCGGCAGGCTTCTCAGGAACGGAATGTCGCCGCTGATGATGCGCAGGTCATCGCGCTGAAGTTGGGATGAAATGATCAGGCTGTCGTATGTACCGGGATGGTTTGAGACTACCAGCAGCGGGCCTTCAGCCGGGAAATCCTGCTTCCCGCGAGCGGTAACTGAAGTTGCATAATTCTGCAGTGTCAATTCCATCGCCCTGGAAAAGCCGAATTGAAGGACATTGCGATCGAAGGTCAAACCGACGCGCGCCAGCCGGTCGGTGACTGGTCGAAAAAGCGGCCAGATGATGCGGTTCGTCAGCGGAGAATTGCGGAAACCGATTGACCCTGCGAGCTCAACAACAAGTGACCGGCTCAAGGCGAGCGTCTCTGTGTCCAGGATTCACTCCTTCCGGGTTGTTTGGGTCCAGGCGATATGCTCTGCCAGCAGGGCCTTGCCGCGAGTAATGACCGCGGGCAGAACGCCTTTTGTGTCGCTTTCGTCGCGTAGTCTGGCAGCAGGCACGGGCGGGGCGAAACTGACCCGCGGCTCCACGTAAAGCCTGCCCGGGAAAAATAATTGCTGCAGCACCTGCCCAAATTCTGCCAGGCGGCGCTTCTGCCAGGCAATTCTTTTCAGCCAGGTGACCGGATGGCGTGCCCACCTGGGAGAGACGATACCGCTGACGATGGTTACCACCACGTTCGCATCCGGCACCTGCCGCAGGAACAGGTCGATCGAAGATGACCAGTTCTCGATCTCCTTCTCAGCACCCGGGTAGACCGCCGGGTCGGGGTCGATCAGGCCGGTACCGAAGAGCAATAACGCCCCGCCGTTTTGAAGGTGGCGTATCCCGCACCGTGCTGCGGCCATGCGGTCGTAGGCGTCATCCGCCGAGACAAATATGAAATGTTCTCTGGTGTTGGGCAGGTTCTTCAGAAAAGCCACGTCGCTGGCAATGAACTTCAGGTCATTGCGGCCCAGCAGCGAAGCGATGACGACCGAGTCGTATGCCCCGGCATGGTTCGAGATCACCAGCAGCGATCCGGTCTGCGGCACACTTTCAGACCCGCGGGCGGTGATATCATGGCACCAGTTGGTCAGCGCCCAGGCGCAGGCAGACGGGAATCCGTTGCTGGCGATTTCCTTGTCGAAAGTCACGCCGATCCCGGCTAGCCGCCCGGCGGCTTTGTGGAAGAGCAGGTCAAAGATCCGCTTCGTAAACGCTGTTTTTGGCAGGCCTACAGCATTGATGATTTCCAGGATGAGTGCATTGTTCAGGGCTTTTATTTCGGTGTCAGGTTGGCTCATGACAGGCTCCCATGCAAAGTTTAACACAATTGGGAGCCTCAAGTTATCCAGAATCGAATAGAATTGAGGCAAGGATTTATTGTGACCGAAAAAACGGAGATCAGCCTCAAACGACTCAAAGCGCTGCGCGCTCGCACCTTCCGCCTGCCTCCGCACCCGCACCTTTCCACCCCCGAAGGTGCGCTGGATTTCGTCAACGAGCGCGGCTTTATTTATTTCTGGCCCATCACCGGGATTGACCTGCCCTCGCTCTGGGTGGCGGTTGCCGGGGAGCGTTCCGTGCCCGATAACCACGATGACCCCGCTCACGTCACCTGGGACTGGAAGGACGCCGCCCTGGCGAAGAAGATCTGGTATTACGGCAAGATCCTGCGTCGCAAGGCGACCGTCATCTCGCTGGAGATCGCCCCGCATTTCTATGCCCTGTCTGAGAATTACGGTTCCCCTGAGGAGGATTATCTCCTGGCCTACGAAGAAGGCCGTCTGACGCAGCCCTCCAGGCAAATTTACGCAACGCTGCTCGATAAAGGCATTCTGGATACCATTTCGCTGCGCAAGGAAGCGCGGTTGTTGAATGCAAAAGAGTCGGTGTTCAACCGGGCAATGGAAGATTTGCAAAAGGATTTCAAGATCCTGCCGGTGGGGATTGCCGAAGCCGGGGCATGGAAATATGCCTTCCGTTATGATATTACTGCCCGGCACATGCCCGAATTGCCGGAGCAGGCTCGCCAGATTGGTGAGGCCGAAGCGCGCCAGAAACTGGTGGAGGTGTATTTTGCCTCCGTTGGCGCCGCGCAGCTCCGGGATTTGAGTAAACTCTTCGGATGGGCGCCCGAGCTGGTCAAGCGCACGGTGGAAAAGCTGGTGCTGGCAAAGAAACTGGTCGAGGCCGGGCATCCGCAAAAGCCGGGCGTCTGGCTGGCGTTGCCGGAATTGGTTCGTTTGTAGGGACATGGTAAGCCGTTCCCGAAGGGAATATCGTGTCCCTGTTGGAGGTGCTATATGGATATCGCCATCATGATTGAAGGCCAGAACGGTCTCACCTGGCCGCTTTGGCAGAACCTGGCTGCGGCGGTGGAAGACCTGGGTTTTGCCGGTCTTTACCGCTCCGATCATTTCACCAACGCCACTCCGCCGGATAAAGAATCGCTCGAACTGTGGGTCTCTCTGACCTGGCTGGCCTCGCATACCAAGCGCATCGAATTTGGCCCGCTGGTCTCCCCGGTCTCTTTTCGCCATCCGGCGCTGACGGCGAGCATGGCTGCCGCCGTGGATGATCTCAGCGGTGGGCGGCTGACGCTCGGCCTCGGAGCAGGCTGGCAGGAACGCGAGCACAACATGTTTGGCTTTGATTTGCTGGATCAAATATCGAGTTTTTACCGCTTTGAAGAAGGACTGGAAGTCATCACTCGCCTGTTGAAATCCGAAGAACCGGTTACTTTTAAAGGTAAATACTACCAGTTGCGCGAAGCGACCCTCCTGCCCCGTCCTGTCCGCCCCGGCGGAGCGCGCATCCTGATTGGCGGCAACGGCGAAAAGCGGACCATGTCGCTGGTGTCGAAATACGCCGATGAGTGGAATGCCGTCTTCCTCCCGTCCTCGGAATTTGCCCGCCTGTCCACCCGGCTGGACGATTTGCTGCGCAAGGCGGGACGGGAGCCGCGATCGGTGAAGCGCTCGATGATGGCTGGTATGCTCTTTGGGCGGATTCAGAAGAAACTGGATGAGCAGTTATCCGAACGGAATCAGACCGCTGAAGAACTGCGTAAAAGTGGTGTCGTGGTGGGGGTGGGGGAGGAAGTGTTTGAGCAGCTCAAGGCATTGCAGGAAGCCGGTCTCCAGGGCATCATGCTCCAGTGGTTGGATTTGGATGATCTGAAAAGTCTGGAGGCGCTGGCGAAAGCGGTGTTGTGAAATCGAGGTGCGGCGACCGACTGGTCGCCGCTATAGTTACCTCTAACAAATTCTCGGCAGCAATTCCCCCGCCGGGAGGTCTACCACCCGCATTCCGCCAATGGCCGTCTTCGCTGTCACCATGCCGGGGTGTTCGCTTACCACGCGCCCGATAACCGCGGCGTCCTTGCCGTATTCGTGGCTGCGCATGGTTGCCAATACTTTTGCAGCGGTCTTTTCTGGCAGGATCGCCACCAGTTTCCCCTCATTGGCGATGTAGAGCGGGTCGAATCCCAGCATCTCGCAGGCCGCGTTAACCTCGGCCCGGATGGGCACTTTCCTCTCGTCGAACTCGATCCCCACTTTTGATGCAATGGACAGCTCGTTGAGCACCGCCGCCAGCCCGCCGCGCGTGGCGTCCCGCAGGCAATGGATCTTTCCCGCCGCCATCATTGCCTCCACCAGCCCATTCAGCGGCGCGGTATCCGATTTGATCTCCGTCTCGAAGGTCAACCCTTCGCGCACCGACATGACGGCAATGCCGTGGTCGCCCATTGTCCCGCTGACCAGCACGGCGTCGCCGGGCTTTGCATTCGCCGGGCCGATGTCCACGCCCGCCGGGATGACCCCGATGCCGGATGTGTTGATGTATAGCCCGTCACCGTGTCCCCTCTGGACGACTTTCGTGTCACCGGTGGCGATTTTCACGCCCGCTTTTTTGCAGGCTGCCGCCATGGCGGTCACAATTTTGCCGAGTGTTTCCATTGGCAGGCCTTCTTCAAGGATAAAACCTGCCGAAAGGAACATCGGTTTCGCCCCGCGCATGGCAAGGTCGTTCACCGTGCCATAGATGGCCAGTTCGCCGATATTCCCGCCGGGGAAGAACAGCGGGCTGACGACGAATGAATCGGTCGTAAATGCCAGTTGGCCGGATGATGGACGACTTCGTACCCGAAGGGGATGAACGATGGAGGCCAGTTCGATTGTGGCCGAATCGCCCATCTGCCCCAGCCACTGGTTGTCGAACGCCGGGGCAAAGAGATGCTCGATCAGATCGGCCATCATTTTTCCCCCCGCGCCATGTCCCATCACGATGGTCGGATAGTTTTGCAGTGGACGCGGGCAGGTCCAGCCAAGGAGGTTGGGTTTATTTGTCATGATTGCTCAACGGGAATGAACCGCGAAGAGGCGCTCCCCAAAGGACGGGGGCAGGCAGCCGTGTAGAATTCTTAGTGCGCACAAAGAAACCCTTCGCGCACTTCATTCCTTCGCCGTGAATCAGGATTTTGCATATCTCCCGTACCGGTAATAGGCTGCGCAGGTCCCTTCTGACGAGACCATGGTCGCGCCGAGCGGTGTCTGCGGGGTGCACTCCCTCCCGAACGCTTTGCACTCGTTGGGCTTCTTGCGTCCTTGCAGTACCAGCCCGCTGATGCACAGTGGCGACTCCTTCGTCTCGATTGTCTGAACTTCGGGGAAGCGCAGCTCGGCGTCGAAGGCAGCGAACTCTGGACGCAAACGGTATCCTGATAAGGGGATGATCCCGATTCCGCGCCAGGCACGATCGGTCACCTCGAAGACTTTCCGGATGACGGCCTGGGCTGGCTGGTTGCCCTCCCGGCTGACGGAGCGCTTGTAAGCGTTCTCCACTGTGTACCTGCCGGCCTCCAACTGCTTGATACAATTAAGGATCCCGTGCAGCAGATCCACCGGCTCGAAGCCGGTCACCACGATCGGGATTTTGTACTTTTCGGCCAGTGGTTCGTATTCCCAGTATCCCATCACCGTGCAAACGTGACCGGCGGCCAGGAAGCCGTCCACCTGTACCTCGGGCGAAGTAGTCCCGGTTCCCGTACGGGGCGAGTCCATCAAGGCGGTGATTGCCGCCGGGACGGTCACGTGGGAGACCAGCACGACGAAGTTTGTCAGTCCCTGGGCTTTGGCTTGCAGGACTGCCATGCCGTTGGCTGGTGCGGTGGTCTCGAAACCGATGGCGAAGAAGACGACTGTCTTGCCGGGGTTGTCCCTGGCGATCTTCAACGCGTCGAGCGGTGAGTACACGATGCGGACGTCGCCCCCGGCGGCTTTAACCGCGAACAGGTCACGGGTCGAGCCGGGGACTCGCAGCATGTCACCGTAGGAGGTGAAGATCACATCGGGACGGGCTGCCAGGGCGATGGCCTTGTCCACCTGTTCGAGTGGCGTCACGCAGACGGGACAGCCCGGCCCGTGGACGAGCGTGATCTCCGCCGGGAGCATCTGGTCGAGGCCCGACTTGATGATGGAATGCGTCTGCCCTCCGCAGACTTCCATGAGAGTCCACGGGCGGGTGATGGTTTTCTTGAGGTCGGCAAGCAGTTTCCGGGTCAGGTCTGCGTCGCGGTATTCGTCCAGGTACTTCACGCCGCGATTCCTTCTTCCCCCTGCGCCTCGATTTGCCTGAGCAGTTCCATCGTCTCCAGGGCTTCCCGTTCATCGAGGATGGACAAACCGAAACCGACATGGACGATGGTGTAGTCGCCTACTTTGACCTCCGGCAGGTATTCCATGCAGGCTTCTTTAAGCGCTCCACCGAAATCCACCTTGGCCATCTTCATGCCATTGGCTTCGTAGAGCTCAATTACTTTCGCGGGGATACCGAGACACATATGGCACCTTTAATTTACGAATCGGATAAGACACCCTATTTTACTACTGAGTTTCGTGTAAATTGATGAACCAGAATCCTGAATTGGCAGATAAAACGGCACCTGACCGTTTACCATGGTTCATCCTTGATGAAATAGAACATTTGTTTTATAATTATTGAGCGTAAAGGGCATACACCGGGAATATTGTCCCCATTGGGGTAATACCTCCTCGCCGACATAGTCCCCGAAAGGGAAGGACCTCGCACACTGTCCCGGTGATTTTCTGGAACACCGTCCCGATGCCCTTCCGGGAGGGGATTCGTTCCGCGTGGTTTCCAAAAAAAGTGACTTTAATTCAGAATGATTGCATTAGCCCTTGGCTGTCGGCTCCCATTTCTGTTCTGTAAATCGTCAAGCAGAACAAGCGCGGTTATAATTCGGGCAACTCCATCCGCCGTCAGGGGTTCTTTCAATAAATCATTCTTCCAGGAGGCAGTATGGCGATTGCAACAGAAAGTCCAAAGGTCAATGACAAGCGTGAGATCTTCGGCTGGGCCATGTACGACTGGGCCAACTCGGCGTTCAGCACCACCATCGGGACCGTATTTCTTGGACCATACCTGGCAACCCTTGCTCAGAGGGCGGCAACAGCCAGCCAGGATGGGATAGCCCGCATATTGGGAGTCCCGATTGCTCCGGATTCGTTCTTCCCATACTGCATCTCCTTTTCCGTCGGGATGCAGGTGCTCTTCCTGCCCATCCTGGGTGCGATTGCAGATTATTCCCACCGCCGCAAGCAGATGATGCAGTTGTTTGCCACCATCGGCGCCATCGCGACCATCCTTATGTTTTTCACCACTGCCCCGGTCTGGTGGCTGGGTGGACTGTTGTTCGTGGTTGCCAACCTGGCCTTCGGTGCGGCGATGGTTTTCTACAATTCCTATCTGCCCGATATTGCCAGTGAAGATCAGCGTGACCGGGTCTCCTCCTATGGTTGGGCAATGGGTTACCTCGGTGATGGCTTGCTGCTCATCCTCAACCTGGCATTTTACATGTTCAGTGACAAACTGGGTGTTCCCAAAGACCTGGCGGTGCGCATCAACCTGGCTTCGGCGGGTATTTGGTGGTTGAGCTTCTCATTCTTCACCTGGGCGCGCCTGCGGTCCCGTCATGCCGTCAAGCAGTTGCCGAAAGGGGAGTCTTACGCCAGGGTGGGCTTCAGACAGTTGTGGAGTACGGTCAAGGAAATGAAGAATTTCCCTGAAACGCTCAAATACCTGCTGGCCTACTTTCTCTACAATGATGGTATCCAGACGGTGATCGCTATCTCTTCCACTTTCGCGGCTGCTCCGCTTATCCGCGGCGGGGTGGGCATGGACCAGTCCACATTGATCATTGTCATCCTGATGATCCAGTTCATGGCCTTCTTTGGTGCCCTCCTGTGGGGCAAGCTCGCCAACTGGGTGGGTGCCAAGCGCTCGATCGTCGTCAGCCTGGTCATCTGGGCGGGTGTCGTCATCTATGCCTATTTCGGCCTGAAGGGCGATAGCCGGGTGCTCGAATTCTTCATTCTGGGTGCGTTCATAGCGCTCGTGATGGGCGGTTCGCAGGCCATCAGCCGCAGTTTATATGCCCAGATCATACCCTCTGGCAAGCAAGCCGAGTACTATTCCTTCTACGAAATCAGCGAACGCGGTACTTCTTGGATTGGACCGCTGCTGTTCGGACTGGTGAACCAGGTGTTCGGCAGTCTGCGCCCGGCCATCCTCTCGCTGATTTTCTTCTTCGTGATGGGCCTGATCATCCTGCCGTTTGTCAACGTGAAGAAAGCGGTGGAAGACGTCAGGGCTTTTGAGGCGAAGAACGCCTGACACCTCGAATGACACAAGAAGGCCGGAGACGGGATTCGCCTCCGACCTTCTTGAATCTTAATGAACCCTGAATCTGCTACCGTTTCAGCGACTTGAACCACGCGGTGATCTTTTCCAGCCCCTCCTCGATCATCTCCATCGAAACGGCATACACTAGCCGGATATAGCCCTCGCCGCCTGCGCCGAAGTCGGTTCCGGCCAGCACAGCCACGCCCGCTTCGTTAATCAGGCGGATGGCAATTTCCTTTGAACTCAATCCATACGATTTGATATTCGGGAAAACATAAAATGCACCCTGCGGCTTCTGCGCATGCACGCCAGGGATAGCGTTGACCAGCTCCAGGATGCGGTCGCGGCGGCGTTGGTATTCCGTCACCATCCCGATGACAAAATCCTGCGGACCGGTTAGGGCTTCCATCCCGGCGAACTGGGTAAAGGCGGCGGGGCAACCCGTCGCATGGGTAAGGAGCAGTTCCAGACGCCCGGCCAATTCGAGCGGGGCAATCATGTAACCCAGCCTCCAGCCGGTCATCGAATAGGTTTTCGAGAACCCGTCCACAAGGACCGTTCGTTCGAGCATCCCGTCCACTTCGGTGATGCTGTGGGCCGTCGTGCCGTCGTAGACCAGTTGAGTGTAGATTTCGTCCGAAAGCACCCAACAGTTGTGATTGCAGGCTTGTTCGGCGATGTGTTTCAAATCGGCAAACGGGATAACACCGCCGGTCGGGTTGCCAGGTGAGTTCAGGACGATCAGTTTCGTCCGGTCTGAAATCTTCGCATCGAGAACATCCAAGTCAAAGGAGAATTGGGTTTCTTCGCGCAGCGGCACCGGGACCGGAACCCCACCTGCCACACGGATCATGGCTTCGTAGGTCGGGAAACCGGGATCGGGGTAGAGTACCTCATCGCCTGGGGCGACCAGGGCCAGGGTCGGGAAGAAGAGTCCGGGCTTGGAGCCGCTTCCGACGACCACTTGTGCGGGGTCAAATTTCAGCCCGCGCTGGCGTCCGGCATAGGTCGCAATGATCTCGCGGAATTGGGGGATTCCCGCCGGAGGAGTGTATTTGGTCTTTCCGAGATGGATGGCGGCAATACCTGCTTCGCTGACATGGGCAGGTGTGGGATAGTCAGGTTGGCCGATTTCGAGATGGATGATATTTCGTCCCTGGGCTTCGAGGGCCTGGGCCTGGGCGAGGACGGCATAAGCGCCTTCGGGTCGGAGATGCGTGACGCGGTCGGTGAATGGGCACATGGTTAGTGGACTTTGAACAAGCCGGCTTCATTGGCGCCCATCATCCCGGCGCGTAGACTGCGCTCGTCCACCGGTGCAAGGCCGGCGGCCATTTCGCTGGTAATGACGGGAAGGATGCGGTAGCGGTCCATATTGATGGACAACGTTTCCAGACCAGAGTCGCTGGACATCCAGTCCAGCCGGTCGAAGATATTCAAGTTGATCGGCCCGCGGTAACCGATCAGAGTCTTTTCACCCACAGAGTTGAAGAAGTGTTCGAAATACGACATGACCAGTTCACGCAGGCTGCGGTATACCGGCTCGCGGTAGCGCAGGCCGGTGAAATTTGACTGTGCCACGGCTCCCCAGTGGTCATGATGTTTGAAAAGTGCCAGGATATGATCGTCGTCGCGCCTGTTCGGAATGAGTTCCATGACCAGTGGCGGGTGGCCGATGCGGTGCAATGCCATGGCGGCAAATAAGCCCCCGTCGAAACAATGCGCTTTCCGGTCCTGGAGGACGCGCATTGGGCAGCGGTAAAAGTTGTCTGCGCTGTATTGGACGGTATTCAGGAAGGATTGGACTTTGATAGGACTGTTCAGACCGTCCAGTAATTTCCGTTCCGAAGTAGCCAATCGTGCATCAAGGTTCTTCATCATAGTACTATTTAACCATAAACTTGACAAAGGTCAACTTTCCCGGCTGGATTTCAACCCATCTCTCGTGTAAAACACCCGACCATAAAAATGTGACCCGGTACCACCCACTGGGCTGGTCGCCGATTGCGGCAATCTCCTTCCAGGGATCACGGGCAATGACCGTCTCTGGCGCATAGGCATCCACCTGGTGGGCCGCAGTTGCGGGTTTATTCCGGTCGGGAAAATACTGTACATTGAAAGATAGGAAGATCATCACCCCAGCCTTGTCAGTCGCAAGCAGGGCCAGTGTCCCGTTGCCGGGATGGGGTTCCAGCCAAAGTTCTGGGTTGAGTGTGGAGCCGTAGTCGTTCGGATCGATCCGCACCTCGAAATGGAGATGGCTGCCGGATGCCGTCCCGGTGAGGCCCACTTCACCGATTTTTTCTCCGGCATAGACAATCTGTCCGATGCTGACATTTATCGTAGACAGATGTGCATATAGCGTATAAAGGCTATCGAAAGGTGCACCAGACAGGGGGTGTTCAAGGACGACGATATTTCCGTAGAAACCGGACCAGGGGCTGAACTTCCTGGCTGTATCATCCCCGGCGTAATAAACCATCCCATCCGCGGCGGCCAGGATAGGAGTCCCGGAAGCGTTGTAGAACTCCACGCCGTGATGCGGGTCACGCGTTCCACCTTTGGTGCTGCCATAAGGATAGCTGCGATCTATGTTGTCGATTCCCGGCGGGTTAATGGGAGGCTGGAAGGCGAAGTATGCATCCTCGGCGCAATAATCCGCCACCGATGGATCGCACGGATTGTGAATGGTGGTGAAAGTGGGCATGGGTGCGCATGTGGTTGTGGGAGGAGGAGAACTTGTAGTAGTGGGTAGCCGGGTAGAGGGAGATGGAGACGGCGCTACCGTGGCCACGTTACCACAGGCCGCCAGGATCAAACTGGCGGCCATGAGAAAGAACGAAGCTACTCTGGCGGACTTCATACCAGTGGGAGGCCTCCGCGTTCCCGGATGGATTTCTGGACGCTTTTTTCGAGTTTGACAGCCTTTCCTTCGAGTGTGTGTAGCCGGCTGTGGAGAGTATCCCCTGCGGTTTTGTCGGCCAGTCCCATCAGGTTAATCCGCACGTTGTACCCGGCGGAGGTCAGGGCGGCGTGCGCCATGGCAGACGCCGACGCCCCGTCACTGATGGCATTCAGATTGCCGAGAGCCACTACCCGTTCGGCCAGCGCCATCACACTGACAGATTTCTGCGCCACCGTGAGCGGAACCTGAGCTGCGTACAGGGTGGCTTTCTCTATTACTTCTGCGCGAACTTTCTCCTGCTCAGGCGTGTCTTTCGGCAGCTTGAAGGCAGCCATTACGCCTTTGAAAGCAGCCGAATCCTCGTCAACGGCAGCGGTCAATTCGCAGCGCAAGCGCTCCACCTGATTCAGGATTTCATTCATCTGGGCTTCGACAGCGGCATACTTTTTCTTGCCGATTGTCAGCCGGGCTACCATGGCGACCAAAGCCGCTCCCATCGCTCCAGCGTGCGCGGCAGCAGAACCGCCACCGGGAGTGGGTGTGGCTGCAGCGAGATCATCCAGGAAATTGGTGGGTTGGGTTTCAGCCCTCTGGGGGGCGAATAGGCGGGTTTCAAGTATCTGTTCGGATTTAAAACCATCCAACTGCAAATAGCCGACCGCAGCGTCGACCAATGCTTCTTGCGGGACGAGTCCCACCAATTCGCTGTGGTGGATGCTCGCGCCAAGACGCGCTGCTTCGCTGCGGACTTTCTCGACAGCCGTCTGGATGGATGTCTGGCGGAAATTGGTCAGATTCATCGAAACCTGCGCCCGGCCATTCACCAACATCCCGAGCGCCTTGACACACGGCAGCCCACCGGACGACTGGCGGACGGCTTTGGCGACAGCTTTGGCAATAGACACGTCGCTGGTAGTCAGGTATACATTGTAGGCGATAAGCGGATAGCGTGCCCCGATGACGGTAGCCCCGGCGGGTCCCAAGTGGGCGGGACCAAAGTCTGGTTTACGTTCCGGGTGGGTTTCAATCTCTGCCTTGAGCCCTTCATACTGCCCGCGGCGGATGTTTTCCAGGTTGACCCGTTCGGGTTGCGTGGCGGCTTCCTCGTACAAGTAGACCGGGAGGTTCAATTCGCGGCCGACGCGTTCGCCCAAGCGACGGGCCATTGCGATGCAATCTTCCATATTGACACCAGATATCGGCACGAACGGGACCACATCGGTTGCGCCGATGCGCGGGTGTGAACCAGTGTGCCCGTCCAGGTTAATGAGTTCAGCGGCCTTGCGGATTCCCTGGAAGGCGGCTTCTTCTATCGCTGCGGGAGCGCCAACATAGGTGATAACGGTACGGTTGTGGTCGTTATCGGAGTGGCGATCGAGCACGGTCACGCCGACCGCGGAAATGGCGGCAACAATGGCTTCAACCACTTCCGGCCGGCGGGCTTCGGAAAAATTGGGGATACATTCGACGAGGGGGGAGGGCATAGGTTTCAGGCAATCAGGTAATCATGCGATTGGGATGCGTGGAACGGGGCAATTATACCGTAGGGGAGACAAGAAATCCCGGCCTTGTGGGTCGGGTGCATAACCCATGCTCTCAATCCTCGTGGTCTTCTGCCTGTTCCATACCGGGATAGTGCATGGAGAGAGAGGATTCAATTTCCGACCCGCTGTGGGTGTTGCAGGCCGCCAGTGGCCGGATAGTATCTGGTACGACGCGCCCGCCAGGGCTGGTCACGGTACAGCCGACCATCGAACCAGAGGGAGTATACACGACCAGAAGGTTATATATTTTGCCGCATACGATACACCCATGTGCTTCAACCCTGTTTGTGTTTTCGGACATTTGTTGCTCCTGCGGATTAATTTTGTAGCGAAGGCATTCCGGCGGAGTGCATCGGAACGATATCAGGCACTGCGCTTAGCCAGCGCCAAGGCACCCAGCACGCCGGAACGCTTGCCCAAAGCGGGTGGGACGATGTATTCTTCCATTGTCCCGGAAAGCACTGGAGAGGCGAGATAGCCATTAAGAAGTCTCCGCACCTTGGCCCTGATGAGCGGGAGGAGCAGCGTGCGCTCCATCACGCCCCCACCGAGCACGATCCGCTGTGGGGAGATCGTAAGGATAACGTTCACCATCGCGTAAGCGATATACAAGGCTTCTAATTCCCAAGAGGGATGGTTATCGGGGAGCGTTTCGGCGGGTTTTCTCCAGCGATGGGCAAGGGCGGGTCCGCTAGCCATGCCTTCGAAACAGTCCCCGTGGAAGGGACAGATGCCGGGGAAGGGGTCTTTTTTACGATCGTGTGGCAGACGCATATGACCTGCTTCCGGATGGGTCAGTCCGTGGGCAACTTTCCCGTTGATGATGACGCCCGCGCCAATGCCGGTCCCGATTGTGAAGTAAACCAGCGACTCCAGCCCCTTGTTTTCAGGAATCAAATAGTACTCACCGAAGGCTGCCGCGTTCACATCCAGGTCGAAAGCCAGCGGAACATCAAATTTGCGCTGGAAAGCAGCCACCACATTAATCCCGGTCCAGCCAAGCTTGGGAGTGGCAGTGATTGAGCCGAAGGTGGGAGAGGCCTTGTTCAGATCTAGAGGACCGAACGAGGCCAGTCCAATGGCCGAAACATCGTATTTCTGGAAGAAAGCGATGGCCTTACCGATTGTCTCGCCGGGCGTCGTAGTCGGAAAACGAACTTCTTCGACGATTTTGTCTTTCCCGCTTCCCACTGCGCAGACGAACTTGGTTCCACCACCTTCCATGCCGCCGTAAAGTTTTGTCATTAAGACCTCAATTTACTGTGCACAGCGTAGAACCGTTCCGGGTCAGACAGGAAAACGCTCTGGCAAGTATCAGTGCAGAAATAGATTGTATGCCCGTGGAACTCCGCCTGTGGATAACAGGCCGGGTCGTCGGGGATAGTACGGTGGCAGACGTTTTCGGGAAAGGCGAGATCGTCTGGGGGGGCGGGATTCGGTTGTACGTTTTCCATCAATTCGCCGGGTACCCCAGCGTTTGCGCCAGGGTGATGTTCTGGTTTTGACTCAATTCCATCCACCGGCCCAGTTGCTGCCGGTCAATGGTCGAGCGGACTACGGTAGCCAGCCCGAGGGCGGCGCAGGCCAGGTACACGTTTTGGGCAATGAAGCCGGTGTGCACCCAGGACCATTGCATGCGTTCTTTATCCGTTGTGTCCATCCTGCCGTAATCCGAAACATAGACAAGATCGAGCGGGGCTGTAGCGGCGAATCCCTGCGTGCCTGTGTAAGGGCGCAGGTCGTTGGGCAGGAGGGCAGACAGGCTGTGCCTGTTCGCATCGTAGCGGAAAAGTCCCTTGCCCGTGACGAGGTAGATGTCGATATCCCGCACATTGTACGCCGAGGGTGAGGTCCGCTTGCCGTCCGGCCGGTTGACGCCGAAGCCGGCCCACAGGATGGCGGATAGGACTGGCACTGGCAGTTCGTTCAGCTGAAAATCTCGGCTGGAGTGCCGTTCCTGCAGGGCTTGCACGAGTGGCATGAAGTTGGGGAATTGCGGCGATGGCAGGGGATATGTTGTATAACTGCCGTCCGCCGCGGGGAGGTATTCAGGCAGTGGCTTGGGGGCCTGGGAAGGGGTATCGGTCGGCGAAGGGGTGAGCAAGATGGTCGCTGTGGACTCCGGGTCGGGCGGCGTTTCGGGTGGCAGGGAGGCGTAAAATGTCGGGAGCAGGGTGGGCTCCGATTGCACCCCGCATCCACCCAGCAGAAGGGCGCCTCCACTGATGGACAGGATCTTCAGGAAATCCCGGCGTGTAAGGCCTTCAAGAGGTGGAGGGGGTAGCTGATGTTCCATCGTGTACCTTCCTTTAGATCGAAAAGGGTTACGACAACTCCACAATCCAGATGCCGAACGGTTCCGGGTCTACTTCCGCGAGCGACTGATGGGATGAGACATTCGTGACAAAGACCGTCTGCGCGGACCGGAAGCCCAAGTCAGAGATGTCCGCAGTGATGCATTCCTCCGAAAAATTCAGTACCACCAGCACCGTCCATGTGGGGTGGAACGCAGGAAGGCCTGGTGTTCTTCCGCCTGTTCGTGGACCGACCGGTAATCACCTTCTACCAGGGCGGGGTTTTCCATACGGACCTGGAGCATGCGCCGGTAGAATTGGAGCAGCGAGGCAGGGTCTTATACCTTGTCCTGAACATTAATGCCCGCGGCGTAGTTCGGGTTGACCGGTAGCCAGGTTTTGGCCAGAGAAGTGCAACCCTTCATGCAGACCACTTTTCCAGCACAGACAGTCCGTAACATCGTAGATGAGGTCTTTATGAGTCACACATATCCGTGTGTCGTGTTCACCGGCGCAACGGTGCAATTCGGATACAGATGATATCGTCGGGAGGTTTCATCAGCGTGATTATACCTTTGCCGAAGGGATTAAGCTGCTGGACTGTCATAGCCGTTATTCATGATTATTGGTAGAAGTTATCGATTCACTTGCTTTTGCATTTAAACCAAAAGGCAGTAGAATCATCCCATGCTCAGAAAACAACTACGGATATTTGGACTGATCATCCTATTGACTGCCTGTGCCCGTCCCTGGACGAAGACAAGTATTATCACCCCGGCATCGGTCTGGACCTCTGGACAGGTCCCCACAGCCGTTGTGGCTACACCGACGATATCGTACACCCTCCCAATCCAGCGCCCGCCCGGTGCGCCCGTTTTGACACCTACGCCGGATGTCCCGCACTACCAGACCGGTGTGGCGGGTGGGCCGGAGATTTACATTGTACAGTCCGGGGATATGCTCAGTGCCATTGCAGAGCGTTACGGTATCAGCGTGGAGGCGATTGTCCAGGCCAACCATATTTCCAATCCCGACGCTCTCGAAGTGGGTCAGAGATTGACCATCCCGGTAGGGACCCCCCAAGCTCCCGGGCCGGCTTACAAGCTAGTTCCCGACTCCGAACTGGTTTATGGACCATTGAGCGCTTCGTTTGATATAGCTGCTTTTATTGACAGCAACGACGGCTATCTGGCGGGTTACAACCAGGATGTGAATGGCGAAACCATGGATGCCGCCCAAGTTGTTCAAATCATCGCTCAGGATTACTCAGTCAGCCCGCGGCTGCTGCTGGCGGTGCTGGAATATCGGTCCGGTTGGGTTACCAACCCCAACCCCAGCACGACCCTGGGCGATACACCCTTTGGTTTTATCGACAGCTGGTATGTGGGCCTGTACCGTCAACTGGCCTGGGCCGCCATCCAGCTCAATAGCGGCTTCTACAGCTGGCGTGCGAACAGTATCACCGACTGGGTACTGGGTGATGGCTCCTTTGTTCCGATTGAACCGACAATCAACGCCGGGACAGCTGGTGTTCAGAATTTCTTTGTCCGATTGGATGGTTATTCCAGCTGGCTGCGGGATGTCTCTCCTGGCGGCTTATTTGACACGTATTACCTACTCTTTGGAAATCCCTTTAACACTCCCATCGAACCGCTTGTTCCGGCCGACCTGACCCAGCCGTTGTTGCTCCTGCCCTTCGGTCCGGGTGAGATCTGGGCCTTCACTGGCGGGCCGCACCTCTCCTGGGATGCTGGTTCACCGTACGGCGCGCTGGACTTTGCTCCACCCGGAGAGGCGCTGGGCTGTGTCGAAAGCAATAAATGGGTCACAGCGGTAGCGGATGGATTGGTCACCCGCACTGGGGATGGAGTGGTTATCCTGGATCTGGATGGAGATGGCAACGAAGGTACCGGCTGGGTAATTATCTACATGCATATCGAGAGCCGTGACCGGGTTCAGCCTGGTACGTTTCTGCGAGCTGGAGAACCTGTGGGGCATCCTTCCTGCGAAGGCGGTATTTCCAGCGGCACGCATGTCCACTTGGGTCGCAAGTTCAACGGTGTGTGGATACCTGCGGTTGGCCCGGTCCCTTTCAATCTCAGCGGGTGGGTTGCTTCGGGAACGGGCGAGGAATACGTCGGGTCGCTGACCAAAAATGGTGTGGCAGTCGAATCCTTTGAGGGGAACAACACCATCAATCAAATCCAACGATAAGCATGGGGTGGTGGCCTAGAGAAAGTGACGTTCCAACTCAACCAATTTACCTCATTGCCAAAGAGATTCACGGAGAACCACCTTGATAAGAGTCGGGGACAAGACAGGTGCGGTATAATCTGCCCGATGAATTCCGTCTTACGAAAAGCCGTCATTTTACTCGTCCTTAGTGGTATGCTCCTCTCTGCTTGTGGAACCACCCTGTGGGGGACTAATGATGCATATCTGACACTCACGCCCACGTCCAGTGGGATAGTTATCGCAGACCCGGAACCTACTCCGACGAATTTATTCCTCCCGGTGTCCACCACTCCAGCTGTTATCAATCTCCCATCCCCGACGTTTACGATCACCCCGGTTATTACGCCCGGAACGCCACGCCTTACAATTGTTTATTTCTCCCAATCGGGTGACAGATTGGAGGTGGTTGCCCTGCATTTTGGCGTGCAAGTCTCGGAGATTTCGTCGTCGGTAAGCCTACCGAGCACCGGCTTGCTGAAACCGAATACCCTCCTCGTAATTCCCAATCGCCTGGCGCAGACACCTACCACGCCCTCCCGGCAGATCATACCGGATAGCGATCTGGTTTATTCGCCCAGTGCGGTTGGTTTTGCTATTGAAGAGTATGTCAATTTGGCGGGGGGATATTTAAGCACTTTCCGCGAATCTATGGCTAATAGCGTTATTACCGGATCGGAAGGCATCCAGCAGACAGCTGACGTAAGTTCCATCAATCCGCGCATGTTGCTGGCACTCATCCAGTATTACACCGGTTGGGTGCAGAGCCAACCAAAGCCCGGCGTGGACAAGACTTATCCGCTTGGTTATCGTGATTCTCAGTATCCCGGCCTGTTTCTGCAACTACACCTGATGGTCCAGGAACTATTGGCCGGGTATTACGGGTGGCGCGATGGGAAAATATCCTCCTTGACCTTTACTGATGGCAACACTCTGCGACTCGCTCCGGACCTGAATGCTGGAACTGTGGCCTTGCAATACATGTTTTCGATGCATCTAAAATATCCAGATTGGCTGCAGGCCATAGATCCGGATACCGGCTTCCCGGCGCTCTTCACCATTATGTTTGGAGACCCCTGGGAACGTGCACAGGAAACCGGCCCTCTCTTCCCACCTATCCTGACCCAACCGGTTTTCACCCTGCCGTTCGAAGTGGGTGTTTTGTGGAATCTCACCAGTGGCCCACATGCTGCCTGGGAGCAGGGAACCACCTGGGGCGCCCTAGACTTTGCCCCGGCAGGCATACCGGACTGCGGAGAATCCGATGCCTGGGTGGTAGCCATTTCCTCCGGGCAGATTGTGCGCTCCGGAGGCGGTTACGTGGTGCTTGACCTGGATGGGGATGGTTTCGAGCAGACCGGATGGGTCGTGCTTTACCAGCACATTGCAACCAAAGACCGCATCAAGGTTGACACCAAGGTGAGTGCTGGCGACCATATTGGACACCCCTCCTGCGAAGGAGGCACGGCCACCGGTACGCATCTGCACATTGCCCGTAAATATAACGGTGAGTGGGTTGCCGCTGGAGATCCGCTCCCTTTCATATTAAGTGGCTGGACAGCACATGCTGGTACTGGATTACGTCAAGGTACTTTAACGAAAGGCCTTAAAACCATCACTGCCAGCCCGGTAGGGTCGCACGAGTCGCAGATCATCCGCCAGCCGGGTGAATAATCATCCTTATCCCGTGCTACACCATAAAAAAACCTTCCTGCTCATCCTTGCTCTTTCTCTGGCGGCCTGTCTGCCGCAGGGCGGAGAGTTGACGCCTGCTTTGGTAACGGTCACCCAGACCCCGGGTTCACCCCCGACACCGCTGCCGTCGCGCCCGGAGTACAATCCCGGCGAACCAGTGGACTACATTGCCCAGTCCGGAGATACACTCCCGGCGCTGGCAGCCCATTTTAATACCACCATCCAGGAAATCCGGAACGACAACCCGGATATTCCTGCTGATGCCACCACCATGCCGCCCGGCATGCCGATGAAAATCCCGATTTATTACCTGCCGTTCTGGGGGACAACCTTCCAGATTTTACCGGACAGCCAATTTGTCAATGGCCCGGCTGCCATCGGTTTCGATACTGGAACTTTCGTCGCCAATCATCCGGGCTGGCTGAAGGATTTCCGCGTCTACGCCGTGGATGCCCTCCATACCGGAGCTGAGATCGTGGATATCGTGGCAACCAACTACAGCATTAGCCCGCGCGTGCTGCTGGCTGTCTTGGAATACCAGACCGGGGCGCTCTCCCAGCCGGTGCCACCCAGCGGAAACTATCCACTCGGTGAAGAGGATTACACTCATGCCGGTCTTTATATGCAACTTATTTGGGCAGCGAATGTGCTCAACAATGGTTACTATGGCTGGCGCACCGGAAGCCTGATCGAGCTTGAGCACATCGATGGGAACATTGAACGTCCCGACCCCTGGCAGACGGCGGCCACGGTAGCATTCCAATATTATTATTCCAGGAATTATTCCTCTCAAGACTATACCCGCGCCATCGGACCCGGAGGCTTGGCGCAAATATACCAGGCTCTTTTTGGCGACCCCTGGGCGGTTGACCAGCCCCACATACCGGTCAGTCTCCAGCAACCGGAATTGACATTCCCCTTCCCAACGGGTGAACCCTGGGTCTTCACTGGCGGTCCGCATACGGGCTGGGGAAGTCTCCTGCCCTGGTCCGCGCTCGACTTTGCTCCACCGGCTGTGGTCGGCGGTTGTGTCCCGACAACAGAAGTCACAATAGCTGTGGCGGATGGGGTGGTGGTACGCTCAGAGATAGGTGTGGTGATGCTCGATCTGGACGGTGACGGCGATGAACGAACCGGATGGGACATCCTCTACCTGCACGTTGCAACAGCCGGGCGCGCCTCGGTCGGTCGGACGCTGAAGGTGGGTGACCCGGTTGGATATCCCTCCTGCGAGGGTGGTACTGCCACTGGTACGCACATCCACATTGCTCGCAAGTACAACGGTGAATGGATTCCTGTAGACAGCGCCATCTCCTTCAATCTGGATGGCTGGATAGCCCATATTGGGAATGCCCCTTATGAGGGCACCCTGACACGCGGCAACCAGACGGTCATCGCCTGTGATTGTTCCACTGCGGCCAGCCAGATCAAGGCTGGGAAGTAAAAAAACACCCGGTTTTGAATTATCCGGGTGTCTGGTTTCTATCGGTTGTGAGGGTAATGGAATTAGGCAACCTAACACATCAGCTTTGTTTTTACGCCTCGTGAACGAGGTCTCTTAACTCACGTCGCGGACGCATCGACGGTACTTTCCCGGCATACCCGATCGGGAGCATGATAACCGGTCTCAGGTCGGAGGGAATATGGGCGATTTTACTCACTTCTGCTTCGTCAAATGCACCCACCCAGACGGTATCGAGGCCCTGTGCTTTGGCGGCGAGCATGGCAAAGACACAGGCAATGGTGGCATCCTGAATGCAATATAACTCAATCCCACGCTCCTTATATTTCTCCGCTGAGCGGGTCGGATTGGCGCAGAAGATCAACACCACCGGTGCTTCTGCCAGAAAGCCCTGATCCCAGGAGGCTTTGACCAGCGCTTGACGCTGTTCCAGCTTGCGGACAACGTAAATCTCGTAGCCTTGCAGATTACCCGCCGAGGGTGCTTTATTAGCTGTCTCGAGGATTTTATGCAATTTCTCAGCCTCAACCGGTGTCTCGGCATATTTGCGCATCGAATGGCGCTCTTCGACCGTTTTGAAGAAATCCATAATGTCTCCTGGATGGTGAGAGGATTGGTACAATACGTTAATACCCACCAACCGATTGATTCTAACCGATTAATTCCCGGTTGCGGAAAAAATCATTCCTGGCCGCGTACAATGAGCACCGAACAGCCTGAATAATGCACCAGTTTCCGCGAGACACTCCCCAACAACCAGGAGCGCACCCGGCTCAGACCACGCGACCCGGCCACGATCAGATCGATCTGGTTCCTCCTCACATATTCGATGATTTCAGTAGCGGCGTCGCCTCGCTTGAGTACGGTTTTGGCCTGAAGGTGGCTGGTTGCCAGAATATCTACCACGTGTGTCAGCAGGCGGTGGGCTTCATCCTCTTCAGCAGCGGGTGGACGGGCAACCTCTTCTGAAACGATAGTTGGTTGCTCAAAAGGAATTCCATACGGCATTTGAGAATCAACCGGCATGTAGGGCGGGGGCAGGACGTGTAATACACGCAAATCCACCCGGTCCGGGAATGGGAAAGTGGCCATGCATTCTGCGGCGTGCTGGCTGCTGGGGGATCCATCCACTACCAGCAGGATGCGCCGAAGTCTCTTCAGCGGGGTGCGTACCACCAGTACCGGACAGGAGGCGTATTCAATTACCTGCTGTGCCACTCCGCCCAGAAGGATGCCCAGCGTGGCACGTAGTCCCTTCGCACCCAACACAATCAGGTCGGGATAATGGTGGTCCGCATATTCGATGATCTTCTCAGCCGGGTAACCAAGCAACAGTTCAGGATCGGCTCGAAATCCTTTGGCCCGGAGTACGGAGCAGGTTTTTTCCAAGGCAGCCTCCAGTTGAAAAGCCTCTGTTGCTTGTTGGGAGCCAAAGACCCGCAAAACAGTGATGCGCGTCTCCGGGGATAAAGGTAGTTTTAGCAGTAACTGGATCGCTGCGCGGGCGTGGTCTGAGCCGTCATCCGCAAGCAGTATATTCTGTAAGCAGAGTGATTTGACCATGTTCTCTCCTTTCATCATCCAGTTATTCTCCTGCTTGATTACTTTACCACAAAGCAGACTCCATTTCTAGCCCCTTTGACGTAAGCGGGTTTTTGCTATAAACTTCAACCACTCCATTTTGGATCTTTGGGAATCACCGTAGTGATGAGGCATATAGTGCATGTTTAGCGGACTTCATAAACCCGACACCCTACACTCTTTCCTTCTATCAAAGGAATTCTAAGTAAACCTGATATCTGTATGAGGTTTTCATGGATAGTCCGATGAATGGCAAGACTGTTCTGGTGACAGGGGCGACCAACGGTATTGGGCTGGTGACGGCGCGTGAATTATCCCGCATGGGCGCGGAGGTGATAATTGTCAGCCGGAAAGCGGATAAATGTGCAGCGGTGTCCGAAGCGATTTCCACTGAGACCAACAATCCAGTCGAATTCATTGCCGAAGATTTGTCCACGCTGGCAGGCATCAAGCAGGCCGCTGCTGGTTTCAAGCAACACCATACGCCGTTGCACATCTTGGTCAACAACGCCGGGGGCTTTTTCAACAAGCGTTTAGAAACTCCTGACGGTTTAGAAATGACTTTCGCCCTCAACCACCTGAGTTATTTCTTATTGACCAATCTCCTGCTTGACGTGTTGAAGGCCAGCGCACCTGCACGCGTGGTCAATGTCGCTTCGGGAATGCATATGGGTGCTAGGCTGGATTTCGACAATTTGCAAGGTGAAAAGCGTTATGCTGGATTCCGCTCTTATGGGCAGTCCAAACTTGCCAATATCTTATTTACTTATGAACTTGCCCGCCGCCTGGAAAAGACCGGAGTAACCGTTAACGCCCTGCATCCCGGCTACGTTGACACTGGGTTATCGCTCAACAACGGTTTCTTCTTCAGGGTGTTTGCCAGACTCTCCGCCCGGCTTTTTGGACGCAAGCCTGAAGAGGGTGCGCAGACCAGCATCTACCTAGCCGCCTCGCCCGAAGTGGAGGGCGTTACAGGCAAGTATTTCGCGAACTGCAAGACAGTTGACTCCAGCCCGGAAACCTACGATAGGGCAACTGCTGAAAAACTCTGGCAGGTTAGTTTGGAATTGACTGGGAATGTTGTGTAACCCGTAATGCTTCTTCGGGTTTAATTTTGTAATGTAAGACTGCGTCGATTCAAAGGAGACAACATGACCCAACCAAAATCCGGTGCACAGATCAGCACGAAAGCCTTTCTCCAGGCAGTCGCGATCATCTTCTTCCTGATGATGGCAGCGGGCATTCTGACGCGCCTGGTCCCAGCCGGACAATATACCAGGGTGGAAGTGGACGGGCGGCAGGTTATCGATGCCACGTCGTTCACGTTTATCGAGTGGCCCAATTACCCAGTCTGGCGCTGGTTCACTGCGCCGTTTGAAGTGCTGGGTGCGGAAGGTAATATCACCGTTATTGCCATCATCCTGTTCATCCTGCTGGTAGGCGTGGCCTTCGCTGTGATGGATAAGAGCGGCATTCTGAAATCGGTCATCTCTCGCATCATCAAGGCATTCGGCGGGCGTAAGTATGCCATGATGCTGGTCGTCACCTTTTTCTTCATGGCGTTGGGCGCCTTCTTCGGTATCTTTGAGGAAGTCATCCCGCTGGTGCCCATCATCATCGCCCTGGCCTTTTCCCTCGGCTGGGATTCTCTGATTGGCTTGGGCATGTCCATTCTGGCTACCAATGTCGGCTTTTCGATGGCAGTCTTCAATCCATTCACCATAGGTGTTTCGCAGAAACTGGCCGGGCTGCCGATGTTTTCCGGTGCAATGCCGCGCGTTATGCTGTTTGTTGTAGGATATGTCATCCTTGCCATATTCCTGCGCGCTTATGCCAAGAAGATTGACAAGCACCCGGAAACCTCCCCCGTTTTCCAGGAGGATCAGAAGGAACGCATCCGCCTCGGCTCCTTCGAACTAGAGAAGAATGATGATCCGCGCATGCGGGCCGCGATAGTCTTCCTGGCGATATTCTTCGTACTGATCCTGGCTGTGCTCGTTGCTTCGCCGTTCGTCACCTTCCTCTCGGATTATGCCCTGCCCCTCACCGGCCTGCTGTTCGTCATTGGCGGTATTGGTGCCGGACTGGTCGCTGGGGTGGGGAAAGCCGTCTGGAAGGCCGTCTGGGACGGGTTCCTGGGAATCGCCCCGGCGGTCCCTCTGCTGATGATGGCCGCCAGCGTGCGTTACATTGTCCAGATGGGCGGAATCCTCGACACCATCCTGCACTGGGCCTCGACCCTTACAACCGGGCTCAACCCCTTCACTGCGGCTTTGGCGATCTACGGCTTGACGCTGGTGATGGAACTCTTCATTACCTCCGGCTCGGCCAAAGCCCTCTTGCTCATCCCCATCCTAATGCCGCTGGCTGACCTGGTGCATGTCAACCGGCAGATAGCCGTCAGCGCCTACTGCTTCGGTGATGGTTTCTCCAACCTGGTCTACCCGACCAACGCTGCCCTGCTCATTACCCTCAGCCTGACAGTCGTTCCTTACCACAAGTGGGTCAAGTGGCTACTCAAGTTGTGGTTCTGGATCTTCCTTGCAACAGTGGCTTTCCTTGCATTGGCTGTTGCATTCGGTTACGGACCGTTCTAGAGCGTTCTGGCGGGGGCTTGGCCTCCGCCTATACTAACTCTATGTCCCAATACTTCACTTACGATTACACCGGTGCGCCCTTCGTCCTGTTCGGGACTTGGCATCTGGTTGCCCTGCTGGTCATCGCGCTCCTGAATGTAGGTATGCTGGGTTTTCGCAAATCCTCTGAGAAGGCGCGCACCATTGTTCGGTGGACGATGGCAATCATATTATTGGCTGATGAGGCTTCCTGGCACATCTGGAACGCTTGCTGGGGACACTGGACCGTCAAGACGATGCTGCCTCTGCACATCTGCAGTATTTTGATCTGGCTGGCTGGTTTTATGTTGATCTTCAAGATCTACCCGATCTATGAGTTCATCTATTTCATTGGCATTGGCGGTGCCATGCAGGCCCTGTTGACACCGGACGGGGGGATTTATGGATTTCCACATTACCGCATCTTCCAGACCATGATCTCGCATGGACTATTGATCACCTCCGGCATTTATATGACCACCGTGGAGGGTTTCCGCCCGACATGGAAATCCTTTTGGCGGGTGGTGATCGGGTTGAATATCTACGCAGCAGTCATTTTCCCGATCAATATGTTGCTAGGGACAGATTTCCTATACATTAATGGAAAGCCCTCAACAGCCAGCCTACTGGATATAATGCCGCCGTGGCCTTATTATCTGATCTACATGGAATTGATCGGTATCATTGTTTTCCTGCTTCTCTATTTACCTTTTATGATAAAGGATTGGCGTAGCAGAGTCCGTGCCAAAACTGAATAAACCCCATCTCCGCCGAAAGCGGGGACTCTTCTTTCCATATAGGCTATTGATTTTCACCAGTTCATCCCTATAATTAGATTAATACCCAGCTTATGAACCATTTTTCACCTAAAATGGCAGGTAGCTCAATAAGTACAGCTTGTGTAAGTGGACATCCTAAACCATTTATTTGGAGGAATCTATGGAGACATCCACCCGTAGTCGTATTTGGAGAGTGTTGACCATTCTTCTTCTGGCTATTTCTTTTCTCCTGCCGGGAGGTGCCGCTTCCGGTCAGCAAACTGATAATCCCAACCCACCCGACCACACCATCAAACTCATCTTCATCCATCACTCCACCGGCGAAAACTGGCTTCGGGATGACTATGGTGGCCTCGGCCAGGCACTCGCCGAAAACAACTACTTCGTCAGTGATACCAATTATGGCTGGGGTCCCGATACCATCGGCGACCGGACCGACATCCCCAACTGGACGGAATGGTTCAGCAGCAATCAGACGCCCGTCTACATGAATGCCGTCTTCAACGAGAGCGGGCAGAACTCATCGTACACGCGCCTATCGAACGATCCCAGCGGGGAGAACCAGATCATCTTATTCAAGTCATGCTTCCCCAACTCTGCCCTGGAAGGCTACCCCAACGACCCGCCTTCCGCGGATGGCTGGCTGACGGTTGGCCATGCCAAGTACGTTTACAACGAAATCCTACAATATTTCGGCGCACATGCCGAAAAATTATTCGTGGTTATTACCGCACCTCCGCTTTCGGAGCCCACCTACGCTGAAAACGCCCGTGCCTTCAACCAGTGGCTGGTAAACGACTGGCTGGATGAGAACAACTACACTCTCCCAAATGTTGCAATCTTTGATTTCTACAACAGCCTCACTGCCCGCGACGCCCACCATCGCTACAGCGCCGGCATCATCGAACACACTTACGGCAGTAGCAACACCCTGGCCTACCCTTCCGGCGACGACCACCCATCCGAGACCGGCAGCCGTAAAGCCACCGAGGAATTCCTTCCCCTGCTGAACATCTTCTACCACCGCTGGGCAGACGGAAACCCATCCCAGCCCCTGGTGGCGACTCAGCTTCCGGCTGCGGATACCTCCCCTGCTACTGAATTATCAACCACCACACCGGAACCGGATAGTCAAGGAAATAGCATACCCTGTCTCGGCTCAATTCTCTTCCCCTTAATAATGATGGGCGCGGCCTGGGCCCGGCAACGCAAATAACCGCTGTAAGAACTTCCCTAAAAGTGTTCCCAACGTTAACTGCCTTTTGTTAGTGAAATTTCAGCCAATTGATAGACACATTTTGTCCGATAGACCATATAATAAACTGGCTATGATCTGCCGGCAGTATTTGCATCGAGAACGGATGTAGCACTCAGGGTAACTTTTTTGTGTCTCTAGCGTACGTACACTAGATACATTATTTTCTACAAGGAGAAAACGTATGGAAAAGAAAAACCGCACGCAGTTGGTTTTGGGCCTGCTCCTCATCCTGGTGGCAGGCTGGTTGATTGCCACCCGTATCAAACCAGAGCTGGGCAACATCCTCCATCTGACCTTTGACTGGCCGATGTGGGTCATATTTGCTGGGGGAGTCCTCCTGGTCATTGGCCTGCTGACCGGTGCACCAGACATGGCTATTCCAGCTAGTATTGTGGCGGGGATTGGTGGCATCCTGTACTATCAGAACGCCACCAACAATTGGGAGTCATGGGCATATTTGTGGACGCTAATCCCGGGCTTTGTTGGCGTTGGCAAAATCCTGTCTGGCATTATCGGCGGCGATTTCATGGCATGTTTGCGGGAAGGGTTGAAATTACTGCTCGTTTGCGCCATCATGTTTACCATCTTTGCCACCATCTTTAATGCCTGGACCATTTTCGGTTCATACAGCGCGTACGTCCCGATCGCCTTGCTCTTCGTGCTGGGTATCTGGCTTATCGTGCGCGGTATCATGCGGCACAAATAAGAAAGGATATGAACATGCACAGACGAGGTAATCTCTTTTGGGGTAGCATACTAATCGTCCTGGCCGGACTGCTTCTTCTGAAGCAAATGGGAGTTATTGTTGGTGATGTCTTCGGCTATTTCTGGCCGCTCCTGATTATCGCATTCGGCGTCTGGCTGATTTTGGGTTTCTTCACCAGGAATCAACCTGTAGAAGGAGAACAGGTGTCCATCCCCCTCGAGGGAGCGGCAAGTGCCTTTGTCAAACTTGACCATGCCGCGGGCAGGCTCACGCTACGCTCTGGTGCCGAGCCCGGCGAAATTGTCAACGGCACTTTCGCCAACGGATTGAGCTATAAGAGTCACGTGGAGGGTGGCCGGATGGAGGTCAAATTGCGCGCCTCTCAAAAGGCCTGGGCATGGTTGCCGGGTGAGCGCCTGGACTGGGACATTCGCCTCAACCGCGATATCCCGCTGAGTTTGAAAATCGACAGCGGAGCGAGCGCCTCGATCCTGGACCTGAGCGATCTCAAAGTCATCGACCTGGATATTGACACAGGGGCGAGCAGCACCGAACTAACCCTGCCCGCAAATGCCGGCAACACGCATGTAGATATTGACACCGGCGCTTCATCGCTCAAGGTAAGCATTCCCTCAGGGGTTGCGGCAAGCATTCGGATCAAGAGCGGTATTGCTTCTGTTAATGTTAATCCCCGTTTCCCGCGCCTTGACGGCGGATTGTATCAATCCACCGATTACAGTACGGCAGCCAACCGCGTCGACATGACCATTGATGCCGGCGTCGGTTCGATAGAAGTTACCTAAAGGAGAATAAAATGAAACGATTCGATTACCGTATTCTGGTTGGTACGGTATTGATCATGGGCGGCATTCTGATGCTGCTGGACAAGATGGGAGTACTAAAAGGTGCCACCGACTTTTTCTGGGCCGGATTACTGGCAATTGGTGCGGGCATCTTTCTATTCTGGTTCTTCAGCGACCAGTCGAAATGGTGGGCCGCCATCCCCGGTTTCACCCTGGCTGGGATGGCCGCTTCGACACTGCTACTTGATAAGCTAGGCTGGGGCGGGCTGGCTTTCCTGGGTGGCATCGGAGTGGGTTTCTGGGCTGTGTATCTCCGCCAACCGGCTCAATGGTGGGCCATCATTCCCGGCGGTGTGCTGCTCACCCTGGGATTCACTTCTGCGCTGACGGAAGCGTTCAATGTTGTTGAGACCGGCGGTGTGTTCTTTGTCGGACTCGGACTCACTTTCCTACTGGTGGCACTGCTGGCAAAGATGAAGTGGGCTTTCATCCCGGCCGCGGTACTGCTCCTGCTTGGCTTCTTCCTTGGCACCCCGTTTGTCGGCGTTCTGGAATATGCCTGGATTGGCATCCTTTTGATTGCTGGCATTGCGCTGTTAATTAGCGCAGCCAAGGCGAATTAGAATTTCTCCGGTTCCATGCAACAACCCCTTGCCGCAGAGGCAAGGGGTTGTTTAGTTTCCACCTCACAAGGATGAACTAAACCGATTCCACACTCTTAATATCCGGGAAGAATTGACGCACCGTCCCCTCCACCCAACCATGCAGCGTGGATGGCGAAAGCGGGCAGCCAAGACAAGAACCACCCAGATGTACTTTAAGAATCTTCCCGTCAAATGAAACGTATTCAGCAGAACCGCCATGGAAGGTCTCGATATAGGCGCTTAACTGTTCGACCAGCGCCTTCATTTGAATTTCGGCTTTCGGGTCTACTCCGCTCTCAGACATGGCAATAACTCCTCAATTATCCTGCTGCTGGCGCATTCCGTTCGCCAACATAGAATTCACCCGACTTTGTTGACTACGCTGACGTTCAGCGATGATGGCCGACAACCGATCCAGGATGACCTTGCCCAATTCAGGATGTTTTTCACATAGCATTCGCAGGTCCGCGCCGCGGATACGCAGAACTTCGCTATCCAGTGCACAGACTGCCCCGGACGTATAAGTCGGATTGCCCATCGCCGCTGACCATCCAAAAATACCTCCTGGCTGGACGTGCGTCATATTCATCACAGGCCCATCGTCCGGTTTGTAGCGGATGGTCAATTCTCCCGACGCTACCAGGTATAGATATTCTGCATAGTCACCTTGCTCAAATACAACTGTTCCCGCTACCCAGGTTTGGGGAGCGAAAAACGGCGCCAGCAATTGAATTTCCGCCTCGCATAGGCCGCTGAAGAAGGCAAGGTGAATATAATTCTCGAGGTTCATAATTATATAGGATATTAGTCAAAGCGGACTTTCCTTTCTAGTGGCAAACATCCTAAAAGACTAGACATTCGTCCGTGTGTTATGTCATGAATATCATGCGATTCGAGTATACTCGGCTTAGCAACTTTTTGACCGAGGAAATCATCTAATGAGTGAGAACAAAACTGAAATATCGGTCGAGGCTTTACGCGAAGGAGACCGGAAAGAATTTTCCAGGTTGGTAGACATTCACTCCGGACCGATCTACCGGCTGGCGCTAAAAATGCTTGGCACTCCGACGGACGCTGAGGATGTGTTACAGAATACCTTCCTGAAGGCTTTCCAACACCTAAAAGAATTCGAAGGCCGTTCGAGCCTCTCCACATGGCTCTACCGGATTGCCTCCAACGAAGCCCTGATGCTGTTACGCAAACACCGCCCTGAGATCACCCTCAGCGACACCGCTCCGGAAGACGATGAAAATAGCGATTATTCTCCGGCCCAATTCACCGATTGGTGTTGTTTGCCGGAAGATGAATTCCTATCGTCTGAATCCCAGGCTGCACTGGACCGCGCCGTCCAGCATCTGCCAGAAACCCAGCGAATCGTTTTCGTTCTGCGCGATATTGAAGGCCTATCCATCCAGGAGACCAGTCAGGCCCTCAACTTGAGCGAGACTGCCGTGAAGACCCGCCTGCTGCGTACCCGCTTACGCCTTCGGGAGGAACTCAGTACATATTATGGCGAACGGCTTGAAAAAAGGAGCAAAGAATGAGCGACCATGAACATTCCAAATGCCGATCCCTGCTGAGCTCCCTGTCCGATTTTGTGGATGGAACGCTGGAAGAAGAACTGTGTGAAGAGATCGAACGCCATGTCGCCGAATGCCAGAATTGCCGTGTTGTAGTTGATACCTTGCGCAAAACCATTTCCCTTTATCATGAATCCTCCGCGGAAGGGGGAGAAGTGCCGGTTGTGGTACGTGAGCGACTCTTCAGAACCCTGAATCTGGACGATTATATCCGCCACTAACATTTAACCTTTCGCGGCTGACCTGGAATCCAATCTTGTAGCCACCATTCTCCAAGTATTGCATTAGGTAACTGTGGGTCAGGGTTCAACCCTGCCCCGGTCCTCAAATATGATCGAAACCAAGAATACAAACCGCCGTTTTAATACTTTCATCACCTTAATCGCGGTGGGGATTTTTTTACTCGGCGGTGGGTTGATTCCGCTGCTGGCAAATGCCCAACAAAAAGCAGTGGATAGTGCTGCCCCAACCATTCCTCCCACCACACTCGATTATCCTGGACCACAACTGGCACTGACCGATCTGCAGGGCAAACCGGTCTCCATCAGTGATTATCGCGGCCAGGTGATCCTGGTCAATAACTGGGCCACCTGGTGCCCCCCGTGCAGAACCGAGATGCCCGAACTGCAAGGCTACTATACCGCCCACGCAGCAGAAGGTTTTGTAGTAATCGCCATTGATTCGGATGATCTTGCTGACCAGGTGGCTTCCTTCGTAAAGGAATATGGATTGACCTTCCCGGTCTGGCTTGACCCGCTAAGTAAAGCACAGGTGTTTTTTAAGAACTGGGACCTGCCCAGCTCCTATGTTATCGACAGGGATGGAATTGCCCGCTTATCATGGACGGGTGGGATCAACCAGCCAACGCTGGAACAATATGTCACTCCACTATTGGAGGAAAACAAATGAACGCAACCGTGGCATGGCGTCAGGGAATGAGTTTCACCGGCAAAGCGGACACCGGATTTGAGGTCCCGCTCGGTGCGGACCCGGAGGTGGGCGGTAACGAGGATGGTTTCCGTCCGCTGGAACTGATGGCCGTCAGCCTGGCCGGCTGCACGGCGATGGATGTCATCTCCATCCTGAAAAAAAAGAAACAGGAAATAACCGGATTCGATGTTAAAGTCCATGCAGACCAAGCGGATGATTTCCCGAAAGTATTCACTCAGGCTGTCATCACTTACCTGGTCACCGGTCATGCCGTGGATGAGGCGGCGGTGCTGCGCGCCATTGAGCTGTCCGCGACCAAATATTGCGCAGCCCAGGCCATGCTCGGCAGAGTGGTGCCGTTGGAACTGGTTTATGAGATCTACGAAGAAGAGGGGAATGGAATGAAGCGGCTGGCGAAGCAAGGGAGGTACCAGCCACAAAGCATATAGTGCGCAGCCATCAAACCTGAATCGTCCAGGGGCGGATTTTCGAAGTCCACCCCTGGGCTTTTGGGTTAGATCCAGTGCAATATAGGGATAAACAATATCAGGGCGAGGATATCCAGCGCCCAGATACTTCCGACGGTGATGAGCTTGCTTTTCATCGTCTTCATATCAAATACCCAGAAGGCGGCGATGAAGAAAGTCAGGTAGCCGAACAGGAAGATAAGCCAGGGGGCGCCACGGTTCCACCAGGAATAATCCCAAGTGAGAGCGCCAGCCAAGTTGAGCAGATATTCCACAAAGACGCAGAAGGCGGAACCGGCAACGGCGATGAAAGCCCGGTTGGGGATGCCCAGGATCTTGGTCTTCTTATCTGGTAGCAGCATTTTGGTCCATATAATGCCGGAGACGGCGAACATGAACATAATCTCGATGTTCAGTCCGACCAGGATGAGGAAGGCTGTATTCCCTGGCGCGCCCCATACCGGGGCGTAACCGGTGAAGCGCAGGACCAATGAATTCCAGATTTCGTTGAACCAGTCCATACCCCAGAAGGCCAGGCCGGCGAGGAGGAGATTCCAGTTGCGCTTCTCGGCTTCCACGGTGTATACATAAAAGACAAAAGCCAGTAAAGCGACGACATACCACTTGAACTGGCTGCCATCGCGCAGGATGGCTAGGGCTTGTAGAGCGGATGGGGTCATTTGAGTTTCTCCTTTAGTGGAATCTTTGTATCGCTTGAAAGATAGCCTGCACGCCGAAGTCCAGCGCGATCACGGGGACGCGCTCGTCGGCAGCGTGAATGGTGCCAATAAAGCTGAAATCGTTGGGCAATTGGAGCGGGGTGAAGCCGTAAGTCTGGATGCCCAGTTTGGTGAAGAAGCGTGCGTCGGTGATGCCGCTCAGCACGTAGGGCACGGCAATCCCCTGTGTGTCAGACTCTCTGATCACCGCGCTTAGCGTGTCGAACAGACCCATGTCTGGGGCGGAGGGTCCGGGGTCGTATTCCAGCACTTCCAAGTTGAAGTCTGTGCCGAGCAGGGCGTGCATTTCAATTTCCATGTCTTTGGGTGTGAATCCGGGCAGCAACCGACCATCCATGCCGATGGATACCACGGAGGGGATGACATTTACCTTATCGCTGGCTTTCAAGATGGTCGGGCTGATGGTGTTGTGGAGCAATGGCTCGAAGATATTTCCGCGCTCGCCTAGGAATCCGATAATTGCTCCAGCGAGTAAAGACTTGGTCAAACCTTGAACGGCGAGTCCGGTGACGCCACCCAGTGCATCGGCGATGCTGGTCAGCATCAACTGGACGGCGGGAGTTATGTGGTAAGGGAGTTGTTTCTGGTCGAGCAGGCTCAGGGTTCGGGCGAGTTTGGCCATGGCTTGGTGATGGACCGGCATCGAGCCGTGCCCGCCGCGTCCGTGGAAGGTGGCTTTCATCCAGCAGCATTGTTTTTCGGCGACCATGATGGGGTACATACGTTTGCCGCCCATGCTCATGTTGAAGCCACCGAACTCGCCAAAAGCGTATTTGACATCCTTGAACAATAGTGCGTGTTCGTTGACCAGGAAACGGCTGCCAAAGTCACCCCCGGCCTCCTCGTCGGCGACAGCGCAGAAGATCACGTCACCAGGCAAAGCAGCCTCTTCAGCTTTGGCTTTCAGGAAAGCAGCCAGCATCATGGCGACGCCGCTTTTCATATCCAGTGCGCCGCGGCCCCAGATGTAGCCATCCACGAGGCGGCCGTCGAAGGGTGGATGGGTCCACTGCTGGCCCTCGGTGGTGACCACGTCCACATGACCGTAGAGCAGCAGCGGCGGAGCCTTTCCTTCGCCTTTCAAACGGGCAATCAAGTTGGGACGTTCCGGTGTTTTGGCAACGAGGGTGGTTTCAACCCCGGCATCTTTGAGTACACTATTAATGTACCCGATGCACAAGCGTTCGTTGCCGGGCGGGTTGGTAGTGTCGAAGCGGATCAAGTTTTGGAGCAATTCGGAGGGGCGTTGGTAGATGGGGGAATTGGTCTTCAACACGGTCTTCTCCAGTGGGTCGAAAAAAAAAGACGCCTCCAATCCTTTATCTTATAGCAGAATAGGGGCAGTGTCAAACGAGACCAGTTCTTCCTTTGGCTCCATTGGGCTGCGTGGAAACGAAAAAGGTGATAGGGATGAGCAGTTAAATCAGGGTGTGTTGGTGGACTTCTGCCGCAATTCACTGGCCCACCGTCGTACCGGCGGCAGACGCAAGACCAGCAGGAGCAGGAGGAGCAGGCTCAATAAGAGCGGCTGCAGGATGTCACCACTCAAGGTAATTAGACTACCTTTTCTGGCCCAGGCGTAATGGAGGATGTCGAGCACACCGGCAAGGTAAACCAGGCGGTGCAGATTGGTCCACCAACGACCCAGTTTCTTCATCCACAAGCGGAAGGAGGTAACAGCCAGTGGGAGTAGAAGGATAAATGTGGCGAGACCCAGGATGGCGTAGGGTTTCTTCAACACAATGCCGATAATCAACTGCAAGTTAAAGCCATAATCCAGGCCGGTAAAGGTCAATACATGGAGGCTGGCATACATGAAACAATAAAGCCCCAGAGCTCGACGGCGTTTGAGAGGCTCGCGCCAGCCAAAAAGAGTATTGAGCGGGGAGCAGCCCAGAGAGGCGATCAGGAAGTAGACGGCGATACGCCCCAGCTGCTGCTCAATATCCTGAATGGGGTTGACGGATAACCTGCCAGCGAAATAGGCAAAGGGAATCCACACCAGTGGCAGCCAGCCAAGAATATGGATGACGATTTGAAGCCAGGTGATCTTTTGCTTTTTGCTGCTAATAGTTGGCACGCAAATCCAACCCCGTATAGAGACTGGCCACTTCATCGGCGTAACCATTGAACATCAGTGTCGGGCGGCGGCTCAATTCACCAATACGCCGTTCACTCGCCTGGCTCCAGCGCGGGTGATCCACTTGAGGGTTAACATTGGAGTAGAAGCCGTATTCGCGAGGTGAAATCGTATTCCACATCGTCTGCGGCCGCTGCTCGGTCAGTTCGATCTTAACGATCGCCTTGATGCTCTTAAAGCCGTACTTCCATGGCACCACCAGCCGCAATGGAGCGCCATCCGGGTTGGGCAGAGATTGTCCATAGAGACCAGTGGCAATGATCGTCAGGCGCTGCATGGCCTCGTCTAGGCGCAAGCCCTCGCTGTACGGCCAGGGGTAGAGCGGATCACCTTCACCGGGCATGCGGGTCTCATCCATCATGGTGACAAAGTGCACATATTTGGCGCTGGTCATCGGTTGCACTTCGTCCAACAATACCCCCAGCTCGAAGCCGGTCCATGGGATGACCATGCTCCACGCTTCCACACAGCGCAAGCGATAGATGCGTTCCTTCTGCTCGAACTTGAGCAGGTCTTCGAGAGCGTATGTTTTTGGATTTTGGACCAGCCCGCCGACCTCCACCGCCCAAGGGGTGGGCTTGAAATTCGCTGATAATGGGTTGACGGCCTGCTTGTCTGTGGAAAACTCATAGTAATTGTTGTAATTCGTAATCTGATCGAGGGTGTTAAGCGGGTTGTCCATTTCGTCGGTTGTTTGACCCAGAGCGTTATCGGGCACAGGCGGACTTATCGTCGGCGTCTCAGACCCGGAGCCAGTCCCCGAGGAGGTGGGTGGTTTCACCCCACAGGCTGCCAGAAACGCGGCTGCACTGACAATCCCGGCCGCCTTCAAAAAATCCCGGCGAGAGAGATAAACGCTATGAGGCGTGATCTCGGATGATGGTACGGAAATATGTTTGAGTTTGCGTTCCATGGGAAGTTCCTGTAAACAAAATCGGTAAAACAAGACTAAGGAAGTCCAATTTTACCAAGTTTTTGTTAAGATAGTGTTAAAACACCAACAAGGATTTTCTCGGTTCGGCTCGATGTGAGTCACTATTCTTTATGAGCCATCTCCCAACCCAGGATGGCTTGCTTGCGCGCCGGCCCGTAGTGATAATTGCCAAAACCTCCCGCCTTTTGCAGTACACGGTGACAGGGGATGAGATAGGCCACCGGGTTACGGGAGACCGCGTTCCCAACCGCGCGTGCAGCTTTGCCTGAGCAGACCTGATCTGCCAGCGCCTCGTAGCTGGTGGCTGCGCCGGACGGTAGTCGCAGGAGCGCCTCCCAGACTTTAATCTGAAAATTCGTACTGCGCAGGTGCAGGACAATGGCCCGAGGTTCCCGAGAGGAGGGGTGTGGGCCTTGTCGAGGAGCAAAAATCTGTTGCACCACCGGATTGGTAATGGACGGGTCTTCGCGAAGATTGGCATTGGCCCAGTCAAATCTAAGCTGCTCCAAGGCTGACTGGCGCTCGCCGTCCACGAAGGCTAAAAAGCAGATGCCACGCCCGGTCAACGCCAGCAGGCATTCGCCGAATGGGGTGGGGTGGAAGCCATAGGCGATATCCACGCCAGCACCTTTGGTCCGGTATTCACCGGGTGTGACAGCTTCGCAATGCACGAGCAGGTCGTGTAAACGCCCTGGACCGGAGAGTCCGGCTTCGTATGTGGCAGTCAGAACCGAGGAGCGGGAGAGTAGAGCTTTGGCGTTTTCCTTGGTAAGAAATTGCAGGAAGCGCTTGGGACTGATGCCCGCCCAGCGCGTGAACAGCCGCTGGAAATGATACTCGCTCAGACCCACGTGAGCAGCCACTTCGGTCAAATCTGGCTGGCGGATGGCATTGTCATCCAGGAAGCGGATAGCCTTTTCAATGCGCCGGTAATCTGCGGAGAGTTGGGAGAAATTAGTCATGGGCTAATTGTACTGATTTTCTGGCAGGCAGACACCTGATTCTTGCGGTTCTGGGGGAGATTACCGGCTGGAGCAATGGCCTTGTATAGGCAACGGATTTACCGCACCTGGTCATGCGAACGGATGCTTGGTATGCTATAATATTTTTGTCAATAGACGCTTCTCCTGAATTCTGTCAAAGGCGGTTCCTTTTATACCTGCTGCTTTCAAGAATCTACGAATTTACCAGTCTCAAATTGCTCACATTTCATGAGATTTTAGTTCAGCCATATCTGCAGTACCCTGTAGGTTGGATATTTTGGTAGTACTCTGTAGATATTTATATAAGGAGGAAAAATGCCTGCAACAATTATCACTAGTCGGGTACTGGTCACTGACCACAGCCACTGGGATTCGATGCTCAGGCCACAGGAGCTCATTGACGGTGGTGTAACCGACGTGATCCTTAAGGCTGGATCAGGCCTGGGGTCAGTCGACTCACGTTTTCAGAAGAATGGGGAGCTAGTGGCGAAATATTCCAAATATCTCCGACTGCACGCTTATTGGTGGGATGATCCCTCCGTAAGCGGGAATGCCCAGGCCGTATTCGCTGGCAAGACATTGAAGGCAAGCGGCCTGCCGGTACTCTCCCTATGGGGTGACATGGAGCAGTGGTGGGCTGATTGGAATAAATGGACAGCAGCCCGGACCGGGAAGCTGCCCTGGAAAAATGTACCGGTGTTTAACCCATGGGCACTGGACAGTCACTGCAAGGCTTTTGCTGAAGCTCTTGCCAGGGTATGGCCGGTCACCGGAATTTATATAGGACGAGGGTATATCACAAGCTATGCTCCCACCATGAAGAACTGGTTGGGAAAATATAAGGTCTGGTTTGCGGCATGGGGAAAACAGCCCATTGTTGCAAAGAAGATGTCCTGGAAGGAATTGCACGATAAGTGGCTGCCGGATTACGATCCGATCTTTAAAGATACCGGGATTATTAAGGAGAACATCGTTGGCCATCAGTTCACGGGTGACAGGTGTATTTTGCCGGGCAGTTATCAGGATATCCTGGGATGGAAAGGCAAGCCTGTGGACGTAAGCGTTTTCCAGAGTTCCTTTATGGAACACCTCGGAGAGGTCTCCGGTCCCAATGAGGACCCCACCCCAGTTCCTGCTGGGAGCCCTTATATCTTTCTAGGGGCGCACCTTTGGGTAAGGAATCTCCCAAATGAGACTACAGCCAGACTCATTGACAGCCTGACAAAGAACGAGCGGGTGTTTGTGGTGGAGATCCAAGGAAACTGGGCACGTTTGGAAAATCCAGCTGGTTGGGTGCGCCTTAACTGGTTAACCAAGCTGTAACAGCCTGCAGAGAACGGGCACTTGCACCCTGCGGTGGGGAACCGATAACCGGTGGGATCTGCTTCAAAGCAGATCCCACTTTAATTAGAAAAGCGGGAATCCCTCTTTTGCAGCTTTGGGGAGGACGTAATTCGAGAGGGGACCATCCCACTATTTTCGTGAGAACCGGTTATCAGCCGTAGGAACAGCAGTAATCCCCCGGCTCCCTCAGGAATTACACAAGGACGGTGTTCGGAGATCTCTTTCAGTGAGACTTATGGGTTTAAAAAGAACCCGTAGGTTCTGCCCATCTGCGGAAAGAAATCACCTGCGCATCCGTTGGTGGTGACGCTGAGCAAAGTTTCAATGGAGCGGCAGTGAGAACCAACAAGATTATCGCACCGAATCGGGCAAATCGCGAACTTACGTTTATAATCAATATTGGAATGATGGATTCATTTTTCCGTTTCCTATTATAGAAAAGGCAATAAGAGCAAGCAAAATATCCTTTCAAGGAGTGGCTAATGACTCAGAAGAAAATCGTCCATCCGTACATCCCCAACTCCGAACCAGAAGTCAAGGCGCAAATGCTACGGGAAGTGGAGGCTTCCAGTGTGGAGGAGTTTTACGCGGACGTTCCTGCGGCCCTGCGCTTCCAGGGGCAGATGGATCTGCCGGAACCGTTCCTGTCGGAATATGGCCTGCGACGGCACGTGGAAGGCCTGCTACGCAAGAACACTAGCGTGCAACAATATCTCAATTTTCTCGGCGCGGGCTGTTACCAGCACCATGTCCCTGCCATCTGCGACGAGGTCAACCAGCGGGGTGAGTTTCTGACCGCTTACGCGGGTGAACCGTATGATGACCACGGCCGCTTCCAGGCGCTCTTTGAATACAGCTCGATGATGGGTGAACTGCTGGAAATGGATGTGGTCAACGTGCCGAACTATGACGGTTTTCAGGCCACGGCCACAGCCCTGAGGATGGCGTGCCGCATTACAGGCCGGAGGCGGGTGCTGCTGGCCGCGATCCTGAGCCGGGACAAGCTATCGAAGGTACACGATTACCTGAAGCCTGAGATCGAGATCGCGATCGTGGAGCACGACCCCAAGACAGGCGGGATGGACCTGAAACACTTGGAAACCCTCCTGAAGATCGAGAGTGCGGCAGTGTATTTTGAAAACCCATCCTATCTTGGATGCCTTGAGACTCACGGCACGGAAATCACGGACCTGGCTCACAAGCACGGTGCGCTGGCAATTGTCAGCGTGGACCCGATCTCGTTGGGTGTACTGGCACCCCCAGTGCGGTACGGGGCGGATATCGTGTGCGGGGACATCCAACCGCTGGGGATGCACATGCAGTTCGGGGGAGGCCAGGCCGGTTTCATTGCGTCTCAAGATGATGAAAAAATCGTGCTGCAATACCCATCGCGCCTGTTTGGAATTTCTCCGACTCGGGTCGCGGGGGAATACGGTTTCGGTGACGTAGCCTACGACCGCACCTCCTTTGCGAAAAGAGAAGAAGGCAAAGAGTGGGTGGGCACGGCTGCGGCGCTCTGGGGCATTACAGCCGGTGTCTACCTGGCGTTGATGGGGCCACAAGGGATGAAGGATATTGGCGAAGGCATTTTGTACCGCACCCGGTATGCCATGCAGGAGATCGGCAAGATAAAAGGGGTGCGCACGGAAGTGTTCGATGCGCCGCACTTCAAGGAATTTGTGGTCAACATCGACGGTACCGGTAGGAAAGTGGCTGACATCAACGCAGCACTGCTGGGCAAGGGCATCTTCGGCGGCAAGGACTTGAGCAGGGAATTCCCCTGGTTGGGTGAGAGTTCTCTAGTTTGCGTTACCGAGGTCCATACCCAGGAAGATATTGACCGGCTGGCATCGACCATTAAGGAGGCGCTGTCATGAAGAACATCACCGCGGAACGATTCACGAATGGCAAACCCAACCTGCGGCGATTTCACCAGGCGCGCTGGGATGAACCGGTCATCTTTGAATTAGGCCAGCCGGGACAGCGCGGCATCCTGGTCCCGGAAGTGGAACAGGGGATCAAATCCCAGGTTGGGGATGCGCTGAAGGGCATCCCGGATGGGCTGCGACGCAAGGACCCGCCGAAGTTACCGGAAATGGCGCAACCGGCGGTGCTGCGCCATTATGACCATCTCTCGCAGGAAAACCTGGGCGCGGATTTCAACATTGACGTGGGCCAGGGAACCTGCACGATGAAATATAGCCCGAAGGTCAACGACCAACTGGCGCGCATGCCGGAGATGACCGAACTACACCCGCTGCAGGACGAGTCCACCGTGCAGGGCATCCTTGAG
This sequence comes from Anaerolineae bacterium, assembly GCA_041489005.1. Classification (GTDB taxonomy): domain Bacteria; phylum Chloroflexota; class Anaerolineae; order Anaerolineales; family Villigracilaceae; genus UBA877. Next base: position 56,631 of record JBGPQK010000012.1, read on the forward strand.
ATCATGTACCGCTTCGAGCAGATCCTGAAAGAGATCTCGGGGCTCGAGCGCTTCACACTCCAGCCAGGAGCGGGCTCGATGGCGATCTACACCAACGCCTCCATCATCCGCGCCTATCATGAATCGCGCGGCGAAGGTAAACAGCGCGACGAGATCATCACCACCATCTTTTCTCATCCATCCGACGCGGCGTGCGCCAAAGTAGCCGGATACAAGGTCATCACGCTGTATCCGAGTGCTGAAGGGTATCCCGGTGTCGAGGCGCTCAAGGCAGCCGTCTCTGAACGGACGGCGGGGATGTTGATCACCAACCCGGAAGATACTGGCATTTTCAACCCGAAGATCGCGGAGTTCACGCGCATCATTCACGCGGCAGGCGGACTGTGTTCCTACGACCAGGCCAACGCCAACGGTCTGCTAGGCATCACGCGGACGCGGGAGGCCGGGTTTGACCTGTGCCATTTCAACCTGCACAAGACCTTCTCCACCCCGCACGGCTGTGGTGGACCGGCTGTGGGGGCGACCGGTGTGACGCAGGAACTGACGCGATTCCTGCCCGTGCCAACAGTGGATTTCGACGGGAAGAAATATTTCCTGAATTATGACCTGCCGGACAGCATCGGAAAAATCCGCCCGTTCTACGGGGCGGCGCCGGTGGTGTTGAAGGCGTATGCGTGGGTCATGGCACTGGGGGCAGCCGGCCTGCGCGAGGTGGCCGAAGTGGCGGTGCTCAACAACAATTACCTGATGAAGAAGGTGCTTGGGATTCGCGGGGCCAGCGCACCCTATGCGGTGGGCAAACGGCGCGTGGAGCAGGTGCGTTATTCGTGGCAGAAATTGTATGAGGAGACCGGAGTCCACTCGGAGGAACTCGGAATCCGCTTGGCCGATTTTGGCATGCATTACTGGACCAGCCACCACCCATACGTTGTGCCTGAACCATGCACACTGGAGCCGACCGAATCGTACTCGATAGAAGAACTGGACGAATATGCTGCCATTTTGGAACATGTGGCGGGAGAAGCATACTCGGACCCGAATACGGTGCGGTCTGCGCCGCACAACAGCACTGTCCACACGATCGACTACCACCCGTTCGATGATCCTCAACAATGGGCGATCACGTGGCGGGCCTACCTACGGAAGACAGGACAAAAACGCCGATAATCATCCCACCGGATACAAGGAGAGCGTGATGTATAAGGTGACAGGATGAATCACAGGAGATTAAATGAAAAGATATGAGTTAACCGGAAAGAAAGCGATCGTGACCGGCGGGGCAGGCGGGATCGGCCGCGCGGCGGCGGTCCTGCTGGCAGATGCCGGAGCAGCCGTGACCATTGTGGATCTGGATGAAGCGGGAGGCGAATCGGTTGTGCGGCAGATCGTGAAGGCAGGTGGAAAGGCCTTGTTCGTGCGCGGAGACGTGAGCCGGGCAGAGGATTGCCGGAACGCAATACAGGAAACGGTGGAGGCGTGGGGGGGTGTGGATATCCTGTTCAACAACGCCGGGATCATCCGGCGTGCCACGGTGACCGAACTCAGCGAAGAGGATTGGGATCGTGTCATGGCGGTCAATGTGAAATCCATGTTCCTGATGTGCAAGTATGCCATCCCGTTGATGGAACAGGCAGGCGGCGGCGCAGTGATCAACAACGCCTCCGGCTGGGGGTTGACCGGAGGGGCACGGGCGGCGGTCTACTGTGCCTCGAAAGGCGCGGTGGTGAACCTGACACGGGCGATGGCCGTGGATTACGGATCGAAGAATATCCGAGTCAATTGTATTGCCCCCGGCGATACCGACACAGCGATGCTGCGTAACGAAGCAAAACAGTTGGGTGAACCAGAAGCTGCTTTCTTGAAAGATTCGGCCAACCGTCCGCTGGGACGAATTGCCCGGCCTGAAGAAATCGCCTCGGCAGTGTTGTATCTTGCAAGTGAAGGGGCCTCATTCATCACTGGCGCGATTCTGCCTGTGGATGGGGGCGGCTTGGCAGATTGATTTTCTCAAAGCAAAGGCTCCCTGCAAACGCAGGGAGCCGTATGTTCATATGTAATCTTCTATTATTTTTCAGCCAGCGACTTGCGCCTCATCGGAGCGAATTCGGTGTAAACCGCCATCGCCACACCGCTCAGAATCAGTGCCAGACCGATGAGCGTCATCGCTGTGTGCCAGACATCAGAGTAATTGATCCCGCCAATCGTGTGGGTGGGAGCCATAAAGAACTGGATGGTTAGAGACAGAAATCCGCACGCACCCAGGGCAATCGCTGCCGCCTGCTTGCTGGCCTTCTTCTCACCTTCAGGCTTCTCGAAGTCAACTCCCTGCCAGATGCCAGGAATGCGGAAGAGCAGGAAGATGATGAGGGTGATGAGGTTGGTATCCAACACCATATCCACAGGGATGGAACTACCGCGCAATGCTCGCGAAGCATACATGTGGATAGCGTTCACCACCGTCCCCAGGATGAGCGCGATCATGGAATAGCGATAGGCGTTTTTCCTCCCTTTGATGAGCAGAACGACGGCGCGCACGCCCATAATGCCAGCGGCCAGCCCGACCAGGACAAAAAGGATCCACAACCACTGGAAGGGAGCAATACCGGCGAATTTGCCTCCCGAAATATTCGGGTTAAGTGCCACGCAGGATGTCCCCGCCCCGCCCATCAGGGTAAAGAACGCCGTCAGGCTCATGAAGACGATCCCGACGATACGCAATAACCTGGCCCACCACTTGTTTCTTGACATTCTTCTCTCCTTTTCTCAATTTGGTAATAAAAAAAACATACAACCATGACCTTCGATTAAACAGCAGACGCCTAAGTGTGAATGGTGTGGAGTACCTGGGAATAGTATTGAAGGCTGGAAATAAAAAGACTGGCGCCCAGGCCAATATAAATGATGGCCAAGTAGGGTTTGGGGATGGGGGAGTAATGGCGCAAGTAAATCCCCATGGCAATCATCACCAGGACCAGGGGGTAACTTGTCCATTTCTGGAAGGCGAAAAGACAGATCCTTTCCTTGGGAATATCAACAATGCGTTGGACGTTCCTGGAGGCCAGTTTCGAAAAGCCGAAGAAATATATCCCGGCGGCCAATAGCAGGCCAGCCAAGATAAGAAGGAGGACGGTCCACGAATGGACAAAGCCCAACCAGGTCGCAGCAAAGGCGACCAGCATGATGCCCACGCCCGACCACATGATCCCAGCGGTGAGATGCAGCCAAATTTTCTTCGTTGCAGGTGTCCACTTCGATGGTTGTTCCATAGAGTATGCTCCAAGAGATGAGATATCAGGCTGCTGAAAAACCAAGTACAAAGGCGGCAGCTGTCAATAAAAGCAACCCGGGCAGTATTTTCAAGATCGTTTTTCGAGAGAGAATGGGTTTTCCGGCTTTCAGGAAGGAGAGCAGCAGGCCACCCACACCAATCAGCGCCCCGCCCAGGCCAACGAGGGCAAAGCCAGGTGCCGCGCGGCCGGTGAAAACCAGGAGGATGGGCAGTAGGAAAATTATCATCCCGGCGATGCCATGCACGACTGCCAGCACAATGACTGGCAATTTATTCTTCAGTTTGAAGGAGCGAGTTATGATAATTGCCAGAAACCCGAGGATGGCAAAAACAAGGTATGGCATCTGGTATGCAGCGAGGTGCTCCCAGACCAGTCCCAGCGACAGGCTGAGCGGGATGATCGTCGAGACGATGACCACAATTGGGCTGTCCAGCCCGCCAAAACCCAGGATGATGAGCAGCAATCCGGCTACGAGCAGAACACCGAACCCGATGGTATAGGCGACAATGGGCAGGGTACTCAAGTGGTCAATGCCGACGGCAATCTGCCAGGCGGCCAATACGCCGGTGGCGAGAAGGAGGAGACGGTCGAGGACGGTCATTTTCATATCTACTTCCGGCTTTCTTTTTCGAGAACTTCAGCGAGTGCCAGGTACTTTTCGTGTATGCCCTCCCTGATCTCTTCTTGTTCGATGCGTTCAAAGTCAGCGGCAACCTTTTCCTGCCTGTCGGGTGGAATGAGGCGGTCTGCCATCGGGAAAAGGATATTATTCTCTTTGTGGATATGCTGGCGAAGCAAAGCGACATAACCAAGCGCATTGTGGACCACGGCAGCCCGCGCCGAAAGATCACCCGCTTCCCACTTTTGGGCGGCGTCCTTCATTTCACGCGTGAAGAGGCGTCCCTGTTCATGCTCGGCGAGCATCACGCCAATAGGACCCCTTTGCGCCGGTATGCCAGATTCAGTCATGGCGACAAAGAGAACGCCTTCTTCCTTGCGGTGGTGGCAGCCATCGGCGAAATTCTTGATGAACAGTGCGGCGTCCACGAAAAACACCGGCCGCATCTCTTCTCCCTGAGAGACACGCTCGGCAGCAACCTGCAACGCAGAGAGGACACGTTCGATGACGCGGTGTTCGTCCATCAGAATTTGAGTAGCTTGCATCCTATCTCTCCTTTAAATAGACAATAGAATCATCGCGCTGAGCATGAACAACGAAGCGTATTTGAACAAACCAAAATTGACGCGTTCAGTGGGACGGAATACTGTAGCTGCGGCCAAGAGCATCAACCCTACAGACAATACTGCCAATAGGCGTACGAAACCCCATTGCATTCCAATCAGGATGCCTGCCGCGCTGATGGACAGGGCGGCGATCACGCTCGAGACGGCAATGGTGAGGCGTGTGAATTGGAAACCGTAGACAGAGGGGAAAGTCGGGATTTTTGCGGCCTGGTAATCGTCGAAGTAGCGCATGGCAAAGGTCAGGATGTGGGTGGGGATCCAGAACAGCACCGCCAGTGCCAGCAGGATGCCGATACTGTCAATGTGACCGGTGCCGAAGGCGCGCGCGGCCAGGATGGGCATCCCACCTGCGATCCCGCCCCAGACGATGCTCCAGGCCGTGCGTCGTTTGAGCCACAGGGTGTAAACCACCACATCAAAGAATAGTCCTCCAAAGACGATCAAGCCATAGAGGGGGGATATCAGAACCGCCATCCCGACACCCAGGAGCGAAAGTAGCAGCCCAACACGCAGGGCTTCGGTGGGGGTCACACGTCCATCTGCCAGCGGACGGTGATGGGTACGGTTCATCACTGCATCGATGTCGCGGTCGTACCACATGTTGATAATTGTACTGCCAGCGATCGCCAGGAATAAGCTCAAAACCAGGCCGAGGAAATCGTACCAGTGCATGACCGGGCAACGGGCGCTCATGAATCCGGCCAGACCCGTGGAGAGCAGCAAACCGGTCTGCAGAGACTTGGTCAGCGGCCAGTAGAGACGAAGTTTGGCAAGGATGGTTTTCAAGCAATACTCCTAAAAGAAACAGGGATCAGATGAATGGGTAATAAGGAACAAGGTGGTTTGATTATAAGGGGATTTTCGATCCCTGAACCCCTTTTCAAGGATTTCTCACACACCTGAATCCCACACCCGGGCTGTAATACGTGGGTGTGGCGTTGTTACGCACCCAGATACGCAGGTCCATATCATAGGTGTCTTTCGAGCCGCCGCGCATGTAGCGGTAGTGTTGGCCTTCGTATACATCACCGGTCCACTGCCAGACGTTCCCGGCCATATCGTAGAGGCCGTAGGGGCTGGCCGAGTCGAGGGTAACATAATCGTTATATGTATTACCGTTATAAAATCCGACCGGAGAGGTGCGCGAGCCAAACGTGGACATATCCTCAAACGGGTCGCGGCTGGCATAAAAGTTGGCGTTTTTGCGAGTGATGTCGTAGCCCCACGGGAACGGACGGTCGTCTTCGGATCCGCGGGCGGCCTTCTCCCATTCGAGTTCAGTCGGCAGACTGTAGCCGTAATACCCGCAGTAGCCCCAGGCACCAAACCAGGAGATATTGGTCATCGGGTGATTCTCGTACCCGGCCACAACGGAGAATACCGCGCCGTCTAAGGTAAAGCGTGAAACCGGGTCATTCAAAGGGACGAAGATGTAGTCTTTGGCGATGATCTCAACCTCATGCTTGACGGCATGGAACTCATCGCCGGGGTAGAAGCCGACGATTTGATTACCGTCCAATTTGAGCGTACCGTCGGCCAGGGCAGTGTTCAGGAAATCCACATATTGCACCACGGTCACGTCGGTAACCATCATCTCATAGTCAGAATCAATTAAAGCGGGATCGGCTGTCTGTCCCTTGATAAATGAACCTGCCGGGATCGTGGCCCAGGCATTTGAGTCCACTCCGGTATCGTAGATGGGGATGGGTACGTTCAGGTCCACGGGGGCACACGCGGCCAAAATGATCAGTGTCATTGCGAGGGCGGCAGCCCAAAGCAATCTCCCGCGAGATGGAGATTGCTTCGCTCGCAATGACATGCTATTTGTGCGCTTCATTGCTTCACCTCTGCAGAGAGTTCGTGATCCACTTCCTCGGTCCAGCGTCCCTTTTTCCTGAACAAGTCGAAGAGCCGCCAGATCATTACCAACGCCAGGATGACCAGCAACATACCAAGGCTGAAGTCCATCAACAGCATGAGCGTGTTGACCAGTGGCTGCTGGGTTGCCTCGGAAATGAACAGCCGTTTCATCTCGAAGATGGTGACGGCGCCAAATGCGATGTCTGACAGGATGATGAGGGACCAGCCATACCACTGGCGGATCTTACCCTTCAGGCCGATCATATCGCCGTAGTAGAGCAGGATGATGGTGGCGATGATGGCCGAAAGAACATGCCAGTGACCGGTCAGTTCAATGCGCTCTTCATGGGCAGGCCAGACGCGGAAGATCTCTTCCAAGCGCACAGCCATGAAAATGCCGATGAAGCTGGTGGTGAAGTTCATGAAGACCATCTGCCACATGGGGCCAAAAAGCAGCGGGTCGCGTAGCAGCGCCTTGATTTTTTGCCAGCCGTTCGGTTTCTGGATGCCCGCAACACCCTCGCGGATGAGTTTGTCCCAGGTGAAGATGACCAACATCAGCGCGCCCAGCATAGCGGGAGTGGCGCCAACGTAGATGATCATGTGGGCCACCGGTTCGAGCGGGGTTGCCACGCCCCACACACCCAGGTTAAGTACAATTGTGCCCAGGATAATAAGCGGCATGGCGATCTTATGCAGGATGCCTTTGAAGTTCAGCCAGCGTCCGATGATGAGAGTGATCATGATGGCGATGAGCGCCAGCATGATGTGCAGGTGGCCGATAATCGAGTATTCCATGGTGGTCTTCTCTGGCAGGCGAATGATATCCTGAGCCATGAAGGTCTCAAAGCCGTTGCCGTAGAACGAGCCGGGGATGGCACCGAACAGGGCTGAAATGACCGTGGCGAGGGCGGTGGCGAAAAAGGCCACGCGTTCCACGTCCACTCCGTTTTTGGTGCGGGAATGGGCCTTGTCCGGTTGGTAGTATTTCTTGTTCCACGGCCAGAGGGCAATCACCAGCAGTACGCCAGCAAAGAAGATGAGACTAAGCCCGGTAATGTAGAGCCCGTGGAGCGCCCAGTTATGACCCCAGTAGGCGAAGCCCATGCCAAAGATCATGGTCAGGATGTAACCGACAGTGATGAGCACACGCACCGCCATCTTGTAGAACTCTTTCATCTTCAACAAGCTGGTGATCATGTAGGTCTCGATGGCGACCACAGCCATGGCGATGGAGTGATACAGGATGATGATGCGGCCTTCGCGCTCGGCCTGGACTAGGTTCATCTTGAAAACCCGGACGACAAAATCGCGAACACCCAGCTCAGCCATCGGACCGGAGAGCATGCCGAACAGGGCAGTTTCCAGGGCGATCATGGCAATCGCCACCAAGATCAGACCTTTGGTGGATTTGAACAGATAATTGAATCGGTCTTTGATGAATTGCATGTTCGCCTCCTGGCAATAGAAAAAGCTGCCCCTAAGAAAGTACCATCTGTGCAGGTTGAAAGTCACGCAACAGCGTGGCCTCCAAGGTCTTCTACCCCTTGATATCGCGGACGAAACCGTAAGTAAAGGCCAGAGTCATGAGCAGCAGGAGGGGTGTCAGGATGAGCATGACAAAGGAAGGGCTGAAGAAGAGCAGTTGCGCGCCCATCGAAATGAAAGCTAGCGCAATGCCGCCCAAGCCGATCAGCACACCACCGATGCCAACCCACCAGAAGCCTTTCGGCGCTTTTTTCGCCAGGAATGGACCGAGGAAGATGACCAGCCCGGCCACGCCGTGGAAGAGCGGGACTGAGATCTTCTTGACAATGTCAATCCCGAAGATAGCCGAGATCGCAATCGCCAGGAAGCCCACCAGCGCGAACCACTTGAAGGCTCTCTTATACTGCGGGAAGTACTCTTCGACGAGGCCCATTGAAATTCCGAGTGGGATGAGCGAGGCTACTGTCAGTACATAAGGCGAGGCCAGGATCCGCAGTCCCAGGAAGATGAGCAGCAGGCCGGAGACCAGCAGGACGAAAAAGCCAATGCCATAGTACAGATCATAGAGCTTTTTCTCCTTGTTCCAGCGGGTGTAAAACCGCCAGAGCAGGTAGATGGCCGTCAGGCCAGTCAGCAGAAGAAACAGATTATCAAAGCTGAAAATATTCATGGTACTCTCCTCTTTTATTATTTGTGAAAGAATGCACCAACTAGTAATTATAGAATATCACAGGAAAGTGAGAATGTCTTTGACTTTTGTCAAGTACTATTGAACAGACTCGAATCCGGGGCTGTAAAGCGACAGCCCCGGAAGATGATAATTACCAATCAAATTGCGAACAGGACAGTGCATAAAGCTGGAGTTTATTCACCTTCACTCAGAGGTTCCGGTGAGCCGCTGCCAGAGATTCGGCCAGACGAGCAGCATGAGCAGGATCAGGCAGGCAATCGGAGCGAGGGC
>JBGPQK010000013.1:0-58154 GCA_041489005.1 Anaerolineae bacterium
AGGCTGGCGGGGGCAGAGTGTTTTAAGGCTTGGATAAAAAACAGCCGCGAAGAAGCTCTCAATCGTAGCTGTTTCTGGACCCAAACTTTATTTTTGATTGGTTTCCTCTTCAGGTCTTGACACTGAGGTTAATCGGTGGGCTGCCCATCTATTCGCCATTCCGAGCAAAAATAGCAAATGCACCCGGAGAACAGATAGAAGTCCTGATCATGTTAGCGCTCGTATCCAAAGAGGGCAAAGGGAGGTTACACACAGTTTCGACTTTTTCCCAATCGCTGCCCGTCCACGTGTAAAGCGCCAGTGTGTCCAGGTTTTGAGATGAGGCAAACTTTATTGTCACCGAAACAGGTGCATTGAAGGTAAATCTTTTGAATCCTTCCATTTGATCCCCAAGACCTGCAAGCAGGTCAAAGGCATCGCCATTGTAAACGAGAGTTGGTGGATAAATGGATGACAGCCCGGGAATAAGCATAACTCTGGCAGGCTGTAAAGTCGCATCTTTTGGAAAATCCAGCCAAATTTCTGTGCCTGTTTCAATTGCGTAAATCAGACTTGCTTCAATTCCAGGGAACAGGCGGGTAGAGAATGATTCTATGAAAGGAATCTTTGTCGGGTACGGTGTGGGAGGAAAAGGTGTGTAGGTTGGAAATGGCGTATAAGTTGGATAGGCTGTCTGAGTAGGCATGGCTGCCTGTGTTTCGGAAATTGCCATCTGGAAGGCTTGCGGTGAAGGCGCGCAAGCGGCCAATAAGATTGTTGCCAAGCAAACAATTATAGTGACACGCTTCTTATCCATATTTTTCCCTTTCCCTGCTATGTTTTCTCCTGACTATTATCGCGCAATCTCTGGCAAAACGCATATATAAGCGAGCGGCAGAGCCGCTGTCCGCTGGAGACGGGGTAAGCCGCCTGCCGGGCATCCTTCTGACCAAAGCAGGCTTTGCCGGGACCGACGCCGTTAAACAGCTTGGCAACCACGGTGGTTACACCACGGAAATGCCCCGGGCGAACCTCGCCTTCCAACCCCCTACGCCCCTCACCGGGGGTGCTACGCGACGGGCGGGTCAACCCCTCCACCTGCACCCAGGTCTGGAAGCCGGACGGGTACATACCCTCCGGCGCAGGCGTCCAGACCATCGAACCTTCCCCCTGGAACCAGGGTTGTAAATAGTGAGTTCAATTCTTTCCACCTATTAAGAAAAAGGAGAATCTTATGAAACTTCGCACATTCCTCATGATTGTTGCAGTTGTCGCTCTCCTCTATGGTCTCGGTCTGCTCCTGTTGCCAACGTTCATGGCCACAACCTATGGCTTTGGGACAAGCGCCTCTGAGATACTGCTGGCACGCATCTACGGTGTTGCCATGCTGACGCTTGGGTTGATCAACTGGCTGGCAAAAGATCTCACTGGCGCCAGCATAAAGCCCATTATTCTCGGCAGCCTGATCGGAGACGCCGTCGGTGCTATCGTTGCCCTCATGGGAACCCTCAGCGGTGTCATGAACGCGGTCGGCTGGTCAGCGTTCGGGATCTACCTTGTGTTTACGATTGGATTTGCCTATTTCCAGTTCATGGCTCCCTCCAAGTAACCTGAGGATGGTTTTTTTAGCCGCTCTGCTAAGAGCGGCTTTTTTTTGGATGTTCTTTTCACGCGCTGAATCAAAGTCATTTCGCATTGGGATATCCTGTTCGAAAGATATTGGGGGTATTGCCCACCTTTTGTTAGAGCAGTGCTCACTAACCCCCAGGTAGACGTTATTGATCATTCTTGTTAGAGTTATCCTGGTGGTCCTTCTATCCTGCCCTCACTCGCCTTACAAGAATAGAACCCTTATTCCACTATATCAAATTAGCGCCGGTAAGCAGACGGCTGGATAGATTGCGCAGTGGTTGTTTTTTTGTGTCTTCGATAGTGAGAGCGAGGTTTTTACGGGATTGCAGGATTACGCAGGCTTGACTTTCGTCTGTAAGAAGTTATACTGATTAAGAGCCCCATCAAGCATGGTGGCAAAGAGTCGCGGGGGTAATGGAAGTCAGGTGATATTAATGGATCTCAACCACGAACTACTCAACTTAGCCTGGTATGCAGTTGGCTTTGGTTAGGGAAGAATAGAGAGACCTATTTTTATACCCTGGGAATTAACGCCAGGGACAAAAGAACGACCACGATGATTGGCAACAAGATCAAGGCGGTCCTCTGAAGGCGAACGTAATTCTTGAGAAGCGACCCATTCCTGTCGATAGCATTTAATACTGAACTCAGGTATTTCAAGATAATATCTTCTTCGTTTAGATCTTTGAAGGTTGTGACTAGATTATCCCATTCGGGTTTCAGCGGCGACCATACGCTTACCGGCCATAGGGCAGCGATGCATAAAGCAATTAAGACAACATACAATACCGCTGCCAAGATCACACCGCTTCGGTAAAGGTATAGCCAGGCCGGGTCGATACGGGCGGTCACCAGTTGAAGAGCGCCCACAAGTGAGACTATCAAGCTCGCTGAACTTAATACCGACCGTACATTGGCTTTAATCGAATCAAAGCTACCTATTTGGAGTCCTAAGTCCCGTTGCATTTCTGTTAGCGATATCTCGAGATAGCGAAATTTATTATTCATGGCGGAATCCTTTCTCTGGAGAACATAATGAGCGCTAAAAAAGTGACTGTCAAGAAGCCAAAGCCTAATAAAGAGCCAAAGTCTAATACCACCCCGCTCACGAAGCCTGTGGTTCGACCAACCCCAGACGAAGGTGGCAAAACCACTGTTTATCGCAAAGCACCTAACATTATAATTTCAAAGAAAAAATAGATTGCCAGCGAATTTTAGATTATGCAATACCAATCAACCATTTTAATTTATTTATCAACTATTAATCCTTGCCATGTCATCATCTTAGGATGAAGTAAGAATTAACTACACATTCAGGGAGAACGAATGAGCGACGATAAAATCACCTCTACCCAAAAACCTTCACCAGCGCCAGCACCGCGGCCTGCTCCGGACCCGGGTGGAAATAGTTCAGGAACCAAAAGCAATCCGCCACCTCCACCACCGGATCCGAAACCAGGCTGATGGATATGATAACCCAGCAAGGATTTATCCACCAATAGATAAAAATGACCGTCAATAACTCGGAATTGAAGGATTAAACAATGATAAAAGTGAATCTTGATGCCTTGATATCAAGGGAAGATTTCGATGTTAGTGATACGACCCAAAGGGTTGGTACTCTCAAAGATACATTATCAATCAATGATCTCAAGATAGGCGAGTTCTTCTTTTCCGTCTTGCGGAAACCTGACTTTCAACGCGAAACAAATGAATGGGATTTTAACAAGATTACAGATTTTATCAAGTGTTTTCTTGATGGAGATTTAATACCAGCGGTCATTTTATGGGGGAGTGCAAGTAATATTATATTTGTCATAGATGGTTCACATAGGCTTAGTGCGCTCGCAGCCTGGATCAATGATGATTATGGAGATGGTGATATCTCCAAGAAATTTTATGAAGGAATAATTCCGGAAGAACAAATAAACATAGCTCAACGCACTCGAGCCCAGATAAGCAAGACAATTGGTTCGTTCAAAGATCATACTCTTGCCATTGATCACCCTGAAAAGGTGAGACGAGAAATTGTCGAACGAACAAAGAGTCTTGGGGCATTAGCAATTCAACTCCAATGGGTTCAAGGTGATTCATCCAAGGCAGAATCATCCTTCTTTAAAATAAATCAAGAGGCATCTCCAATCAATCCGACAGAATTACGGGTGCTAAAGGCACGTAAGCAACCAAATGGCATTGCCGCAAGAGCTATTGTGCGTAGTGGAAGAGGGCATAAATATTGGTCTGCATTTCCTGAAGAAAACCAGATCAAGATTCAGGATTTAGCCAGAGAGATAAACAAATTACTATTTGACCCAGAATTGGACAATCCGATAAAGACTCTTGATTTACCAATAGGCGGCAGGTTATATGCAGCGCAAAGCTTACCTCTTGTACTGGATTTCATCAATATCGTAAATGGTGTATCAACCAACGGCAAGGACCTTCTTCCGGACTTAAGCGGAGTAGAAACAATTAAGTTCCTAAAAAAGTGTAAGAAAACTGCTGAAAGAATTAATAGTAATCAACCCGGCTCTTTGGGGCTTCATCCTGTTATATATTTCTATTCAGAGAATGGGAAACATAAAATCGCTTCTTTTTTTGCGATTACAGCATTAATACTAGATTTTGAAAAACACAATTATTTTAATAAGTTCACGACGGTACGGAATAAATTCGAGGATATATTAATTCAATATGATTATCTAGTTCAACAAATTGTTCGCAAATATCGAAGTGCAACAGCAAGTTACCCTTACATTAAAGATTATTATCTTGCGATCATTGAAAAGCTTTCAGAAGGAATAAATGGCGCCCAGGTCATAAATGAGATTAATAAGGATAATAAGTTTAATTACCTAACTCAGCCTACTGAGGAAATGGAATCTATCAATCAGGAATTCTCAAGTGAGGTAAAATCTGCGGCCTTTATTAGAGAAGCGATCTCAAATGCGCTCCGATGCAAAATTTGCGGAGGTCTTATTCATCGTAATGCAATATCTATAGATCATATAGTACGAAAAGCAGATGGGGGAACGAGGTCTGTCGATAATGCACAATTGACCCATCCATACTGTAATACAACATACAAAAATTAATCTAGTTGCCCAATGGAAATTGTTCACGGTATGTATCCTACCCCCCATCATCTAACCTTACTATCCCTGTTTTAATCCCTCTACCCCCTGTTCTCTCCTTTCCTGAAAGGGACGGCTTACGCGAGAGGTGAGCGGGTGTTATCCTTCCAGAAAAATATATTTCCCCCAATCTCTCTCCCCAATTTTCTTATTCCCTTTTGACTTAATAGAACTTAAAATCCATTACAGATAAATTGAACAAATAAGAAGAATCAAAAAGGCAAATGTATTGTTTGGGTGATATTTATTAAATCGGGTTATAGATAAAAAAAAAGCTACTGCAAAAAGAATCCAAGAACCTTTAAACCCCCATCACGAAATTATCGATCAGCCTTGTCTTCCCCAGGAAGACTGCCGTCGAAAGCAGCACCGAGCTGGAGATCGTTTCCAACTCTTCCAGCGTTTCATTATCCGCGCAGGAGACGTACTGCAATTTCGCCAGCGGCTCAGCGGCGACCGTCTCGCGCACCAGGGTGCGCAGTTTGTCGGCCCTGCGTTCACCGGAATCATAGGCCAATCTGGCTGCAGACAATGCACGGAAGAGAACGGTGGCGGCCTGGCGCTCCGGCGGGTTGAGATATGTATTCCGGCTGGACATGGCCAGACCATCGGCTTCGCGCAACGTGGGACAAACGACGACCTCCAGGGGGAAATCCAGATCCTGCGTCATGCGCCGGACGACAGCCGCCTGCTGGGCGTCCTTCTGGCCAAAGTAGGCTTTGTCGGGGCCGACGGCGTTAAATAACTTGGCAACCACGGTGGTCACACCGCGGAAGTGCCCCGGGCGAAAATCGCCCTCCAGCCCCCTACGCCCCGCTCCGGGGGTGCTACGCGACGGACGCGTCAACCCCTCCACCTCCACCCAGGTCTGGAAGCCGGACGGGTACATAACCTCCGGCGTAGGTGTCCAGACCAGATCCACCCCGGCGGCTTCGAGCAGAGCCAGGTCACGCGGCAGGTCACGGGGGTAACTCGCCAGGTCCTCGTTCGGTCCAAACTGGGTCGGGTTGACGAAGATGCTGGCAACCACGCTGGCGCATTCGGCCCTGGCCGCCTGCACCAGGGAAATGTGACCAGCGTGCAGGTACCCCATGGTCGGGACGAATCCTACGGGTCCGGGCAGCGCCCGGCGGGCGAGGCGAAGTTCGGGGAGAGTAGTCACAATTTTCATAAATGCTCCAATATCCACCTTGACTATTATCTAAACATCATTAAACTAATTAATGATAATCAATTTCTTCCAGGGAAAGGAGAATAGAAATGCCCTCTTTAAACCGTATACAACTGATCGGTCGTCTCGGAAAGGATCCCGAAAGCCGCTCCACGCCAACAGGCAAAAAGGTGGCCCACTTCAGCCTGGCAGTCAGCCAGCGCTGGAAGTCAGCGGAAGGGGAAAACAAGGAAAGCACTGAATGGGTCAATGTGGAGGCCTGGGGCCGGCTGGGCGAGGTCTGCCAGCAGTATCTGCACAAGGGCAGCCTGGTCTTCATCGAAGGCCGCCTGAAGACCGACAAGTACGAGGACAAGAGCGGCGAGACCAAATATTACACCAAGGTGGTGGCCCTGTCCATGCAGATGCTGGACCGCAAGCCGGAGGAAGAACCGGTAGCGACGATCGAGGAGGAACCTGCAGAGTACGAGGCGTAGTTAATCAAACATAATAGAGCAAGAAAGGCGTGCCATGGAAATGCGGCGCGCCTTTTTTGATTTGTGTTGATGAATTACAGACTAGACCGGATGTGGACGATGTCGCCGTCCCTGACAACGTACTCCTTGCCTTCCAATCGCAGTTTACCTTTAGCTTTTGCCTCGGTCATCCCGCCCAACTCAAGTAAATCCTGGCAAGAGATCACTTCGGCACGCACGAACCCATGCGCCAAGTCGGTATGAATTTCACCAGCCGCTTCCACAGCCGTGGCCTTGCGTTTGGTTGTCCAGGCCCGGACTTCATCCTCACCGACGGTGAAAAAGGACTGCTGGTTGAGCAGATCGTAGGAGATGCTGATCATGCGGTTGAGCGACAGTTCGGTGATGCCATACTCAGACATAAAGACTGCCGCGTCGTCCGGCGGCAACTGGGCGATCTCCATTTCCAGTTTGCCCTGCAGTGCCACCAGCGGCGAAGCGGCCTGGAACCCCTCGGCTTTGTTCGGGGCAAGCTCAGGTACTGGCTGCCCCTCCCCCAGGTTTAATAGCACGAGCAGGGGTTTGCGGGTCAGCAGTCCGAAGCCGGAGAGGAATTTCTCCTCCTCGGCGGAGATTTCCACGCCCCGCAAGGGTTTCTCTGCAGAGAGGATCTCATGTAAACGCGTGAACATCGCCGTCTGGCGTTCGTTGAGAACCTTGTCTGTGCCACCTTTTTTTCGTTCCTCGACCAACCTTTCAAGTTTGCGCTCGACGGCGATCAGGTCGTTGAGCAGAAGTTCACCGTCCATGGCAGTGATGTCACGGGCCGGGTCCACGCTACCGGAAGGATGGGGTACGGTTCCGTCTTCAAAACAGCGGACAACATGAATGAGCCCATCCATCTGGGACAACTGATTCAGAAGCTGACCGGAGATCCCGGACTTAGCTACGCCGCTATCCAGACCGGCGATATCGGCATAGGTGATCTTGGCATAGATGGTCTTTTTCGGTTTAAAAAGAGCTGAAAGTTTGTCCACGCGCGGGTCGGGGACATCCACCACGGCGGTATGGACTTCAATGCGCCCCGCAGAGGCAGTAGTCGGCGCGTTACCGCGGGTGAGGGCGTTGAAAAGAGTGGTTTTGCCAGATTGGGGGAAGCCGATAATTCCAAGTTTCATCGAGACCTGTAGTTGTGGTAAAATTTGGGCGCTAGCCGGAGTGGCGGAACTGGCAGACGCGCACGACTCAAACTCGTGTTCCCTGACGGGATTGTGGGTTCAAGTCCCACCTTCGGCATTATATCAAGAAAAGTTCCCTTTGTCGGGGAGTAGCGCCCGCATTTGCGGGACAGGTAATCGTCAACACGGAGCTGCGAAGCGTCCCGGTTGCCTGTGCGCTTTCCAGCGTTCGCGAGACCGCCATCCAGGTGGTCTCGCGTTTCTTTATAGACTTATCCGGGAGCATTCTGCGAACTTGTTATGAAGACAAACTGGCGTGCCTGCTTTTTCTGGATTATTATAGAGTTGTCCGTAAATAAAACCTCGAGGAGTTGCCTATGCCTGCCATGAATGATGTTTTGGCTGTCATCCTGGGGGGTGGACGTGGTTCGCGGCTCTTTCCACTGACCAAATTTCGGGCGAAGCCGGCAGTACCGATCGCCGGAAAATATCGCCTGGTTGATATTCCCCTAAGCAACTGCATCAACTCCGGGATATACCGGATCGATGTGGTGACCCAATTCAACTCCCATTCCCTGCATCGCCACATCAACCAGACATATAACTTCGACCAATTCCACACCGGTTTTGTCGAAATCCTGGCCGCCGAGCAGACTTTGGAATCTGCCGACTGGTATCAGGGAACTGCAGACGCCCTCCGCAAGCAAATCTTCCAGATCCGTTCCTCACGGGCCAAATATGTGCTGATCCTGGCCGGAGACCATCTTTACCGCATGGATTACGCCCCCATGGCCGAATTCCACTGGGAGCACAATGCAGATATCACCATCGCCGTCCAACCGGTTTTGCGGGAGGAAGCACCCCGCCTGGGCATCCTGAAACGCGGCCAAGATGACCGGATCAGCGATTTTGCTGAAAAGACAAATGACCCGGCAGTCCTGTCCAAGTTTGTCAGCCGCGCGGACAAACAGCGTCCCTTCCTCGGTTCGATGGGAATATATCTCTTCAACACACAGGTCCTGATCGAGCTTTTGCGGGACAATCCGCGTTTTGACGACTTTGGCGGTGACATTATTCCCCACGCCATCCACAACTGCGCTGTTTTCGGTTTCAACTTCGACGGCTACTGGCGGGACATCGGAACCATCCGATCCTTCTACGAGGCAAACCTGGAACTGACCTGCCAAAACCCACCTTTTAACTTCTTCGATGTCGAGCGGCCCATCTACACACACTCGCGGTTCCTACCTGGGTCTATTGTGGTGGATAGCCATCTAAGAGATGTGTTACTGGCAGACGGGTGCCAGATCCAGCAGGCAGAGATCACCCATTCGGTCATCGGCGTGCGCAGCATCATTGCCGCAGGGACGAAGATCAAAGATAGCGTCCTGATGGGCGGGGACTACTACCTGGGTGGTACCGATGCTGATCCGACCAAACCACCCATCGGGATCGGGCCGAGATGTTCCATTGAAGGCACCATTATTGACAAGAACGCCCGCCTTGGCGCAGACGTGATCATCCGCTCCTTTCCACCTGGCACCGACATTACGAACGAGAATTGGGTTGTCCAGGATGGGATCGTGGTCATCCCAAAAAATGGGGTACTCCCCTCCGGCACGAAAATCGGACCTTCTGACTGATCCCGGCGAGGCCGATTAATCCACGAATGGAGATTAATCCCGATGAAAAAAAATAAGTTCCAGGTTAAAGCTATTCCACCGCAGTCTGAACCCTGGCACGCACTTTCAGCAGAGGAAGTTCTCGAGCATCTCAAAGTCCGCGAGAACGGTCTGACCAACAAAGAAGCCGCCGAACGGATGGCGCAATACGGCCCCAACCAACTGACCGAGGCGCCGCGTCCTGGTTTCTTGAAAACGCTGTGGGATCAGATCAATAGTTTTGTCATCTGGCTTCTGATCATCGCATCGGTTGTCTCTGGTCTGCTGGGTGATTATGTGGAGTCAGCCGCCATCCTGGCTATCGTCATTCTGAATGCCGTGATGGGCATCATCCAGGAACGACACGCCGAGGACGCCCTGGCGGCCCTCAAAAAGCTGGCCTCGCCAGAAGCCCATCTGCTTCGTGATGGACATCGCACCAGCCTCCCGGCTCACGACCTGGTGCCGGGTGATATTGTATTCCTCGAAGCGGGTAACTACATCCCGGCAGATATCCGCCTGCTTGAAGCGGTCAATCTCAGGGTCGAGGAAGCCTCGCTGACCGGCGAGTCGCTCCCGGTCCAGAAAAACGCTATCAGCATCCTGGAAAGAGACGTCCCACTTGGCGACCGGATGAACACTGCTTTCATGGGCACGCTGGTCTCTTACGGACGCGGGCGTGGAGTCGTCACAGGCACCGGGATGCGCACCCAACTGGGTATGATCGCCGAAATGCTTTCCAATGTGAATATCGAGGAGACCCCCCTCCAACACCGCCTTGAACAATTGGGTAAAACTCTTTCCATCGGTTCGCTCATCCTAGTGGCGATTGTATTTGTGGTGGCGCTTATAAACTACACTGCCATTGGCGACCTCTTCACCGGTCCACTAGCGTATTTGAAAACCTACTCCAAAGAAATCACAGATGTATTCATCATAGCCATCAGTCTGGCAATTGCCGCCGTGCCTGAGGGATTACCTGCGGTTGTAACCATCAGCCTGGCGCTCGGCATGAGCGAGATGGTTAAGCGTCATGCGCTTATTCGCAAACTCTCCTCGGTGGAAACTCTCGGTTCGGCCACTACCATCTGCTCAGATAAGACCGGCACACTGACCCAGAACGAAATGACTGTAACCAGCCTGTGGACGGATGGAAGCTTCATTGACGTAACCGGCAGTGGTTACATCCCCAAGGGCAATTTTCTGGTTGATGGGAACAAGGTTGACCTGAAAGAATATCCCGCCGCTCTGACCACTCTATGGCTTGGGGTACTGAATAACGATTCTCACCTGGAAATTACCGGCGAGAGTGAAGAAGAAAAAACCTATCGGATCGTCGGCGACCCGACCGAAGGCTCACTGATCGTCGCGGCTGCAAAGGCCGGTGCCTGGCACAGCGAAGTGAAAGAGGCCTACCCGCGCGAGAACGAGGTTCCTTTCGACTCGGAACGCAAGCGCATGATTACGATTCACGATGTAGGCAACCCACTTTCGGATGATATTTCCCCGTTTTACAACACCAAGTTCAAGGGCTGGGATGTGATCGCCGTCAAGGGCGCGCCGGACGTGGTTCTCGAACTTTGCACCGAGTACCTTTGCATGGACGACACGCCGCGGAAGATGGACGATGCCGCCCGTCAGAGCGTCCTGGATGCGAACGACTCCATGACCCAGAAAGCTCTGCGCGTGCTGGGTGTGGCTTACCGGCTGGAAAAAGATGTTCCGGATGGCGAGCTCAAGGTCAAAGACCTTGAACATGACCTGGTATTCGTTGGATTAATGGGCATGATTGACCCGGCCCGGCCCGAGGTCAAGGTGGCGCTGGCAAAGGCTTCCCATGCCGGGATACGCACGGTGATGATCACCGGTGACTATCCGAACACTGCCAAAGCGATTGCCCTGGCCATCGGACTTTTACGACCCGGTCACAAGGTCCGCACAGGCGCGGAACTGGACAAGATGTCTGAGGACGACCTCAAACGCGAGATCGAAATCACGGATGTGTTTGCCCGCGTCTCCCCCGAGCACAAGATGCGCATCGTGGATGCTCTGCAGGCCAACGGCGAAGTGGTTGCCATGACCGGGGACGGTGTCAACGATGCCCCGGCCATCAAGCGCGCCGACATCGGCGTGGCGATGGGCATCACCGGCACCGACGTGGCAAAAGAGACTGCCGACATGGTTCTAACCGACGACAACTACGCCAGCATTGTCTCTGCAGTGGAACAGGGACGTATCATTTACGCAAACATTCGCAAATTTGTGTTCTTCCTGCTTTCCTCAAACGTGGCCGAAATCATGGTGATCTTCCTGGCGACACTGGCGGGGTTCCCTGCCCCATTGACTGCCATCCAACTCTTATGGCTCAATCTCATTACCGACGGCGCTCCGGCATTAGCTTTGGCAATGGAGAAGGGTGATCCCGACATCATGGACCAAAAGCCGCGGACGAAGAAAGAACCCATCATCAACCAATCCATGGGCCTGGGGATTACCATCCAGACCATCACCCAGACAACTGCGGTCTTAACCGCCTTTGGCCTCGGCCTGCTCTGGGAACTCGCCGCCCTGGGCTACATTGTTCCACATGGCACCAACGCTTTCTCTTTCCTGCTCACCTTTGACTGGCGCAGCGTAGAACTGGATGCCGTCCACACTGCCGAGACGATGGCTTTCATCACCCTCTCGCTGTGCGAACTATTCCGCGCCTACACCGTCCGCTCGGAACATGCTTCGCTGTTCAGGATTGGTGTGTTCTCTAACAAGTGGATGCAGTACGCGGTGGGTTTTTCGATAGCCCTGCTGTTGCTGGTGTGCACCGTTCCGTTTCTGCAAAAGATTTTTTACACGCATTTTATGTCGCTACGGGAATGGTCCGTGGTGCTGACGCTGGCGCTTATTCCGGCGATATCGGAAGAAGTCACCAAATTCTTCCTG
Organism: Anaerolineae bacterium; assembly: GCA_041489005.1. GTDB lineage: Bacteria > Chloroflexota > Anaerolineae > Anaerolineales > Villigracilaceae > UBA877. The sequence continues at coordinate 12,148 of JBGPQK010000013.1, forward strand.
CGGCTGCGTGACCGCCGCAAGGCCTCAACTTAAAATTCCAGAGGGCGGCCTGCGTGTGCGCTTCCTAGACTTATCAGGGTTGATGGTGATCGATTTGGATTAATAACAGATCCCCGGCTTATCGGCGGGGATCTGTTTCAGCCTGCATTCACCCCTGTTACCTGGTCAATCAGGCTCAACAACACCCTCAGGTTGGGGATATTGGAGGCCGTCGCGCTGGCTCCGCTGAACCAGCCGCCCTCTTTCCTGGATATTTTCAAAATCCCCTTATGGATGGAAACCTCCTTCACGTCCGGCCAGGTATAAGTTTTCTTACCGATCACAATCCCTGCTGTGCTGATCGTCACCGGCCCGAAGGTAATTGCCTGCCCGGCGTTAAAACCGTCGGCGGCACGTCGATACAGGAGAGGGAATATGCTCTCGTCAATATCCTTCGCCAGATCTTCAACTTTGCTTAAGGTATCGGACAGAACCAGGCGTCGGTTCTTGCGATTGTGCAACGTGTAGACATGCGTTGTACCGGTGTAAATCCCGTTGTGGTAATGACGTGTGATCGCAGAAGTCATCGAGACCACATCCTCCCAGCGCCAAATCTGGATGCCTTTCCGGTCTTTATAGGCAAATCCGCGCTCGGAGACCACCACACCCTTATTCCAATTGGAATACGCGCCCCAGCCAGCCAGCAACGCAAACGAAAACAGGACAAAGGCAAGACCCAGCGGGCCGGTCATCTTATCATCAATCATGGCCGGGCCATGCTGCTGGACTGCCACGTAGGTGTTGTATAAACCAAATAGAAAAACCAGCAACGCTCCAGCAAGTAATAATAAGAAGATTACCAGGCTGCCCCAGCGGAGCCAATTCTTGACCGGGAAATAGCCGTGCAAAACGCCCAGACCGATGACTGATAAAAAGGCTTTGGGAATTTGTGAATTGTTCAAGGACCACTCCGAACGATGGACCGGGCAAGGATGGCCCGATCTGTGAAGCTATTAGGTAGGCGGCAGGTTGCGTTTCAGGATGGTATACATCCCCAGCGCTTTGACCGCTCCCTCCACCACACAGGTTGTCGGGTTGTCCACCAAGTAGGCGGGAATACCGAGGGATTTAGTCAGCAGTTTATCAGTCCCGCGTAACAAAGCGCCACCACCGCACAACGCAACTCCCCGGTCAATAATATCGGAGACCAGTTCTGGGGGTGTCTTCTCGAGCACGCGGCGACAAGTCTCAACGGTATGTTTGAGCGGTTCCTGAAGTGCTTCGACTACTTCACCGGTCGTAATCGTAACCGGGCGCGGCAGGCCGCTGACCTGATCCTGTCCCTGGACTTCCAAGCCTTCTTCTTTTTCTTGCGGAATGGCCGCGCCAATCTTAACCTTCAAATGTTCCGCCGTTGTCAGACCAATGATGACCCCGTATTTTTTTCGCACGTAGGTTACGATGGCCTCATCCATCTGGAGGCCACCGGAACGCAGCGTTTCCGCGGCAACAATGCCATACAAAGAAATAACCGCGGCCTGCGTAGTGCCACCACCCAGGCAGATGACCATGTTCCCGGATGGCATACCGATCGGGAGGTCCACGCCGAGGGCGGCTGCCAGAGGTTGCTGAATGAGAAAGGCATCGCGGCTGCCCGCCTGGAGAACCGCCTCGTGGACAGCGCGCAATTCCACACTGGTGACGCCATAGGGAACGGTGATCATCACACGCGGGCGGAAGACACGCATCGGCCCACTGACGCGCCGGAGCAGGTGGTGCAGCAAGGCTTCGGTGATTTCATAGTCAGCCACCACACCGTTCTGGAGGGGATGCGCGACCTCGATGGTTTCGTCCGAGACGCGTCCCTGCATTCCCTGCGCTTCCTTCCCGAGAGCTACGATTTTTTGCTCCTGGATGACAATTGCGACCATAGTCGGTTCATCCACCAGAACGCCGCTACCATCGGCAATCCGGGTTTGGATGGTGCCGAGGTCAATCCCCAAGTCTTTAGAAAGGGAGAACATGGAAGGCATAGATTTTCTCGTTTCGATCAGTCGGTAATCCGAGGTGGTTTGGCAGGTGTGTGGCGGAATCGTTTGACCGCATCCAGTCGCAGGTTGGACTTGCGCAGAGCAGCCTCCATTCTCAAGTAAGCATCCGAGTCCGTTGGTACACCCTTGGCAAGGATTTCTTCAGCGCGCTTGCGAGCGGCTTCGGCGCGAGCAACGTCAATCTCCTCGACATTTTCTGCCGCGTCAGCCAGAACAGTGACAATATCCGGCTGGACCTCGGCAACGCCGCCAGCAACCGTAAAGATCTCTTCTTTTCCGCCAGAACGCACTTTAATGATCCCGATTTTGAGTGTGGTCAGCAACGGGGCGTGGTGAGGCAGGATGCCCATCTCACCGTCAGTTCCGGGAAGAACGACGATATCCGCATCACCTTCAAACACCATGCGATCCTGGGAAACAATTTCACAACGAATGGGCATATTTCTCATCCTGTCGATGCTAGGAGATTCCGAAAAAGCGGACAAAGCAATATATTATTATCCTCGAGATGGCTTCGCCGCGTTCGGCGGCTCGCAATGACACTATTTACGCGCTCTTAGCCAGTTTCTCAGCCTTCTCGCGCACATCTTCAATAGTACCCGCCATCATGAAAGCCTGTTCAGGCAGGTCATCACACTTGCCATCCAAGATTTCGCGGAAGCCGCTCACGGTCTCTTTGATGGGCACATACTTGCCAGAGGTACCAGTGAACACTTCTGCTACAAAGAATGGCTGCGAGAAGAAACGTTCGATCTTGCGGGCGCGCGAGACGACCAGTTTGTCGTCTTCGCTCAACTCATCAATTCCAAGAATAGCGATAATATCCTGCAAATCCTTGTAGCGCTGGAGGATGCGCTGGCACTCACGGGCAGTGTTGTAATGTTCCACGCCGACGATGTTGGGGTCGAGAATGCGGCTGGTGGAAGCCAGCGGATCGACGGCAGGATAAATGCCTTTTTCGACGATGGAGCGTTCCAGCGCGATGGTGGCGTCGAGGTGAGTGAAGGTGGCAACCGGCGCAGGGTCCGAATAATCGTCTGCCGGGACGTAGACCGCCTGCATGGAGGTAATGGAGCCACGACGGGTGGAGGTAATTCGTTCCTGCAGTTCGCCCATCTCCGTGGCAAGCGTGGGTTGGTAGCCCACTGCGGAGGGCATACGGCCCAGGAGAGCTGATACTTCCGAACCAGACATGGTGAAGCGGAAGATGTTGTCAATGAACAGGAGCACGTCGCGGCCCTGGTCACGGAAATACTCAGCCATCGATAACGCCGTCAGCGCCACTCGCAGGCGGACGCCTGGCGGCTCGTTCATCTGGCCAAAAACCATGACGGTATCTTTCATAACGCCCGACTCGAGCATTTCACGATAGAGCTGGGTACCTTCACGGCTGCGTTCGCCGACCCCGGCAAAGACCGAGTTGCCCTGGTGCACCGTGGCAACCGAGCGGATGAGTTCCTGGATGACGATGGTCTTGCCCACGCCGGCACCGCCAAAGATGCCGGTCTTGCCACCCTTGGTGAAGGGAGCAATCAAGTCAATGACCTTGATACCGGTTTCGAAAATCTCGGTGCGTGTGGATTGTTCGGCGAAGAGCGGAGCCGGGCGGTGAATAGGGTAAAACTGGTCAGCTACGACGGCACCCTTTTCGTCCACAGGGAGACCCAGGACGTTGAAAATGCGACCCAGGGTCGCGACTCCCACCGGCACCATGATGGGAGCACCGGTAGCCTTCACCGGGAGTCCGCGTTGCAAGCCATCGGTGGTGTCCATCGAAACACAACGCACCCTGTTCCCGCCCAGATGCTTTTCCACTTCGAGCACCAGATTTCCACCGCTTTCGCGTGGGATTTCGAGGGCTTCAAAAACGTCAGGGAGTTCACTTTCGGGGAACTCCACATCCACAACACTTCCCTGAATCTGGATCACATGTCCAGTAGCTTTCGACATTTACTTCCTCCGGAGAAAAATCGAAGTGACGATTGAAGTCGTCTTAAAGTGACTAAAGTCGCCACTACACCATCGCCTTGGCCAGTGCTTCCGCACCGCCGGCAATGTCCAAGAGATCATTGGTGATGGTTTGTTGACGTGCCTTGTTATATTGCAGTTGCAGATCTTCGACCAGTTCGAGGGCATTGTCGGTGGCGTTTCGCATGGCCACCATGCGGGCGGCATGTTCTGACGCCAGCGACTCAAGGATCGCCTGGTAGACCTGCAATGCAGTGAAGCGCGGGACAATTTCGTCCAGAATTTCGCTCTCGGCCGGTTCATAAATATAAGCGGCCGTCAGGTGCTTGTGCTCGTAGGTTTCCACACGCCCCGTCCCATCGCTAACTTCCAGCGGCAGCAGTTTATTAACAACCGTTTCCTGCCGGGCCATGTTGACGAAGTCGGTGTAGATCAGATAGACCTCGTCCGCGTGCCCTTTGAGATACTCATCCACGGCCATGCGGCCAATCGCGGATACATCTGCGAAAGACGGTGCAGCCGGCAGATTGCTGAATTCGGCAATTACCTGTCTGCGACGCCGCATAAGCATATCCCGTCCTTTGCGTCCGACAGCGATATAACGCACCGGGGTCTCGGAAAGACCGAAACGCTGGGTAACGTAGCGGATGACATTGGTGTTGTACGCGCCTGCCAATCCCCGGTCACCGCTGACAACCAGCACGAGAATATTACGGACCTGGGACCTGCGCGTCAAAAGTGGATGAAGGTTCTCACGCCCCGGCTGCCCGGCGATATGCGTCAGCACCTGCCAGGCTTTGGAAGCGTAAGCCTGCGTCGCCGAGACCGCCGCCATTGCCTTGCGGACTTTGCTGGCAGAGACTGCCTCGAGAGCACGCGTCACCTGCGAGATATTCTTGACGCTGCGGATTCGCATCCGCATTTCACGAGCTGAAGCCATACTCTTATCTTTATCCTATTGCCATGCAGCCTGGAAAGCAGACAGCGCCTCGCGCAGCTTCTTTTCGTTTTCTTCGGTGATGCGCAAGTTAGCAGCAATATCCCTACCAAGTTCCGGATGGGAGGTGGAAAGATAGCGCAGTATTTCGACTTCCCACTTTCTCATTTTTTCAACCGGCACGTTATCGGCATAGCCATTCGTCCCGGCAAAAAGCACGATCACCTGGTTCTCCAGAGACATCGGTTCATATTGGGGCTGCTTAAGGATTTCCTGCATGCGCTGACCGCGAGTCAGTTGAGCCTGTGTAGCTTTGTCGAGGTCGGAAGACATGAGGGCAAAAGCTGCCAGTTCACGGTAAGCAGCCATGTCCATACGGAGCTTGCCAGCCACCTGACGCATGGCCTTGACTTGTGCCGAACCGCCGACGCGGGATACCGAAATGCCCACGTCGACTGCGGGACGGATACCGGCGTTGAACAGGTTGCTGACCAAGTAAATCTGCCCGTCGGTAATGGAGATGACGTTGGTCGGGATATAGGCCGAAACGTCGCTAAGCAGGGTCTCAATAATTGGCAGCGCCGTCAAGGAGCCACCAGAACCGGCCAGTTTTACGAGCTTGTGGTCGTCGGGATTCTTCAAGGCCTTGCGGGCTTCCTCGGCATCGTGCCCGGAACGTGGCCCGGTAAATATGCGACCACCCACGGCATCCTTTTCCACGGCAAGGCTTTCTTTAAAGTCCTTCCTTACAATGACAACCTTGTTCGCCAAGCGGGAGGCGCGCTCGAGCAAGCGGGAATGGAGATAGAAGATGTCACCCGGATAGGCTTCACGTCCCGGCGGGCGGCGGAGGAGCAGAGACACCTGGCGATAAGCCCAGGCGTGCTTTGAAAGGTCATCATAGATAACCAGTGCGTCACGACCGGTTTCCATGAACTCTTCACCAATGGCGCATCCGGCGTAGGGAGCGATGTATTGCAGCGCTGCAGACTCATCCGCGGCGGCGATCACCACGATGGTGTGATCCATCGCCCCGTGACGCTCCAGCAGGGCAACGGTGCGCGCCACGGCTGCTTTTTTCTGCCCGATGGCAACGTAAATGCAGATCAGATCCTTGCCCTTCTGGTTGATGATCGTGTCAATGGCAATGGCCGTCTTGCCGGTCTGACGGTCGCCGATGATCAGTTCACGCTGGCCGCGGCCGATCGGGATCATCGAGTCGATGGCTTTGATGCCGGTCTGGACGGGGGTGTCCACGTCCTGACGCTGCACCACGCCCGCGGCGATACGCTCAATGGGCCGGTAACCGGTGGCCTGGACGGGACCTTTGCCATCCACCGGCTCTCCCAGGACATTAACCACACGCCCAATCAAGCCATCACCCACTGGGACCGAGGCGATCCGCCCGGTGGCCCGGACGTCCAACCCCTCAGCGATCCCGGAATAATCCCCCATGATGATGACGCCGACGGCAGATTTCTCCAGATTGAATGCAATGCCCATCACACCATTGGCAAACTGGACCAACTCCTGCGATCTGACGTTTGCCAGGCCGGAGACACGGGCGATACCATCTCCCGCCTCCAGCACGGTACCGACGTCGGAAATGCCGACCTTCGGTTCGAAGGATTCGATTTGTTTCTGCAAGTCACTGGTAATCTGTTTAACGAGGTCAACCATTTAGCCTCCGAGCCACCAACTCTAGTCATTTACGCACAACAGCCCGGATTATAGTCGCGTATCCGGGCACGCCGTAGGCATCAATCAATCTGTGATGTCGGTCAACCCATTTCTTGCGGAAACGACCTCCGCGAGTATTTTTCAGGGTCGGACCGGGTCAAGAGGGCTAATGATACCTGAAAGCACTGGCATTGTCCAGTTTCACCCCAAAAATCCAGCGGTTGAGAACGATTTGCATAGAAGCCAACCCTGCGGGTACGTTGTCATGGCGTCGAAAGAGCCGATTGGCGCCTCATGGCGCCAATACAACTGATGGCAGCTGGATGCCACCTCAGCTAGTGGCGATTCATTCCTACGGGGATCCCCTCCGGGGAGGATATCCCCTGCGGGGAGGATATGCTTGGCGATGTCGCCAAGATGGTCAATGGCATAGCAGAGTCCTGCAGGGGGGCTTCGGGGCTGAAAACGAAAAGCAGGTCAGGTTAGAAATGTGACCTGCTCCAAGTCAGGGTCCGGGAGTTGGACCAAGGTTTGATTCTCCGCCAACGACAACATCCGATTGGGCCAGGAGCTTGACGTACTGGCCTGCATATAGTTCAATGTGATAGTTTCCATCAGGCATACCCTTGGTATTATAAAAACAGAGAGACGTGTTTCCCTGGTTGAGGGAATACCAAGAATACTGGCTAGTGTATATTACTTCGCCATTAAGCTTCCATTCTACAGCCCAGGGTTCACCATCGGTCATGCCGGTGAAACTCCACGCAGCCGCCATGGCAGTGGTCCCCGAGGGGAAGGCAGTGACCGGATCTTTTAACTTACAATCTGAAAGACCCGTACCGGTATACCAGGTGATTGCGCTGAAGAATTCACTACCACTCAGTGAAGGTGGCAAGGAAGGTGGCGGGATCTCACCAAAGGGGTTGACATAAATCTCCCCGGATTCGGCAGCCTTGATCAACGGCAAGGCTAAATTTACCGGGCGGATGGCATTGTTGTACACGCCGATCAGGATGCAGGTATCATCCCCTCCCACTACACCATCGCCATTTGTGTCCACAATGAAACCCCGGCATTCCGCGGGATCGAGATCGGATCCCGATGCAACGATGGTTGGGATCCCAATGATGAAACCCGCATCATCGGCAGCCAACCCACCGGACATTCCGCCTGCGATGGTTGCGTCGGTTTTTATCCAGGCGCGATCGCCAAGACCTTCTTCGGGTGTAAAACCAGCTATCATGCCATCGGTGAAGGTGATGGTATCAGTGCCTATGCCGGGATACCCAAAGATATTGATATGGTCTCCCACGTGCAAATCGTCGGAATTACCCAACTGGACAAAAGGCAGATCCAGGCTATTGGGATCCACATCATCACCTTTCAAGGTTGAAGTGATCTGGATTACTGCCAGGTCCATAGTTCTGTCCTCTGCTACTACTTTGGCTAAATACAAGAAGACGGGTGGTTTGTCTTCCTGATCAATCAGACCAATTGCCAGTGCATCGGGTTCCAACTCGGGATTGCCCAGAGATGCCGGGCTGACAACATGCGCATTGGTCAGGATCAATCCCGTGGAGCTGATGATGGTTCCCGACCCTGAATACGCTGGTGTCAACTGCCCATTCTGGGATTTGAGGCCATTTATTTGAACAGTTGCCTTGATCATATTAGCCCGAGTGAGGGACCTATATTTTGAGGGTCCCGGTGTTTGCGTAATCGTCGGTTGTAAGTGGGGCACCTGGGTGGGCACCGGAGGGGTGGGAGTGCCGAAAATACACGCCGGGATGGCCAAAACCAGTGCAGCAAGAATAATCCAAATGCGGTAATTCATATGAAGTTTCATGTTCATCTCCATTAAAACTTCAACAGTTAAGAAATCGTTGAAAGCGGCCAAGATCAGATTCTAATGCCTTTTTGTTTGCCCAATAGGTCGCAATCTTGACATGATCCGCTCGATTGTTTGATCAATAGAACGATATCAATCAGCGCGGTAGTGATCAAGACATGTATCATCGAGAATTATTTGTCGGTTTTAATCTTACGAAGGGGGAGGATCAAGGCGAGCAAGAGGCCAAATTCGATCAAGGTGTTAGCCAGCAGGACCGGCATGGTGATGCGCGGGCCGAGGCGCTCGAACAGCTGACCAATCAGCCAGGGGAAGAACATCCCGCCGATACCGCCACCGACCAGGATCCAGCCGATCAAGACCCCGGTCAAGCGAAGGCGCTGCTCGGTGAAAGCCATGGCAGTGGCGAAGATGGAGGCGATCGAAAGGCCCAGTACGATTGTGCCGGCCCAGAGAGCCAGGGGGGATGCCGGCCAGAGCAGCAGGATGGAAAAGGCAACCAGGCTTCCGGCCAAATCAGCCAACAGGATGGTCTGCGGGCGGAGGCGGGAGGAGATACCGATGCCGAGCAGCCGTCCGACTGTGAAGGCGCCCCAGAACGCCGAGGTCAGATAGGCCGCGCCAGTCTCACTGGCCAGATGGAGGCGGGTGGAAAACGTATAGATCCAGTTTCCATAGCCGACTTCCAGCCCGACATAGACCATAAAGAAAAAGATAATTAAGAGGAACCGTCCATTGATCGATCTTCCGGTGGCTTTTTCGGGCAATTTCTTGCGGATCGGCGGACTGGGCAGGAACCAGAACCAGGACGCGACCGGCAGGGCCAGCAGGGAGAAGATCCAGTAAGCCCAGCGAATGTCATTAGCAGCCAAGACCACCCGGGCGAAGATCAGCGGAGCCAGGAAGGCACCCGCCCCGAAGAAGAAATGCAAACCATTCATGAACGGCCCGACTTTCTCCCCGTGGATCCAGGTCAGCAGGGTGTTACAGCCCACGTCCAGGGCACCCTGAACAGCCCCCAGCAGGAAGAGGACCGCAACCAGGAACCAGAGGGAGTGCAAAACCGGCACCAGGGCGGCGCTCAGGGAAGTCACCAGAAGGGCCAGGGCCTGGATGCGGTGCCCCGGGAAGCGGTCAAAGAGGCGCCCGCCGAGTTGTGAACCGAGCATATACCCCAGCGAGCCGGAAATGAAGATGATACTGATCTGGTCGAGACGGCTGGCGGTGTGCTGGGCCAGCCAGGGGAGCGCCGGTCCGCTGATGGAAACAGTTGCGCCGAGGGTGATGAAGGCGGCATAGTAGGCGAGAGTGGCGGTCAGTGGCTTGAGGCGGGCAGGAGTGGGACTATTCAATGATGGTCTCCGATGAATGGATTCCCGGGTGAGCTGCTCTGTCGTTCGCATGAACGCATAGAACGGATGGTAGTGGCCGGCTGGGGTAGTAGGCAAAAAAGTCTTGAGATTCTGATAAACCGGCTGGTTTCACCGAGGAAGCACTTCGCAACCGAAAATAATCTTCGCCAAGCGCAAGTACAAGTATAATGCAACTGGAGATGGGTTGGTATTCGCCTTGGTGCCAATATGAAAAAATGCGCGTATTGTGGAAAAGATATTCAGGATGATGAGGCATTTTGCATTTACTGTGGTCTTGGTCAGGGGTCAAAACATCCAAAATCGCGACCATGGACTTTTAGCCGCGTGATACTGTTGTTAGCCGCAATCTTCCTTTGTTGCACTGGATTGGGCGCAATTGGTGGAATAATTGGTTATTTCGCGAAACCAAAGGATAGGATCAAGGGTGCCTTCAGCGGTGCATTGATTGCATGTCTCGTCGCAATCATTGTTATTCCAGGGCTTCTGTTTGCCGGACCTCTTATTGGAAATATTATCAGTTCAGGCAAGAATTTTCTGCACTCCTCACCAACGGTTATTAGAACTCTACCATCTTCTACGCCAGTCCCTTGCTATGCCTGGTCTCAAATTACCCTTGATATGGAAGGCGAAATAGTTTGCATGGAAGGCACAGTCGCCCAGGTATATTCACAAGAAAGAGCTTCTTCTCGGATCAACTTCACTACCATGCCAAACACTTTCTTCCTGGTTTCAGCGGAATCTGTATTTTATTATTGGGAGAATGGCACACGCAACGATGTGACCGTAGGTGATTGCGTTCAGGCAACGGAGACGGTCAAGGTTTTCGATGATGGCCTGCACCAAATATCTTATATGCAAATCTCCAGCCTTTACCATTGCACACCATAAATAGGTAAATTTATTCAAATCCATAATAACCATGTGGGGAAAGGTCAAGATGTAATTGTCATGATCAGATTTAGTAACTGATAAACTAGCCGATAAGAGGCGGATTTCTTTTCCTTCAGCGAGTCTGTATTAGTTGTGGAAAATTGCTGAATAATGTGAATAATAAATCGGGCTGACAAGTGCGCAAACACCCATCAGCCCTCACCAACCCGCCGAAATGACCGGCGGATGGCTTTAAAGTAATTGCCCTTCCAATGGCTCTCGGTGGAACCCGAGAGTTTTTTTATTCAAGGAGGTATATGGAAAGGGCAACGATGTTACGTATCTGCGGTTCAGCGAAAAATGTTCAAAACCTGAACCACAAACCGCTTACAACCATATTCCAGGATGTAAGCGGTCTCCAGTCGGGGCGCCGCATCGGTGCCTCATGGTATCGATCCCGCCAGTGGCGGCTGGTCCCCTGCGCTTCGCTCCGGGGATGCTTCGCGAACGCCGCCCCGGCTAGGGAATCAAAAGACTCCATAGAAATATGGAGTCTTATTGTCGGGGCGCCGGGAATTGAACCCGGGACCTCTTGCACCCCATGCAAGCGCGCTAGCCGGACTGCGCCACGCCCCGCTTGGCAAGCATCGGGCGCTCATGCGCCCGACACAACCAATGGCGGCTGGTCCCCTACACTTCGTTCCGGGGATGCCTCGCAAAAGCCGCCCTGGCAAGGCGGTATTATAGTCGCGATTGGGATTTCTGGCAATGAACGAGCTCTCGGAAGGTGTGGGTTTCACAAATTTTTAAAACGGGGTATCTGCGGGTGAAGGAGCATCGAGCCCTGATGGGCTCGAGGTGGCTGATTGGCGACTTGTGGCGCCAAAACAGCCAATGGCGGCTGGTCCCAAGGGGATGCTGGGCGAAGGCCGCCTTGGCTTGTACCGGCTGGATGCCGGCTCAGCCAAGCCGCGGCTAGTTTTGCGGTACAATCCAGCCGATGACTGAACGCCGTTACCTGCCGGACCCGTCGCGGGTCAGCGTCCTGACTGCGGCCGTCTTGCTGGCCTTTGCGCTGACGCGGGTGCTCAACGCGCAACATTTGTTCTCGCTGCTCATTCCACTGGGGAAGATAAAGCTGACGCTCTCGCTCAACTTGAATACCGTTATCGTGCTCCTGGCCGCCGGGGTGACCGCCACCGGCATGAACTGGCTGCTGCAGACCCATCCTTCTTTGGAAAAAGGGGGAACCGGCGAGCACTGGCTTCTTCCCACCCTGACGGTACTGGTCACCGGTATCGCCCTCTACACTCTGCCCAACACATCAATCTGGTGGCTCGGGTTCGGGCTGGGTGCAGCCCTCTTCCTGGTGGTCTCGCTATCCGAATATGTGGTGGTGGACCCCAACGACGCTCGCTATCCGCTGGCAACCGCCATCCTGACCGTGCTGGCGTTTGTCATCTTTCTCATCCTGGCAGCGGCCCTCAAGGCTGTCAGTGCCCGCTTGATCATGGTGGTTCCGGCCTTGTTCCTGGCAGGTGGCCTGGCCGCCCTGCGCACGTTGCACCTGCGTCTCAATAAACGCTGGGAGTACGCCTGGGCAATGGGGATCGGGCTGGTCGCGGCGCAACTGGGTGCCGCACTGCACTACCTGCCCTTGTCGCCGGTGCGCTTTGGGCTGGCGCTGCTGGCACCGCTCTACGCTCTGACAGTGCTGGCTGTCAGCCTGGCGGAAGGCAACCCCTTCCGGCGAGCGTTCCTCGAGCCGGCCGTAATGCTCGCCATATTCTGGGGGTTGGCAATCTGGTTCCAATAAATGACTGAGAAACTGGTCCTCACACGAAACCACTGGAGGGCAATGCGCCGCCATGTCAGCCGCCTCGCCCCACTGGAAGCCTGCGGTTTGCTGGCGGGGAAAAATGACCGGGTGGAAATAACGCTCGGCATCCGCAATGCAGAGCGAAGCGGGGTGCGCTTCCGGATGGAGCCGCGGGCGCAGTGGCGCGCTTTTCAGCGCATCGAGGCCGACGGGTTGGAGCTGCTCGGAATCTATCATTCGCACCCAAACGGTCCCGACCGCCCTTCGCAGACAGATATTGCCGAGAGCATGTACCCAGTGGCGCAGATCATCTGGGTTCGGGTGGACGGCGAGTGGCGGGTGCGCGGTTTTCGGATAGAGGGCGGGAAAGCAGATGAAATCTCCTTAGAATTTTGTGAGTCTGAGTGACCTTCTCCCCTTTTATGTGTTACTGTTACTGAATCGATATGCGAACATTGATCGAGAATAAATACAAGGACCTTCAGCAACAATCAGGGTTCACATATTTGCGCAGTACCCTGTAATATTAGTGCAAAAGTTTTATCACCTTAGAGGAGATTGCGATGCAAGTTCTAATTGACGCCGGCATTCTGCTCGCGTCGTACATTTTCGGTTCCGTTCCGTTCGGTCTGATTGTGGTCAAACTGATGACGGGTAAAGACATCCGCACCATTGCCAGCGGCCGGACAGGCGGAACGAATGCCATGCGCGCCGCCGGACCTTGGGCAGGCGTGATTACTGCAATTCTGGATATACTCAAGGCTGCCGCGACCGTCTGGCTGGCGCAGGCGGTGACCCCCAACGTATGGATCCATACCCTGGCACCCATCGCATCCGTTATCGGGCATAATTATTCCCTCTTTTTGATCGAACGCAGCCCAAACGGGCGCCTTTTGCTGCGGGGTGGAGCGGGCGGTGCGGCCGCGGGCGGCGGAGCTTTTGGGCTGTGGCCCCCGGTCGCCTTCTTCCTAATCCCGCTCGGTTTCCTGATCTGGTATCTAACCGGGTATGCATCCGTGACCACCCTGAGCATCGGGCTGATTACGATCATTATATTTGGTGTGCGCGCTGCCCTTGGTTTCAGCCCCTGGGCATATGTGATCTATGGTTTCCTGGTGGAACTCTTGATGATTTGGGCGCTGCGTCCCAACTTGAAACGGCTGATGGACGGGACGGAACGCCGCCATGGCTTGCCGGTGAAGCTCCAAATGTTGAAGCAGGCTCGAGATGCGAAGAGGGGCGGCAAGTCGTCTTAAGAGCCTTTTCTGACCTATATCTTTCCCTCCAACAGTGGAATTCCCAAAACCGCCGCACTTTTCAAGTGCGGCGGTCAAGTTTATTCCTTGGCCGAAGTCTGGGCTGCTTTTTCCTCCAGATAAAGGGCTCGCAGATTCCGGCGGTGAAGTTCCGTTGCCAACCCGCCCAGGTAGATACGGCTCTTGCCACAAGCCTCGATGTGGTTTTCATCCAGATAATCCTGCGGAGCGCGACGACGTACAGCCGTTCTGGCCACCTTGCGAATATTGGTCAGGTAGGTCAAGTTTTCCTTGACAGCCCCTTCGATTTCGCCGCGCAAGATAATATCACCATGGCCCTGGATGATGTTCTCCAAACCCATGCGTCCGATCTTCTTAATGGATGTGGTGATGGCTTCAGCATCGCCATCCACCACGTAGGGTAATGGCATGAAGGAATCCCCAGCGAACAAGACACGGTCCTCTTCAACCAGCACGGCAATCCCGTCGGGGCTATGACCGGGAGCGGGCATGATGGACAGGTTTTTCTTGCCAACGCGCAGGCTCAATGTGCCTTCGCTGAAAGTCAATTGAGGCAATATGATTTTGACCTGACGGAAGGTCTGGTTCTGCTTACGGGCGTTTTCGAGAGCCGGAATCCCGCGCTCGATCAGCAGATCACGGCACAGGGAGTGGGCGAGGATGGTCGCACCAGGGAAGAAACAATTGCCCCAGGTATGATCGGCATGGTAGTGCGTATTGATGATATAGCGCACCTGGACCCCGAGCTCGTGTTCAATGAAGTCGCGGATGGCGAGGGTTTCTTCGGGGAGGGCAAGTGTGTCGATCACAATCGCCCATTGTGGCCCAACCACCACACCCGCCGTCACCTGTGCATAAACCTCACTTTGGAACCAATAGACATTTTCAGAAACGCGTTCACGATGCATAAGAAACCTCAACAATAAGATGCCTAAATCTAGCACAAATGGGGGGCAAAAGTCAAGGAAAAGTGGATTTTGGTCCTGTTGTACTCAAAATCGTAATTCCGGGGAAGAAGGTATGGACCTGAAAATGGGGGAATAAAAAAATCACCCCTGCCTGATTGGGGCGGGGGCAAGGGAAATTATTGTTCCCCTTACAAAGATTCAAACCATTCAAGACTAGTATACCAGACGGAGTCTTCAAACAAGACATCGAACTGGGTTATTGTTGGATCGACATCACGCAAAGGGTGTATTGGTTTTATCGTTATTCTCACACTTCCAGAGAATCCAGCATCTAATTTCAGGATGTAGGATTCGTCAGAAAGCTGCGGTTTGAAGCCTTTAGTTATTATTGTTCCTTTGATCCTTGGTTTTCCAACTGGATTGGATGGTGAAATTAATGAGATGTCAACCATTGCCTCGGTAAGGATTTCTTTGCTGTCTTTCTCGAGCAGATAACCGCGGACACTTTTAGTTTGGATAGACATGGGTCCTCCAAGTAGATGTTATCGTCATAATATTATCGCGCTTTTTCTCACAACGCACTCATGCATTTTGGGAAGAGTTTGAAAAGCATATTCGATTGTCGGGTTTTCTACATGGTCGAAAAGGTGGCACCTCCCACCTATGCATAGCCCAGAAAAAACAAACGCCGCGGCAGACACGCCGCAATTGTTACGTCAGATCGGTTCTATCCTGGCTGTTTGGTGGTGCCAATTGGCTGCGATAGAATGAGGGTTTTAGTAGTTCTGAAAGACCTTCTTCGGACGAGTTTTTGCTGCGAGACATATGACCGGGGAGGGTCTAAAAGGAGCCCAGCACTCAAGCAGGAATCTTGTTTGTTGATTCGCTCATTTACAAACTTTGCGCGCCAAGCGTAAACGGTGAGGTGCGAGATATCCGCTTGTACTTTTTGGCACCCATTGACAAGCGATTTCCATCATGCTAAAATGTGGAATGACGTTCCAAATAATGGAATGGCTGGCGAGTCCCTCCCCGAAGGAAATCGAGATCGAGCCGATATGTCTCCCACACAAAATAGAGTCAAGCCCCCCTCCCCTAAAGCATTCTCCCGTCCCAGACAGCCAGAAAACGCCCAGCGCACCTCCCTCTCCACTACGGTGACAAAGGCAATGAACATCGTAGAGATCCTGGCAACCAGAGCAGATGGGGGCATGGGTTTGAGCGAACTTTCGGCCCTGATCGGCATGCCCAAGAGCTCCACCCACCGCTACATGGCAACCCTGCAATCGGTGGGGCTGGCAGAGCGCACCGGGGTGGACCGCTTCAGGCTGGGCACACGGGTCATCGAGCTGGCGGGTTCCTTTCTTGCCAAGAGTGACCTGCGCACCGAAAGCCATGCCACCCTGCACGAGCTTGCAGATATGACCGGCGAAACCATCCACCTGGCGGTGCCCTCCGGCACTGACGTGGTCTATATTGCCAAGATCGAGAGCAAGCACACCCTGGGCATGTCTTCCCACATCGGTGCACGCCTGCCAATGTACAGCACCTCCCTCGGCAAAGCCATCCTGGCTTTCAGTGCGCCCGAGCTTCTGGAGGCTGTGCTGGCTGAGCACCCGCAAGCACGCACCCCCCATACCATCACCTCCCCCAAAGCCCTGAGAGAAGAACTGATCACCGTTCGCTTGCAGGGCTTTGCGCTGGATAACGAGGAGAACGAGGCAGGCATCTGCTGCGTGGGCGCGCCGATCATCGATTACACCGGCAATGCCATTGCCGCCATCAGCATCTCAGGACCGCTCGAACGCATGACTCACGAGCGCGCCATCCAACTGGGACCGCTGCTCTGGGAGAGCACCCAGCGGGTTTCGCGGCGGCAGGGGTTTTCGAGGCAGTTCCCGACTCCAAACGGACAGAAAAGCGGCGGGTAGGGCTTTCCCTCCTGGTAATTCTCAACCAGAAAGAACCAAGTTCATCCCGGCAGGAAATCGAAAGCGAGGAAACCATGAAAATGTTTATTGACGATCAATGGGTGGAAGCATCTGACAGGGCCTGGACAGAGATCCACAACCCCGGCACGGGCGAGGTGCTCGACCGGGTGCCGCGAGGCACGCTGGAGGATGTTACCCGGGTGGTGGCTGCCGCCCAGCATGGTCGGGAAGGTATGCGCCGGTTGACGGCGCACCAGCGTTATGAAATCCTGAACCGAATTGCCCTGGCAATCGAAGCCCACGGCAAGGAATTGGGGAAGTTGCTTGCGGAGGAGAACGGCAAACCCATCCAGCAGACGCGCGGAGAAGTGCTGGTGACCGCCAACATCTTCCGAGGCTTTGCCGAGGAGGGCAAGCGAATTTTCGGTCGGGTGATGCCGGTGGATGCAGTCCCCGGGAATGAGCGCCATTTTGCTTTCACCATCCGCCAGCCACTGGGGGTGGTGGCTGCGATCGTGCCGTTCAATTACCCGGTGGAACTGTGGGGGCACAAGGCTGCGGCGGCGTTGGCGGCGGGCAACGCGGTCATCTCGAAACCGCCAAGTGCATGCCCACTGACCCTGCTGAAGATCACCGAATTGATGCAGAAGTGCGGCCTACCGCATGGCGCCCACCAGATGATCACCGGCCCCGGCGCACTGATCGGCGATTTCCTGGCGCGCTCCAGCGGTGTCCAACTCATCACCGTCACCGGCAGTACCGAAGTGGGTGTGCGAATTGCCGAACTGGCCGCGCAGAACCTCAAGAAGGTACACATGGAACTGGGTGGTAACGACGCCCTGATCATTCTGGCGGATGCCGACCTTGAGAAGGCTGCCACTGCCGTGGTGCTGGGGCGACTGGCGCGCGGTAACGGGCAGATCTGCTGCGCGGTGAAACGCGTCCTGGTGGAAAAGCCCATTTACGGAAAGTTTGCAGACCTGCTCACCAAGAAGGCGCTGGCGCTCAAGGTGGGCGACCAGTTGCTGGAGGACACCGACGTGGGTCCGCTGATCAACGAACAGGCAGCCATCGAGGTGGAAGCTTTTGTGAACGGGGCGGTAGCGGCAGGTGCAAAACTACGGGCGGGCGGAAAGCGCCACGGCAGTTTCATGGACCCGACCGTGCTGACCGAGGTGAAAGTGGATATGCCCCTCTTCAAGGAAGAGGTCTTTGGTCCGGTAGTGCCTCTGGTTCCCTTCACTTCGATCGACGAGGCCGTGCGCATGGCGAACGACTCGCCCTACGGTCTGCAATCGGCGGTCTTCACTAATGACATCAACAAGGCGCTGGACATTGCTTACCGGCTGGAGGCCGGCGGCGTGATCATCAACTGGTCCTCTGCCCTGCGGGTGGAGACGCTGCCCTTCGGCGGGATCAAGATGAGCGGGCATGGACGCGAAGGTGTGCACGACACGCTGGAGGAAATGACCGACCAGAAGACGATCGTCGTCCACAATGCCTTCCCGACCGTTGACACGGCTTTGCATTAAGGAAAGGTATGGCAAAGACCGATTTTCTAGTGATGCGCGGCATCCGCAAGAGCTTCGATGGCACCCAGGCGCTCAAGGGCGTGGATTTCAGCGCCCGCCTTGGGGAGGTGCATGCCATCGTGGGTGAGAACGGCGCTGGAAAGTCCACGTTAATGAAAATCCTCGCCGGGGCTCTTCGCCGGGATGCGGGCGAGATATTGCTGGACGGAGCCCAGGTGCTAATCAATACTCCCTTCGCCGCGCACCGGCTGGGAATCCGGGCGGTGTACCAGGAGTTCAGCCTGGTACGCCACCTGAGCATCACTGAGAACATCCTGCTGGGACAGATGCCCACCCGCGGGTTGAACTGGCTGGTGGATTGGAAGCTGGCTCACCAGCAGGCTGCCCAAAAACTGGCAGAAATCGGCTTTACCGGTTTGAACGTGCGCACCCAGGTGGCACGACTGAGCGTCTCGCAGCAGCAGATGGTGGAGATCGCCAAGGCAGCCGTCACCAAGCCGCGCATCTGGATCCTGGACGAGCCCTCAGCGGTACTCTCGCAGGAGGAACTGAAACGCCTCTTTGAACTCATCCAACAGCTCAAGCAGGAATCGGCACTCATCCTGTACATCTCACACCGGTTGGAGGAGGTATTCCAGGTGGCTGACCGCATCACCGTGCTCAAAGACGGTGAATTAATCGGCACGGTCACGGCCACCGAGGCGGACCAGAACCAGCTGATCAAGATGATGGTGGGGCGCGACCTGGGCGAATTCTTCCCCAAGCGCCAGGCAAACCCGGGCGAGGAAGCCCTGTCGGTAAAGGATTTCAGCCGAGCGGGTGCATTCAACAAGGTATCCTTCTCCTTACGGCACGGAGAAATCGTCGGGCTGTTCGGCCTGGTGGGCAGCGGGCGCACGCAGGTGGCGCGCTGCATCTTTGGTGCAGATCCTCGCAGTAATGGTGAAGTGTTTCTGGAAGGCCAACAGGTGAGGCTGCGCTCGCCGGGTGAGGCGGTACGAGCAGGGATCGCCTTCCTGACCGAAGACCGCAAGCGCGACGGGCTGGTGATGATCTGTTCGATCGTGGATAATGCCAGCCTGGCAACAATGAACCAGGTCAGCAAATATGGTGTCCTGAACATTAAGAAGCGCGACAAACGGGTGCAGGAGAAAGTGGAAGAGCTCTCGATCCACCCTGCGCAGATCAGCCGCCTGGTGCGTCAGCTTAGCGGCGGGAACCAGCAGAAGGTCATCCTGGCCAAGTGGCTGCTTTCAGATGCGCGCATACTCATCCTGGATGAGCCCACCCGTGGAGTCGACGTGGCCACCAAGGTGGAAATCTACCGCCTGATCAGTGACCTGGCTGACCGCGGGGTGGGTATCTTACTGATCTCCTCAGAATTGCCCGAGATCCTGGGTATGAGCGACCGTGCGCTGGTGATGCGCGAAGGTACCCTGGTCGGTGAATTTCCACGCGCACAAGCCAGTGAGGAACAGCTGCTGGCGTGTGCTGCAGGAGTGGTGCAATGAACTTCCAACAGGTAAAACAACTATGAAACAGTCCTTCTTTTCTTCGGCATGGAAGTTATTAACAGGCTGGCTATTCAGCCGCGGCAGGGGTGGCTCGGACCAGAAACGACGTTGGATCGACTATGCATTCTTTGTCGCATTTGTCATCCTGTTGGTTGTGACCGCCACGATGTCGGAAGTCTTCTTCACACAGCGAAACCTGAGCAACCTGATGCGCCAGACAGTAACCAATGGTGTGCTCAGCCTGGGCATGTTGATCGTCATCCTCACGGGAGGCATCGATCTTTCCGTCGGTCCCATTGTAGCCCTTACCGGCATCATGGTGGCAGGCTTCTCAAACCAGGGAATGCCACTCTCGCTTGCCGTCCTGATCTGCCTGGGGGTGGGAGCAGCGGTTGGAGCTGTCAACGGCTTCTTCATTGCCCGATTCAAGCTGCAACCATTCATCGTCACGCTTGCCACATTGGGAGCGATACGCGGCCTGGTCTACGTCTATTCGGATATACCCATCACGCCCGTGGATCCTTCATTCCGGGCCAGCCTCGGAGCCGGGATGATCGGACCATTCCCGATCTCAGCCCTGATCATGCTGGCAAGTTACCCCCTGGTCTGGTTTTTCCTGAACCGCACCAATTCGGGACGGGCGATCGTTGCCATCGGCGGTAATGAGGAAGCCGTACGCCTGGCCGGGATCAACGTCACCTGGAATATTTTCCTCGCCTATATCCTATCCGGTCTTTTTGCAGCCCTTGCCGGGGTGATCCTGGCCTCACGCCTGGGGATCTCGCAACCGAGCGTGGGCGCGGGATTCGAGCTGGATGCCATTGCTGCATGTGTCATCGGCGGTGCCATCCTGGGCGGGGGCGGGGGAAGCACTTTTGGCACCCTGGCAGGGGTGGCAGCGTTGGGCATGATAGACAATCTTCTCAATCTGTTCAATGTTCAATCCTACTACCAGCAAATTTTAAAAGGTGTAATCATCCTGGTGGCCGTGCTGGCACGGCGCAAACAGCGGTGAAATTGGAAGCCAAATCAGATGGTCAATTGCATCCAGGTTGGATGAAAGGAGGCAAACCAGAAATAAAATAATTGAGTCTGCTCGATACCTGTACGTTCAATCCAACAATAGAAATCTCAGGAGGATAAAGGAATGAAAAGGAATCTAGCTCTTAGTGTAATATTGGCCCTGGCAATCATGCTTGCCGCCTGCGCACCCGCGAAGACCGGCACCGGAACTGGGGCAATAAGCATAAAGATCGGGATGGCAAATTTCTCACAATGCTGCCCGTATTTCATCGGAATGAACAATTCCGTCATCGATGAAGCAAAAGCCTACGGCAACGTAACAATCGTATCCACGGATGCGAATGGTGACGCCGCCAAGTTCCAATCAGATATCGAAGATCTGATCGCTCAGGGGATTGATGGGATCATCGTCTCGGGTGCCTGGCTCGAGCAAGCTCCAGCTGCTCTGGATGCACTTAACACAGCAAAGGTCCCCACCGTCCTGGTTGACCGGCTATTTACCCAGGGCGCCGCTGAAGCGTACACGTCCTACATTGGCCCGGACAACTTCACCATCGGTGTCCAGGATGGCCAGTACATTGCAGATCGCCTCAATGGACAGGGCGTGGTCGTGGAATTGCGCGGCGGCCCGGCGGATAACTCCATCGGCCTCAACCGAACCAACGGCTGCAACAGTGTGCTCTCCACCTATTCCGGCATCACCGTGGTGGTTGCGCCTGATTTTGGCAGCTGGAGCGCGGATGGCGGTATTGCCCTGATGGAAGATATGCTGGCAGCCAATGCCAAGATAGACGCGGTATTCTGCGAAAATGACTCCATGTGCCTGGGCGCCCAGACAGCGATCGCGGATGCTGGCCGCACGGCTGAAATGTTCCTGGTCGGTGTGGACGGTGAAACAGCCGCCCTGGAAGCGATCATGAACAACACCAATTACGCCGCCACCGGGTTGAACAACTCGGACACGATCGGTCGCGCGGCGTTCCATCGCCTGATGGCAATCCTGGCCGGCGCCACCCCGGAGAAAAACACCTACCTGCCCTCACCGCTCATTAACAAGGATAATGTTTTACGCTTCTATAATCCGGAAGGTGAGTTCTAGGACCGGGTAATAACCAATTTTTCCTAGCGCCTGCCCCGGCAGTTGACGGGGCAGGGAACCGGGCTTCCTCAGTGGTCTCGGCACGCACGGCACTGCTGGGGAAGCTCTTTTCCAAGAGGAGATCCCTCCGATGGAAATTGAAGCACGTTTGAAAAAGCTGGGTTTATCCCTACCCGACCCTCCAAAACCGATCGGAGCCTATCTCACCGCCCGGCAGGCGGGTAACCTGCTATTCCTCTCGGGGACCACCTGTTACACCCCCGATGGGCTGCTTTTCAGGGGGCGCCTGGGTAAAGAGCTGACTCTCAGCGAGGGCTACGCCTCCGCCCGCCAGACCATGCTCAATTTACTCAGCGTGGCAAAAACCGCCCTAGGCGACCTGGACCGGGTGGAA
The DNA here is from genome assembly GCA_041489005.1 of Anaerolineae bacterium. Classification (GTDB taxonomy): domain Bacteria; phylum Chloroflexota; class Anaerolineae; order Anaerolineales; family Villigracilaceae; genus UBA877. The sequence goes on from JBGPQK010000013.1 coordinate 34,352, forward strand.
GGCGTGGTGAAACTCAATGGCTATGTCAACAGCACTCCGGATTTCGAGCGCCAGCCCGAAGTGATCAACGGTGCTTCCGACCTGCTCGAGCAGGTCTTTGGAGAGCGCGGCAAACACGCCCGCACATCCATCGGCGTGAACGCGCTACCGGGGAACATCCCGGTCGAAATCGAAATGGTGCTGCAGGTACGAAGCCAGCCCGGCGAGGAATGAAGGAGTTGCCAGTATGAACCTACTGGAGAGACTGGGAGAACTGGGGATTGTCCCGGTGGTAAAGATCGAACACAGCGAGCAGGCTACCGCCCTGGCGGACGCGCTGCTCAAGGGCGGACTGCCCTGCGCCGAGATCACCTTTCGGACAGAGGCTGCCGAAGAGTCCATCCGTAAGATCGTTGTCGCCCAGCCCGATATGCTGGTGGGCGCCGGTACGGTGCTCTCGCTGCCGCAGGCCAAGCGGGCGGTGGAGGCAGGAGCGCGCTTCATTGTCTCGCCGGGGTTTGACGCCCTCATGGTGGAGTGGTGCCTTGAGCAGGGGGTGCCGGTGGTTCCGGGCATTGCCACGCCCACCGAGGCGCTCATGGCCATGGACCGGGGGCTGACCGTGCTCAAGTTCTTCCCGGCTGAAGCGCTGGGAGGCATTCTCATGCTGGAGGCGATGTCTGCTGCCCTGCCGGGGGTGAAGTACATCCCCACCGGAGGGATCAGCGCGGCGAACATGGGCGCCTGGTTGAAACTACCCATCGTCCATGCCGTGGCAGGCAGCTGGCTGGTGGCACCGAAATTGCTGACTGAGGAATCTTTCGGGCAGGTGGCCCGTCTGGCAGCGGAGGCGGTGGCGATTGTAAAAGCGACCCGCCAGGAGGGAGGACAGGCATGAACAAGCGCATTGTCACTTTCGGTGAGGTGATGCTCAGACTCAAATCTCCGGGGTACGAACGCCTACTGCAATCGCCGGTACTCGAAGCCACCTTCGGCGGGGGCGAGGCGAACGTGGCAGTATCGCTAGCACAGTTTGGACGGCAGGTGACCTATATCACCGCGCTGCCCAATAATCCCCTCGGCGATGCCTGCGTGGCGTTCCTGCGCGGCCGGGGAGTGGATGTCAGCGGCATCCTGCGCCAGGGCGAGCGGCTGGGCACATATTATTACGAAGCCGGGGCAAACCAGCGGCCCTCCCGTGTGATCTATGACCGCCTCCACTCCTCCATCATGGACGCCAGCCCCAATGCGTTTAACTGGGCTCGACTCTTCAAGGGTTCCGGTTGGTTCCACATCACAGGCATCACCCCGGCCCTAAGCGAGAATGCCGCCCGGATCAGCCTGCAAGCGGTGGAAGCCGCCCGCAAGCTGGGGTTAACGGTCTCATGCGATTACAATTACCGCAAGAATCTGTGGAAGTACGGCAAGTCCGCACCCCAAGTGATGACCGAACTGGTAGGCCAAGTTGACATAGGCATCGCCAACGAGGAAGACTGCCAGCTTGCTCTGGGTATCACACCGGAGGGCGGGCACTGGGAGCAGGAGTTGGAGGGCGGCCAAGTGGACCCGGAGCGCTACCGAACGCTGTGCGAGCGAGTGCTGGCCTCCTTCCCCAACCTGAAAGTCCAGGCCATCACCCTGCGCACGAGCCACTCCGCCAATAACAACGGCTGGGCAGCCTGTTTGCACAACCGCAGCAAGTTCCTGGTAAGCAAGCGCTACGAGGTGACCGATATCGTCGACCGGGTGGGCTCGGGGGATGCCTTCGCCGCCGGGCTGATCTATGCCCTCTCGGGCGGGATGCCGGCGGAAGAGGCGCTTGAGTTCGCCACGGCAGCCTCCTGCCTGAAGCACTCCATCCCCGGGGATATGAACAACTGCACAGTGGTGGAGGTGCTGGCGCTCGCAGGCGGGGGTGCCAGCGGCAGGATCCAGAGGTGAATCAGAAATATTCACTCATTTCCAGAAACCTTGACGCCGCCCGGAGCCAATGATAAACTCGCTCCATCATCTCAAGAAAGGAGGTTCGCTGCATATGCAAAACGTCATATTGGTCGTGAAAGGTCTATTGAGCGCGCCTCCTGTGCTGAGCAAGCGGTAATCCTGGCGGATCCCCCCGCCCGTTGACCGTATCATTTCCGCCGCAGGCGCCTCGGCCTGCGGTTTTGTTTCCCCCGACCGCGGGCGACTATGCCTGCGGTTTTTTGTTTGTACAAGGATCAAAAATAAAATGCACAACGTTCTTGAAATGATGGAAGAGCTCGACAACGAAGCCCCGCTCGAGACCTTCGAAAGGATCAACCAACCAGCTGGTCGCCTGCCCTTATCCGAGGCAGCTTCGAGCCGCCATCGGCAGCCTCGGCGCCACAGGGTGCAGAAGAAGCCGCCAGCCAATGTGGCCCAGTTCGTCCACTCCCAGGACGACTCGGTCCATTCCTTCGATATCAGCTATCACGCCTCCCTCCACGAACAGGGCTGGCTGCTTGCATCGCTGGGCGTCTTCTACGAACAACACTGGATCTCCGACATCCTGCGCATGATCAAGGGTGGAAAGGAGGCTTCGGTTTACCTGTGTGCTTCCGGCCAATCTGTGGGGACGCCCAACCTGGTTGCCAAAGTGTTTCGCCCGCGCAACCTGCGCAACCTGAAGAACGACCAGCTCTACCGCGAGGGCCGGGAGTTACTTGACGAGGACGGCAATTCCATTGTTGACCTGGGCATGCTCAAGGCTCAACACAAGCGCAGCGTTTACGGTGAGCAGATCCGCCATCAATCCTGGATCGCTTACGAGTTCCAGACCTTGAAGACTCTGTACGCTGCCGGCGCAGACGTGCCGCAGCCATACGAGATGGGCAACAACGCCATCCTGATGGGCTACATCGGTGATGAGAAGTCCGCCGCGCCAACCCTCAACACGGTCATGCTGGAACCAGGGGAGGTCAGACCGCTCTACGAGCGTCTCCTTGGCAACATCGAGATCATGCTGGCGCACGAGATCGTCCACGGCGACCTGTCGGCTTATAATATCCTCTACCGGGAGGGTGAGATCACCCTGATCGATTTTCCACAGGTCGTCTCCCCTTGCAGCCATCCCTGCGCCTATCAAATCTTCAGCCGCGATATCACCCGCGTGTGCGAGTACTTCGCACGCCAGGGATTGCGCACCGATCCTGGCCGCCTGGCTGCCGACCTGTGGAAGGCGCACGGATACCGGCTGCGCCCGGAGATCCACCCACGCTTGCTGGACGCGGATGATCCAAAAGACCGCAAGCTCTGGAAGGAAGAATGAGAAGTATGACGAGAAGGCCGGGGCGGAAGGCGGTTGAAACCTATTATTTTCATACCCTATCGGAACAGGCTTTGCGTGCCTGCCTCGATTAGGGTTCTATATCAACCTTGAAGAGAAATGTCACAAAGTTCTGCGACGACCATTGCGCGGTGACCTGCAGAATATACTGACCATGTGTAATCAGCGAATAAGGCGTGCGGCTTGCGCTGGGTTGCAAGACTGATGACGAAATGGGAATGCCTTGTGTATCAAGTTCGGTGATGACTATCGCAGGTGGAAAGTTGGCAGAAGTGACTACGATATCAACGGTTTGGCCGACTTGTGCCACAAGCGTACTGGGATAGTTGGGTGGGTTAGGTACCAGATTCTGTGCGCCGAAGCTTGATCTGCCATCGGGAGCCTCCCAGAAGAAGGCACTTTGTAGACCCTGTAAGGTGGCTCCGGCAAATTGAAGATGAATGGTTGGAAGTGCTGATGCGTCTAGATCTGAAGTAATCCCACCCGGTCCAATCGCGACAGAGTTCGATCGGACACTCATGCAACCTGTCATCAGCAGTGCGATCCAACTGAGGTGAATAAGAGCTTTGGTCATAGAGAATCCTTTCTCGTGCTTGATGTTCCGCTGTGAAATCTCGAGCATCTCAGTGCGCCGCCCTACGGTATGTCTTCAGCGGCAGCGGCGGAACTGGCAAGACTCCTTCCCATTTCTGCGCCACTTCTGGAAAGGCGCTGCTGGCCGGGCGGTGGAGCCGCCGTCCGCCCGAAATGGTATTAGACCTCCTTTTTTCTTTCTAAGATACCTTATTTCTCCTCGTCGCTAGCATCTGCCAATCCAAGTTTCACGCGCGACGGTAAGACAAAAAGAAACTCTCCAAGCGCTAAAGCAAAATCAATGCATCTTCAGAGGATGGTAAAGCAACATCATCATTTGCATGACGTTGATCGTTGGCATCTAATCTTATCTCATGTGCCCATTGCGCCATCTCTGGTGTGATCAAGTGATCTTCGACTGCTTTGTTTATTCTTGAAAAGAGATTACCATCTTTGTAAGAATTTGCTTTTAGCATGGCATCCACTGAGCTGGCGGCCAACATGATTGATCCTGCTGGCGCGTGGAGACTATCTATCGCTTGATTTAGATATGTTCGTGCGGGTTCAGGAATCGCTTCATTGGCGGCTATTACATGAGGATATATCTCTCTTGCCAAATTTCCTTCTTTGTCTGATGATGCAATAACTACACCGCCACACCTGCTGCACGCATAAGCCTTCCAAATTCGGTGATTGGCTCCTGCATGCGTGGTCGTCTCAAAAATGGCTTGCACCCGAAGATTAGGATGATCGACCCTGCAATGAGGACAACGATCTAACTCGAATTCATTTGTGAGAGCAGGCATATTGGGTATTCCTTCTTGCTGGAGATTTCTTTATAAGATTAACAGCTTATCTAGGTGCCCAACCACCGATTGGGAGGTAAATAGATTATGTACAGCTTGCAGATATGACCATAACCTAAACTAGTATAGCAATACCACGGAGATAATACAATCCCTGACTGCTGGAATCCAGGAAAGCCACTGGAAATATGTTGTGTTCGTGGAATAAATCCTCCCCAGCTTGAGCGGGAATTATCACATATTAGGTGACAAATCGTTTTCTTCTTCAAATTTCCTTGACCGGATTGCTTCAGTCGCCCTGCTCCTTCGCAATGACACCCGAGAATTCCCTGACCGGATTGCTTCAGTCGCCCCGCTCCTTCGCAATGACACCAAAGGATTCCTTGACCGGATTTAGCCCCTCGTGATAAACTTCCCTTGTTCTAGAATCCTAAAGAAAGGAGGCGCACTTTATGATCCACTGCAATTCTGTCACTGAAGGTCATGCCTGCACCGCGGATGGTGGCGGTCGGACCAACCCTACGCGGAGTGCGCCTGTTGCCTGAAAGGAACCACGCAGTATATGGCAGCCACGGACACTCCCTGCCCGTGGCCTTTTTCTTTCCTGAGGCGGTCATGGGCAAACCCGTGGCCGTTTAGTTACCCCCCCCATCTTTCGCCCCATTTACGAAAAAGAGCGGCCGAGGGGTTGAGAGAGGAGAAACATGCCGAAAACGAAGGCAATCATGCATTTACCATCCGCACCCTGGATGGTGACCGGATCATCGGCGGGATCGGCCTGGACGGCATCCGCTGGATGCATCGCGATTGCTTCGTGGGCATCGGCCTGGGCGACCGTGAGTTCTGGGGCAAGGGTTATGGCACAGATGCCATGAAAATCATCCTGCGCTATGCCTTCAGCGAGTTGAACCTGCAGCGGGTCACGCTGGATGTGTTTGAATATAACCAGCGAGGCGTCCGTTCTTACGAAAAAGCCGGTTTTGTCATCGAGGGCCGACAACGCGGCCAAATCCTGCGCGAAGGACGCCGCTGGGATGTCATTTTTATGGGCATTTTGCGCGAGGATTGGCAGAAATTGGAACAGAAAAAAAGGAAAAAAAAGGAAGCCCAATGAACGATCATGTTTCCCTGCCCAACGCTCCTTCCATACCCGGGTTGATCTTCCGCCGCTTTCAGGGAGAGGCTGATTACCCGCACCTGGCAGCCCTGATCTCGGCCTGCAAGACCGCGGATGGCATCGAGCGTACCACCACGGTAAATGACATCGCCCGCAACTTCCGTCACCTGGAAAACTGCGACCCGCAGAAGGATATGCTGTTCGCCGAAGCGGATGGACAGGTAATTGCTTACGGACGAATCTGGTGGGACGAACAGGCCGACGGTATTCGTCTTTACAATCCCTTCGGTTTCCTGCTCCCAAGCTGGCGTGGCAAAGGCATTGGAACTGCAATGTGGGAGGCCGGGGAAAAGCGAGCTCGAGAAATTGCCGCCGGTCACCCAAAAGAGACACCGAAATTCTTCCAGGTCGAATCCTTTACCACAGAAAAAGACCGAGTAGCCCTGCTGGAAAGACAAGGTTACCAACCTGCCCGGTATGAAACCCACATGAAACGCGACCTGGGCAAACCCTTCCCCGAAGCCCCCCTACCACCCGGACTGGAAGTCCGCCCGGTGAAGGCGGAGCAACTCCGCCCGATCTTCGAGGCCAGCAACGAAGCCTTCCGCGACCACTGGGGTGCACGGGATGAAAGCGAAGAAGAATACCAATCTCACCTGGAGAACCCGATTTTTCATCCTGAGCTCTGGAAAGTGGCCTGGGACGGTGACCAGGTGGCCAGCGTAGTTCACAACTTCATCGACAAAGACGAAAACGCGGAATACCAGCGCAAACGCGGCTATACTGAAGGCATCTGCACCCGCCGTCCGTGGCGCAGGCTGGGGGTGGCACGCTCGCTGTTGGTCCAGAGCATGCAGATGTTCAAGGAGATGGGCATGACGGAGACAGCCCTCGGTGTGGATTCGGAGAATCTTTCCGGTGCATTCCATCTCTACGAAGGCGTGGGTTACCGCAAGTTCAAACAGCAGGTCATTTATCGCAAGCCGTTGGAGTAAAATAGACCATCCAAGGATATCCCACCGGCCGGTTTCATCAGAAGGAGACTGATATGCAACTACGCTGTACTTACTGCCAGACCATGTTCGCCATCAGCCGCGAGGATATGCTCGCCGGCCTGGAGCACATGGAAGAAAATAAACAGATCTACTACGATGCTCATTGCCCGAAGTGCCGCCGCGCCAACCGCGTCGAACAAGCCCGGATGGAGCGCTTCTTTCCGGATTGGAAAAAAGCCATCAAGACGATGGAGAAGGAATCGTCCCAAGTTGAAACAGCGGCCGAAGAACCAGTCGCAAGGTCTGTGTCCGTGAAAGCTGCGGCCGCGCTTCGAACCGCCACCAAACCGGCGAAAGAGATGTCTCCCAAACCAAAAATGAAACCGAATGTGGAATCCGCCAAAAAGCCAGCAGCAAAGACACCGTACCCCAAGGGTACATCTGCCGGACCGAAGAAGAAATGAGTATCCGGGCTGTCTTCATTGACTTCGGCGGCGTTATTTTACGGACCGAGGAAAAAGGGCCGCGCATGCGCCAGGCCGAACGCCTGGGAATGACATCCCGTGATCTGGAGAAAATCATTTTCGAGAGCGAATCCAGCCAGCGGGCTTCGACCGGCGAAATCCCGGAGGAGGCCCACTGGCAGGCAGTGGCTAAAGCCCTGGGCGTCAGCCGCCAGGAATCCGACAAAATCACTGCCGAATTCTTTTCCGGTGACCGGGCGGATGCCACCCTGCTCGAATTTCTGCGCAGCCTGCGCCCGGAGCGCAAGGTCGGTCTCATAAGCAATGCCTGGTCGGGCTTGAGGGCTTTTATCACCAGCCAGAGATTCGAGGATGTTTTCGATGAAATGATCATCTCGGCCGAAATTGGTCTGATGAAGCCCGACCCGCGCATCTACCACCTGGCGCTCGAAAAACTGGGCGTGAGGCCTGAAGAGTCGGTTTTCCTGGACGACGTGTTGGTCAACGTGGAAGCGGCACGCTCGCTCGGTATGACAGGAATTCATTTCACCCAGCCCGACAAGGCGCTGGACGAGTTGAAACAACTGCTCAACGAACACCGGTGACCTTCCACCTGTCTGGGGGAGAGGTCGCCTGGCAGGATTGACAATGAAAATCCAATTGAAAAATCGCTCCATCCTGCAGGACCTGGGAGACGGGTTGATTCTCTGCCGATCGACGAGCGAAGACGCGGATGCCCTGGCTGATTTCAATTCCCACATCCACAGCGATGACGGCCTCGACAAACCGGATGAGCGCGTTGGAGGCTGGACCCGCGACCTGCTCACCCGCCCCCATCCCACCTTCCACGCGGATGACTGCACACTGGTCGTTAAAGCTGAGACCGGGAAGATCGTCTCATCGATGAATCTAATCTCGCAGACATGGGCGTATGAGGGGATTCCCTTCGGCGTGGGCCGCCCGGAACTGGTGGGCACACTTCCCGAATACCGCAACCGCGGGCTGGTGCGATTCCAGTTCGAGGAAGTCCACAAGTGGAGCGCCGAACGTGGCGAACTTGTCCAGGGCATCACCGGCATCCCGTTCTACTACAGACTCTTCAGCTATGAAATGGGTTTGGAACTGGGCGGCGGGCGCATCGGTTATGAAGCCCAACTCCCGAAGTTGAAAGAAGGCGAGAGCGAACCGTTCACCATCCGCCCGGCGACCGCAGCGGACATTCCCATCCTAATGGAAGTCTATGCCCATGCCTGTCAGCGGCGGCTGGTTACCTGTGTCCGTGACGAAGCCATCTGGCGCTACGAAATGAGTGGTCAGAGCAGCAATAATGTTACACGGCTAGAGTTCCGCATCCTCGAACGCGCAGGGACGAACGAACCGGTTGGTTATTTTATCCACCCATGGTATGACTGGGATGCCGGACTCTGTGCAAACTATTACGAACTCAAGCCGGGCGTTTCCTGGCTGGAAGTCTCTCCGTCGGTGGCGCGCTATCTCTGGCAGACGGGAGAAACCTACTCGAAACGGGATGGCAAACCAAAAGTCCGCACGACATACGGATTCTGGTTCGGGACGGAACATCCATCCTACGAAGTGTTCCGCGAACGCCTGCCGCGCCTGCGTGACCCGTACGCATGGTACATCCGCGTCCCCGACCTACCCGCCTTCCTGCACCTCATAACTCCGGCGCTGGAAGATCACATCGCCGGGTCGGTCATTGTCGGGTATAGCGGCGAGGTCAAGATCAGTTTCTACCGTTCCGGCTTGCGCTTGGTCCTGGACAAAGGCAAAATAATCACCATTGAACCCTGGATGCCATGTCCTGAGGACCGAGGCAACGCAGCCTTTCCCGACCTATCATTCCTGCAACAGGTCTTTGGCTACCGCACATTCGAGGAACTCGAACAGTCCTACGCAGACTGCTCGTACAAGGACGACGAGACGCGGGTGCTATTGAACACGCTTTTCCCGAAGAAGGCCTCTTCGGTCATGTTTGTGGATTAATCATGAAATTCGAACCTGCCCTGATGGAAACCCACTGCCTGCCCCGGTCATGGATGAGGCATCTTAAGAAGCGAATGCCCGGCGAGTTGTGCTGCATCGTGTTTTTGACGGAATAATCATCGGTTTGCAGGCGTAACCCATTTGATCTTCATATTGCGTCTTCATCATCATAGACTTTCATTAACCTTCCCACTCGTCCAGTTGACCAAAAGTCCAACAGGCCTTATAGTCTAACAAGTCTCACAGGGTAAAATCGACTTGTCAGACCTGTAAGATCATTCAGACCAGGAGACTTATTATGTTCCATGGTGGTGGTTGGGGTGCATACATGCGTTCGGGCGACCAGAAGCCAAAGGTCACAAGAGAACTATTATTGCGCGTGCTCAACTACGCCAGGCCGTATTGGGGACAGATCACCGGAATGCTGGTGATGATCCTGCTGAGCACAGGGGTTGGGCTGATCTCCCCGCTTATTTTCCGAAGGATGATCGACACGGTCCTGCCCTCCAAGAATCTCAATCAACTGGTCATGCTGGCGATCGCGCTGTTGATCCTGCCCATTCTCAACGGCGGGATCTCTGTTATCCAGCGCCGGCTGAACTCGCAAGTGGGCGAAGGCGTCATCTACGATTTGCGCGTGGCGCTCTTCGGCAAGCTGCAGCGCATGAGCCTGCGCTTCTTCACCAACACCAAAGTTGGCGAATTGATGAGCCGGCTCAACAACGACGTGGTCGGGGCACAGAACGCGATCAGCAACACCATCGTCGGCATCATCACCAGCATCATTGAGGCAGTGGCCATTCTGGCTGTGATGCTTACTCTTCAGTGGCAGTTGACTATCGTCAGTGTGATCATTCTTCCGCTGTTCATCCTCGCGGCGCAAAGGCTCGGCACGGTCCTGCGGGATATTGCCCGCGAGTCCATGACCCACAACGCCAGGATGAACGCCCACATGAACGAGACACTCAACATCGGCGGAGCGTTGCTGGTCAAATTGTTCGGACGCGCCAACGAGGAAACCCAGCGTTTCCGCGAACGCGCTGGAAACGTGCGCGACATCGGCATACGCCGCGCGGTGATCGGTTCGACCTTTTTCATGATCCTCGGCCTGGTCAGCGCGGTGGGCACGGCGCTCGTCTATGGCCTCGGCGGCTGGTACGTCATACAGGGCACGTTCACCATCGGCACCATCGTGGCCTTCGGGGCATACCTTGGTCAACTCTATGGTGCCCTGCAGGGTCTCGCCAGCGCACCGGTTGACTTCTCCACGTCCATGGTCAGTTTCGAGCGCGTCTTCGAAGTCGTTGACCTGCCGCAGGATATTGCTGAAAAAGAAAATGCGATCGCCCTGCAGAACGCCCATGGCGATCTCGAATTCGATAACGTCACCTTCAACTACAGCGTGGACGAATCCAAACTGCTCAAGGATGTCAAACGTTACGGGAAAATGGAAGACGTGGGTGCGGTCTTGTCGGGTGGAAAATTGAACACAGGCGATGGACAACAGACGACAGCAATTGGGCAGAATGGTCAATCGTCCGCCGTCAATCGCCGGGACGAAGGCAATGCTTTCGACTCCCCCGAGGCTGATCCTACTTCCCAGGCACGCGAGGTGGCTCTCGAAGGCATCTCCTTTAAAGCCATTGCGGGGCAATTGGTCGCGCTGGTCGGTCCCTCCGGAGCCGGGAAGACAACGGTCACCTATCTCATCCCGCGCTTGTATGACCCCACCAGCGGAGTCATCCGGATTGACGGCCATGACGTGAAGGAGGTCACTCTCGATTCACTTGCCGCTGCGATTGGCATGGTGACGCAAGAAAACTACCTGTTCCACGACACCATCCGCACCAACCTGATTTATGCGAAGATGGACGCCTCGCAGTCCGAGATCGAAGCAGCAGCGAAGGCCGCCAACATCCACAACTTCATTATTGACCTGCCCGACGGCTATGACACAATCGTCGGCGAACGCGGTTACCGTTTGAGCGGTGGCGAAAAACAGCGCATCGCCCTGGCGCGTGTCATCCTAAAGAACCCGCGCATTCTAGTTTTGGACGAAGCCACCAGCAGTCTCGATAGCGAATCCGAATCCCTGATACAGGAGGCGCTGAAACGCGTGATGGCAGGCAGGACAAGCATCGTCATCGCCCACCGCCTGTCGACGATATTGGCAGCAGATTTGATTTTGGTGATAGATCGAGGCAAGATTGTTGAACGCGGCACACACGAGCAGTTGCTGGCGAGGGGAGGGATATACAGCCAGTTGTATGAGACGCAGTTTAGAAGGGGACGAGCTTAACCGCTGCCCGTGCGGTTATCAATCAAAACGTGTTTGAGATAACCAAGAAATGGCTGTGCCCATTTCGAGTGTTTAGTACATAGCCGGGTTGGTCATAAGGGACTTCCAGTGGTGCGGTGGTAATGCTAATTGTTGGTTGAGGAATTGATGAGAACAAACAGGCTTATCAAGGCTTAACTCTCGCCGTTCAATTTCCTACGTATTTACACCCACGTGTACTAGGGCTGACTTTACCGAGATTGTGGACGCGAGGGGGCATGCATAAGTTCACCACTACATCTAAAATATTTTAAACTGAAAGATAAAGGCTCTCTGGAAGCTGTTTGACTACTAATGCCAAGGCCTCTGTGGCAGGCGAATCGGGGTATTTTTTTATGTGCGTCTTCTCCGAGTAAAATACCAAATTGCCAGCACAACTATCACAATTTCGAGGCATATGAAGAAGGTAATTTTCCCTTCTTTGCCGCTTAAATAATCGGGAAGGATATAGATATTGACCGGCTTTCTGGGATGCGCCATAAAGTAAACACCGGGATAGACGATTTCAAAACTCGCCACAGGTCTGCCGCGTGCAAGGGGGGTATCGTATATGGCCATACCGCGTTCGATTAAACTCACCTGAACCGGCTTCCCAGATTCAGATTGAATATTAATCCAGGGTTTAATATTGGCTGCGATGATGGCATCGTTAACGACCAGCAGGTCATAATCGTCGGTATAAAGCAAATAGCGACCAGGTTTGGTAAAGGTGATTGAGGTTGGTGTCGAATGTATGTCAACTGGCATGACTTCATTGCGGGAGACGACCTGAAACAGTCCCAGTTGTGATGGGATAAAGGTTAGGGTTGCCCCGATATATTTAAAGATCTTATCGATATTCAGGAAAGCGAGAATCAATATCACGAGGAGGGCAATCCCACCAAATATGCTGCGGAAGGTGGGTTGAGGAGGAAGGCCACCGTTCATATTATAGAGTCTCCATTTACGTAAATTCTCCGATTCGGTCCGGGCGATCATTGAAATTGGAGTGATGGCAGGCGTGGGAAGTGGAAGGGGTGTGGTATAAAGTCCCGGATATTTAAAGCCGATTATTAGCAAAAATTCAATCTACAAACAATCAGGAGCAAGTTTTTTTGATCATTTTTGCCACACACAAGGGCAAGGACACTGCTCCCAAGAAGCTGTTTCGCACCGGAGTAATTGGAAACCTGGCTCAGTAACAGATGAAATATACTTGAAACCAACCACATTTACAAGAGATAATTCGCGCGAGCACAAATTGACCTTTTGGGCGAGTAAAAACCCGCAATTTATGCCCGCCTTCGGAATAGAGGTTTCGGTGATGGGTTTGATTGCGTTTCAGATTTCCTTCAAGCTCATCCCAGCGGACAGCGGCTCCGCCACTCGAAGGCAGGCGCGTTTTGCCAGAAGTGATACGATAAGGTCAGAAAAAACATGCTTACGTATTGGACAAAAAGGCGGGTACTTCTCAATCCCCTTTACACTCGCCAATAAAACCAATCTCGAACTCGCGTAGATAGCACCCAATCTACCCCCACCCTAAGCCAGCGGGGTTTTTATCATGACATTCACATTATTCCACAGACATCAAAGAATTGCGATAAATTGCGCGATAATGAATAAGATATCTCGGTTGTCCCGCCGCTACTGCTGAGCCCATCCGTTCAGCGGTTTATTCCAAAGAGTTGTAATTATGAAACGATTCAGCATGAACAAATCCACCCACCTTCGTTCAAAGCATTTTAGACTTCAACAATTAAACAAAAGCACGTTTGCCGCGATTGCGGAAGATGGCGGCTCAGCGATCTGCAACGCGGGCATTATTGACCTCGGTGGACAAATTGTAGTCTTTGATACCTTCCTCACACCTCAAGCAGCAATGGATCTTCAGCATATAACCGAAGAGTTGTTTGGGCGGAAGCCACAAATCGTCGTCAACAGTCATTATCACAATGATCATATATGGGGTAATCAAGTATTCATACCCGGCTCCCAAATTATCTCCAGTGTCCGAACACGTGAACTCATTAATACTGCCGGAATGGAAGAACTTGAATGGTATTCGGCGAACTCCAGTCAACAGCTTGAGTCTGTTCAATCTCAATACCAAAATACAACCGATGAGCAACAACGGAATCAATTGTCTATGTGGATTGGTTATTATGGAGGTCTACTGGAGGCAATACCGCACCTATCGGTGAGTTTGCCCAGCATTACTTTTAATAACCGGCTTGAGATTCACGGCTCCAAATATACAGCTGAATTGATTGTATTTGAGGGTGCACACACACAGAGCGATACAGTTCTCCATCTGCCGAAAGAAGGCCTTGTTTTCATGGGCGATTTGTTGTTCGTCGGCTGCCATCCCTACCTTGCAGATGGTGACCCACTCCAACTCTTAAAAACTCTGGGAGAATTAGACCAAATCGGTGCAACTTACCTGGTGCCGGGGCATGGGCCAGTCGGAACCATCGCAGATCTTAGGCTGTTGATTGAATACGTCAACAACTGTTTGGAAATAGCGCAGTTATTGGTTAATGAAGGAAGTTTGTACGATGACAAGATAAGAGAACTAAAGGTCGCTGAAAGGTACAAGCAATGGAACCTTCCCCAGTTTTATCAAACCAATATTCGCTTCTTGTGTCAGAGATTGATTACAACAAGCGGAGATAAGACAGACCATTAGCAATTCAAGCGTTCAGCCGCTCAACAAGCGCGTCCAACGGACAGCGGCTCCACCGCACAAGACAGCAGTTGCTTACCAGAAGTGATACGATGAGGTCAGGAAAAACATGCTTACGTATTGTACAAAAAGCCGGGTACTTCTCAATCCCCTTTGACCTGGCTGATAAAGTTGATCTGGAACTTGTATAGATATCCCCTATCACCCCTGCCGTAACCCGGTGGAGGTTTTGTTACTCTGACATTCCTGCCAATTGTCGAATTACATGAGCATATTGTGAGAAATTGCGCGATAATGTGCATAGCCTTTCTGTACCGCTTCTGCTACTCCCTTCGGTGGTGCCTTGCAACGCGAAGCCACACCGCTGAGCGGTTCGAGAATCATAATTACCGCGATCGCGCCCCCTCTGGAGTCGCGATAGGTTCTCAGGAGGTCTCAAATGCATATACACAGCTCGCGCTTTCTGTTCCTCTCGCCACGCATAGCTGCGATCGTTCTTGCCATCATGGGTATCACCAGCTGCACTCTGGTGAAGCCAGCATCGTCAGAGAATCAGGGATCCGACACCAGCGGTCCATATGCAACCAATCAACAAGCTGTTCAGGGCGCAGGCCAGCAACAGGGTTCCAGCAATGATGGATACTCAGAGAACAGCCCGGGCTCGGAGAACTTTGTCCAATGCCCGGCACGAGGCCACCTAGAGACGTGGTACATATGCCTTGGCCACAGGATAACAGTCAAATTCTTCGCACCACCCGGCAACGTTACCATGTCCACGGACGGGTGCGTGGGAGTCCCCGTCCAAAGCGGGTCTCTCGGCTTATCGGCTGTCGACCAAGAGATCCCCGTTAAAATAAGCGGAAAAGCCGAGGACGACAAGGTGAAGTGCACCATCGAAGGAAAGACCACACTGACTGTCAATGCCAGCGGGGAATGCGAGGAAGGCGGAGCTATGGGGGGGGAGAACCTCACTATCGATGAGCATTGGGGGATTGCGGAAGCCCAGCTCAAGTGCGAGTGCAAAGGCGAGGGAGATTGCCATCCCTACAATGGTCCCATTCAACTGGCGGGTCTTGGCGATCAGACGATTACGATCGAATTCCTGCTCAATATTGGGGGTGGTGATTGCCGGAGTTACCCCATGCCGGGTGGGCTTCTTTCTGGCAAGTTGAGCTACTGCTTCCAGAATAACGACATCCCGAGTGTAGAGCTAGTACCGTTAGTCCCGCCAAAACCGTAGGATCGAGCCTGTCAAAGAACCAAAACCTTGGCGACCAGAGTTTTTCTGGCTCTGATTCCAAAGGGGAGTGTAACTTCTGTTACGATTTGGGTGATCAAAGATTTTTAAGGAGGTTGAGATGCAAACCAACCATTTGTTCACTTTCCAAATCTCGATACGCGCCGCTGTCATTTTGATAGTCGTCATCATGAGCACCTTTAGTTGCAACATGCCAAAACCCACCTCGGGCGACCAGAACCCAACGGATGCCCGTACCCTGGCTACAAGTCAGCAATCGATTCAGGGAGAGGACGAGGGCAAAGCTGATATGGATTGTCAGAAGAATGGCCCGTGGTACCTGACCGTCGACCACAGCTTCATACAGACCATAGGGGATGCCACATTCACGATAAAAATCCAGGGGAGCGCGACCCTCACCGTGGACAAGACCGGGAATGTCACATCCGGGGGAGCTACGGGTATATTCACGATGGAGTCTCATGCGAAGGATTGCAATTTCATGGGATTAGAGAAATATAACGCCAAGATCACCGGCACGTGCAACAGCGGCACTATGGACCTCAGAATCGAGGAACTCTTTGGCGCGGGCGGTGCTGTTACGGGAACATTGAAGTGCGGCGATCAGGAGCCCATCACGTCTTATTTCGGATTCCCTGCCATGCAACACGATCTACGGATCCCGCTTGATTCAAGCAAGGGTGGTGGATCGAAGACCATTTCGTGGGGAACC
This sequence comes from Anaerolineae bacterium, assembly GCA_041489005.1. GTDB lineage: Bacteria > Chloroflexota > Anaerolineae > Anaerolineales > Villigracilaceae > UBA877. The sequence continues at coordinate 50,570 of JBGPQK010000013.1, forward strand.
GGGGAAGAGGGGTACAAGAGGTGGTTTATTTCCAACACCGACTCTTTACAGGCTGAGCCCCTGGTCAACCCATGATTGGCTGACGAATCGCCAAATGAACCTCCCCCCGCCTCATGAGAAGGCGTCGTAAAATTCGCGCCGCGCCGCCGCCCTTGCGGAACCCGACAGCGGCACCAGGCGGAAAGCAACTCCGTCATATACGATATCGGTGGATTGCCAGATTTGGCGCGATAAGGTCGGAAATAACATGCTTAGGTATTGGAGAAATAACCGGGTACATTCCGATCCCCTTTGCCCTGGCTGATAAGGCTAATCTGGAACTTGTTTAGATGCTCGCTCTCAATCTACCCCTGCCTTGATCCGGCGGGATTTTTTTTATTGACATTTCCGCCAACTGCTTAAATCCATGAACAAATTGTGAGAATTAGCGCGATTCATCTTGGATAGCAGCAATCCTTATGATTGGTGTCGCGTTGATATTGACATTCTTCTGTGTCATTGCACCGATGCTGATGCAATTGGTAACTAACTGCTTCGAAACGGTTGGGGCTGGCCATCTTTCGGGGACAGTCCTTTTGGCAGTAATTGGGACAGCGAGGTCCGTTGCCCCTTTCCAAACAGGCGAAAAAAAGGGGTTATTGCCTTCAGGGGAAATCGGTTATATACTGAATTTATATATTATCCAAAATTGCATATTATCTAAATATTTATATTCAATCATGGTTGGGCGCATACCCGCCTGATGATCATCGGCGATTTCGCCTGCACCTGCGCATGACCTTTATTATTTATGAATGGATAATGGCATGAAAAATAATGTGGAATTGATGAATTTATATTGGACAACCGCAGGAATATTCCCAGGTCGTGGTGAAATAAGCCGATTTGATTTTATGGACAGGGTACAAGCTGCTGCCAGAGCTGGTTTTAAAGGTATCGGAATTTGGCATACTGATCTGGAGCATATTCTCCAGCACAGAACACTCAAAGAAATGAAAAAGATACTTGACGACAATGGCATAAAGCATGTCGAGCTTGAGTTTCTCACCGACTGGTTTCTCGACGGCGCAAGGAAGGCAGAATCGGATAGTCGCAAGAAGAGATTGTTTGAGGCGTCTGAAATGCTCCATGCAAAACATATCAAAGTAGGAGACTTTTACAACTCAACTTGTCCCATGTTCCATGTCATTGAGGCATTTGCGGCATTATGCACGGAGGCCGAGAATTACGGCGCAACAATCGGTTTTGAAATCATGGGTTGCGCTTTGATCGACAATATCAAGGACGCATTGACAATGGTAGAAACTGCAGGAGCTATAAATGGTGGGTTAATTATCGACATCTATCAGGTCGCTAATCTTGGAATGACTTTTGAGGAAATAAGCTGTATTCCGCTGAAGTATTTGACTAATGTCGAGCTTAACGACGGAACACTACCCGGAAGCCAAAATCATGATCCATCCAACAGAAGATTCTGTGGAGAAGGCGAGTACGACATCAAGGGTTTGATCAATTGCGTGAATAATATGGGTTATACCGGACCTTGGGGAGTTGAAGTCATATCGGAAAAACTGGCGATGTTATCATTGAAAGAGTTGAGCACAAGGGCATTTAATACCACCATGACTGAATTTTCTGACCCATTCCTCCGACAATGAGTCAAGCATATCGTGAATGCGCCCAACACCGGCCCCCTACGCCCCGCTCCGGGGGTGCTACGCGACGGGCAGCGGCTCCACCGCTCGAAGGCAGGCGCGTTTTGCCAGAAGTGATACGATAAGGTTGGTAAGAACATGCTTAAGTATTAGGAAAAAAGCCGGGTACTTCTCAATTCCCTTTGTCCTGGCCGATAAGGCTAATCTGGAACTTGTTTAGATGCTCGCTCTCAATCTACCCCTGCCTTGATCCGGCGGGATTTTTTTTATTGACATTTCCGCCAACTGCTTAAATCCATGAACAAATTGTGAGAATTAGAGCGATTCATCTTGGATTGCAGCAATCCATATGATTGGTGTCGCGTTGATAATGATATTACTTTGTGTCATTGCACCGATGCTGATGCAATTAGTAACTAACTGCTTCGAAACGGTTGGGGCTGTCCATCTTTCGGGGACAGTCCTTTTGGCAGTAATTGGGACAGCGAGGTCCGTTGCCCTTTTCCAAATAGGCAAAAAAAGGGGGTTATTGCCTTCAGGGGAAATCGGTTATATACTTCTCTTGTATAGCATGCAAAATAGAAGGAATCAAAATCATCATCTTCAAAAGGAGACTATATGAAATTCAAGGGATGGCTGTTCGTTGTACGGGGGCTTGTGATTCTCTTATTCATTGCCGGGTGTACTCCGCAACCTGCTACCAATGCTCCCAATATTCCCAATATTCCCTTTGTTACCAATCTATGGTATGTCTCACCGGCAGGGAACGACAATAATACCTGCCAAAACTTGAACACCCCCTGCCTCCACATTGCCACAGCGCTCGAACGGGCAGCGGATGGTAATATCATTTATCTCGCTGCCGGGACTTACGCCGAAAACCTGGTCATTCAAAAATCCATCACCATCTTGGGCAAGGGTTCGGACTCGACTTTCCTGGATGGCGTTGTTGGCAGTGTCATCCAGATCGGCGACTATGAAGGGATGAGTGTGGTGCCGCCTATGACTGGACCGTCCACCCTCGCGGTGAGCCTCACGGGATTCACCATTGAGAAAGGTGTTGCCACGGATGATACCCAAGCCGTTTATGGCGCGGGGTTGCTTATCACGGATGGGACTGTCACTTTGACCGATATCCAACTTTTCCAGAATATAGCCCGTTTTGGTGGCGGCATGTTTGTCTGCAATCAATGTGTAGTTACCGCCACCGGCCTGAAGGTGCGCGGTAACCAGGCCATCGGCACTGCTGGAGACAATTCCGGCGGCGGGATCTACAGTAACGGCAGTTTGAGCCTCACCGATTCTTTGATCGAAATGAATACCGCCGAGAAGAATGGAGGTGGGATCGTTGCCGGCTTGAATTTGACATTAAACCGGGTCCAGATCATCCATAACCTTGCTGGGATCTCCGGCGGTGGGATCTTCCATGTGAATGGTGACGCCACTCTCACCAATGTTGATTTCCAGTCCAACGAGGCGCAGTTTGGCGCGGGCATGCTGAACATGGGCATCGGTACCGTGCTTATCCAAAACAGCGATTTTCTGGGGAACAAGGCTGGTGATTTTGGCGGGGCTTTGGCCAACATGACGAGAAGCCACCTGACCATGGTCAATGACACCCTCAGCGGCAACCAGGCGGGCAGGTTTGGCGGCGGCATCGGCAACGGCTTTCCTGCCAATTATCCAAGTTACAGCGTTTCAGAGCACGAGACTGCCGTCTTGAATGCCTATAACCTGACCATCGCCTACAACCAGGCCCCGGCTTCGGCAGGTGGCGGGCTGTACACCCTTGATAACGGCCAGTCGAATTTCATCAATACCCTTTTTGTGGAAAACACGGCTGAAAACTGTGTCGGCGCGGTGACGGGGGACGGCAACATGCTCACAGACTCCTCCTGTTCGTTCGACGGGCCGGACAATTATTATGGTTTTGACCCGCTGATCGATCCATCCATTAACACCAACGGCGGCGTGACGTTCAGCCATGCCCTGCTACCCAACAGCCCGGCCATTGATGCCGGGGTCGATGGACCCGCCCCCATCCCAACGGAAGACCAGGGCGGAAAACAGCGCCCCCAGAACGGAGATGGGTTCGGCGAAGCCAGGATCGACATCGGCGCCTACGAGGCGGATGAGATCCCCAGCATGGGTCTGCAGCAACCGTTCTTTGTCCCCAAGATCAACGCCAACTGCCATCAAGGTCCCGGGCTGAACTACGGAGTATCCACCTTCGGGATTGCAGGCACTTCCTATCCGATTCAGGGTAGGAGCCAGGATGGATTCTGGTTTTACATCCAATACAACGAGAGCATGCGCTGCTGGATGTCGGCAGATACGGGCGCAACCAGAGGCGATCTGAGCGGGTTGCCGCTCGTGGAAGCACCTCCGGTCAGCGTTGAACGGCCGGCAGTAGTGTGCACCGATCTAACCTTTAGCAACTGCAAAGCGCATTCCGAATGTGAGTGGATACCGCTTTCGGATGTCTCCGGTTACTGCATAAACAAATAAGACCGGGGCCGCAGCCAGGAAGACAGGGTTACAACCGGGCATCCCAACAAAATCCAGGTTGGGATGCCCGCTGTTTGTGTGTTGTCGGGGACTGCGGCAATGGGTCGTTGCCCCTTTCCCTCGATGCTTCAGGAGAGGTCCATTCCATATGGGAAACAGTTACATGGATGAAGAAGCTTGTCAAATCGATTCTGGTCCGCGTATTTCCACCACAGGTATGTCCCGACCTTCCCGGCCAGCTTCCAACTGGTAGGCGCAATGAACCCCTGAACGTGCAGTTTTTGACTACGGAAGATTAGAGATAATCAGAAATCGCTCCTTCCCCAGGTTAAGATAATCGCATTTCACGAACATCAATAAAATCACATTCGAGTCTTGCCCGCCAAGAGCATAAACCCACCTTTCCCTGTATTGGTTAAGATAATTGAATTGAATAAAAAGGATGACCATCTAGATAAATTTCGATTACTCTTTTGGTTACTGTAATCGCAAAATCGTAAGTTTTACCTTCTACAATATTAAATTCCACGCCTTTGTCTAAATGCCATGAGTCAAGATTGAAATATCGATGACCACTCTTCGAATAAACCCTCCCAAATATTACGCTTGGATCGGGACTACTGCAGCAACCTGGTATCTCTTTGTGAGTATTGGCGCTTGAAATCAAGGGGGGAAAGTCGTAAAGTAGAGTTGTAATCATTGTTAATTCAATGTTTGGCTGTACGGAGGGCGCCATATGAAGAATATCATCCCCATGAGGGACATCATCGGGCGAAAGGTCAAGGAGGAAACAATGTCAATTATCAGGAATACCCTGGCAATCGTCGTACTATTTATCCTTGCCTCCTGTGGTACCAGTACACCGGCAGCCACAGCCACATTGACACCCGTGCACGCCACCCCCACCCCCAGTCAGCAAGCCGCCCTGCCCACGAGAACTCGACCAAACATTACTTCACCATCCTATCGCCTCCGGATCAGGATCAACACCACCTCCGATTGGACTACCTTTCGCCTGACTGGCGGTGGGTACTGGTACGATTTCAACGTGACCTCAGCCAGCACTCAGGCACAATCAGCAGGACTCGAAGGCGATTCCATTATACTCAGCCAGTCGGTGGGTCAGGCACAGGGAGGCAAAAGTGTGGAGCTGGTGGTCGAGGCTCTTCTCACCGACCTCGAACCAGCAAATCCACTCACCTTTGAGATCGAGCGCGGTTATATTGGCTCAACCCAGGTAGAGATCTCCAGCTACACGGAGGAGACCCCGACCGTCGTTGCCGTTCTCACCTGGGACGGCATCAACGCCGGCAAGACGAATAACGCCCAGGCCTATGAGGTCTCTCCGCAACCGTTCCTGGGTGCGACGCCCAACGAATACATCGTCATCGGGCAGCTCAATTTCTGGTACTACGGTCCAGGTCAGTACGGCGGCTTTGAGAATGCTGACGGGAGTCGGGTAACCCCCCTTACCCCGCTCTTGGGCGAGACATATTACGCCAGTGACCCGTCCGTCGTCTACCAGCAGATCGAGTGGGCGATTGAATATGGTGTCGACGCCTTCTCCATCGAGTGGACAACACCGCGCGGTGTTGGTTGCTGCGGGTCCATGGAGGACACGCTGGATGATGTCTTTTTGAAGTCGCCTAACATTAACAAAGTTCGTTGGGCCATCTTCTATGATTTTCCGCTCCGTCTGATGCAAACTCCTGACCTGAATGTAAACACGATACCGAACATCAATTTCGATCAACCTGATGTGTACAATACTTTCGTATCTGATTTCGTCCACTTTGGTACAAAGTACTTTGGCAATCCCCAGTATCTTACCATCGATGGCCGGCCTGTGATCTACATCTGGGCTACGAACAGCTTCATTGGGAATTTGGCGGGGGCGATGCAGGAGGCCCGCAATCAAGTGGCAGAGCTTGGCTATGACGTATTCATTGTTGGAGATGAGGTATGTATCGGATGCTTCAATCAGCAGCACGCTGCATTATTTGATGGCAGCAGTACCTTCACGATGCTCATGCCCGGTCTCGACTCGGCTGGGATGGTTGACGTGGGTAAAGCAGCTGTGATGGTTGATGGTGCTTTCCAGTGGTGGACTGACAGGATCGCAGGCTTGAAGGTAGCTGGAAGAGAAGACCTGGTTAACTTTCAGCCTGCCTGGGCTCCACAGTATGACGAGAGATATTGGATATTCGACCACCCCACTTACGTTCCGGCGCAAAGCAAGGATCAGGTCATCGAGATGGCGACAGTGGCTCGCAAGTACGCTGAGCCTGTTGGCAGCAGCGGTCTAAAGTTGATTTGGCTCAACACCTGGAATAACTGGGCGGAAACGACCACCGTTGAGCCCACAGCCAACCTCGGGTCCAAGTACCCAGCTGGAAACTACCAGTTCGACATGCTCGAAGTGGTGCGTGAAGTATTCGGCAGTGAGACGTATTACACGTCTCCGGTGCCGTGAAACCTTCTGACCAGGACCAATGTCAGTTCTCCTGAACCGGTTCACAGATCGAATCTACGCGGATGGCGGTATGCTTCCCGGGCGGACCGTGACTCCATAGCTCGCGTCTCATCCCATCCCGCCGATGGCCCATAAGCTGTTGAGCTGCCAATCAAGCGAGCGTTTTACGTTGTAATAAGAGGAATACCTGCCCGTGCAGATAATAATCCAAATGCGGTAGAGATAACCAAGAAGTGGTTGCGTCCATGGCAAAAGTTTGGTAGAAAGCCAGGGGGGTTATGAGAGTTGTCGTAGAAGAATATGCATTTCATCGAAATTTCATAAGCAGAAGCATTTTCTATTCGGTCATCGAAGACTCTCATCTACGAGCTAGTCCGGTGAATAAAGGCGGATTGTAGATAAAGATATGGTGTCGTTGGATAAGGCACCTTTTCCATAACCCACATGACGAGCAGGATGATTGAATCAGTTCATCCGTGCTCGCCACGTTATTTTCACGAAAGGATGATCAAATGAACAACAAATATCAGGATCCCTGTGCAGACCTGGCAACGATCCAGGCTAGCATGGAGTACTATTGAATACTGGATGAAAATGAGCAATTGGCTCAAAGGATATCAGCATTGGAGCAAGGGTAAATATATCGCTCCCCACAACATGTGCAGCAATACCAGAAACAACGTGAGACATCTTGGATTGCAGCTATCCTTGTGATGCTAAACGGTCGTCCCAGCTTTGCGGCTCTCAACAATATTTTTATGAGGCAAGACTGACAGTTGCTTGGATATACTGGAAGATTCAATTCCCAAGCGGGTCATGCAGGTCAGTAACGCTCAACTCACCTGCCCGGATCAGTTCTAAGGTTTTGATCCTTGCAGAGTGAGAAAAAGACTTGAAGAATTCAGCTTTGAAATTGCGGAGCGAATCTTGCATGCAGTGAATTCTTTGG
>JBGPQK010000014.1:0-56541 GCA_041489005.1 Anaerolineae bacterium
ACCCTTGGTGATTTCCTCCAGCCCGGCAAGCATTCGCAGAGCGGTCGTCTTCCCACAGCCTGAAGGGCCGACCAAAACCAGGAATTCTTTGTCCTCAATTTGCAGGTTCAGGTCGCTCACCGCCGTGACATTGCCGAATTCCTTTGTGATGTGTTCGAAGGTAACACTAGCCATTTCAGTCTCCTTTTCGTTTGAGTATAGTGACACAATTATAGCTCACTAATCCACAGGTGTTACACAAAGAAGTGAACTCAGAGATTACTGCGTCAATATTCGAGCCCGGATCATTAATATTTCCTTACTATTAATTACCTTTAGATCAACGCTTTATCCAAGAATCAGTAATTTTCCATAATTGCCTGTATTTTGTTCGTTCTTAGTTCCCGTTTATTTTTAAAGAACAGTAAAAGGGGGTACAGTTTCTTTTAAGAAGCAGTAAAATGGACGCATGACCGACGATGTGACCCCCATCCGCCAGCAATACCTTGAAATCAAACGCCAGTACCCCAACGCTATCTTGTTCTTCCGCCTCGGTGATTTCTATGAGACCTTTGATCAAGACGCCGAAACCGCCGCCCGCGAACTGGACATTGTTCTCACCTCTCGCCCCATCGGTAAAGGGTTGCGCGCCCCTCTTGCTGGTATTCCTTACCATGCCGTTGAGAACTACCTCTCCCGGTTAATCGAAAAAGGCTACCACGTTGCCATATGCGAACAGATCGGGAACCAGCCCACCAAGGGGATCTTCCCGCGCCGTGTGGTGCGCGTAGTTACACCAGGGACGATTGTCGAACCCGGTCTCCTGCCTGGTGATGCGAATAATTACCTCGCTTCAATCGTGATAGACGACGGATGTGCCGGGATCGCCTACGTCGACATCACCACCGGAGAATTCGCGGTTACAGAACTTGATGTGGCCTCGTACCCTTCGGCAAGTGCCTTGGGACAAATCTGGGCTCCCCTCCGCGCCGAACTTACGCGTCTCCGCCCCGCAGAAATCATTTACCCCGACAATCTCATAATCCCAAATGGTATTTCCAGCCACTTGACGGCCTGGCCCGCTTGGCGTTTTGAGCCGGGTAAAAGCCAGGAAACATTGCTCGCTCATTTCGAAGCCTCCACCTTGGATGGTTTTGGATTAAAGAATCTGCCGCTCGCTATCCGCGCAGCAGGTGGCATTATCCAATACCTGAAAGAAACCGAGGCAGCAGCCCTGCCTCTCCTGGCTAGCCTGCGCGTTTACAGTCTGTCCGAATTCATGACGCTAGATGCTGCAACCCGCCGTAACCTGGAATTGACTGAGACTCTCCATGGCGGGATTAAAGGTTCATTGCTTGGTGTGCTCGACCTCACTGTCACACCCATGGGCAAACGGCTGATGGGCCATTGGGTAAGCCAGCCATTGCTCGACGTGAATCGTATCAGGGCGCGGCAGGATGGCATCGAGTTCTTTTTCTCCCGCTCGATGCTGCGCGCCGAGTTGCGTTCTGCAGCGAAACCGTTAGCCGATCTGGAACGCCTGGTCAACCGTATTCTTTCCGGTCATGCACAGCCGCGCGACATGGTAGCCCTGCGAGATACATTGATCCGCTTGCCGGCCATTCTACAATTATTCATTAACGATGATGTTACTTCAACGATACCTCAAATTTCATTTAATATTTGCGCTGACGAATTATCTTTGCTCCAATCTGCCATTGACGATGACCCACCTTCAACCCTTCAAAATACCGGCATCATCCGGCCCGGTTATTCCCCAGAATTGGACGGTGTAATCGAGGCGTCCCGTCACGCCCGTGAGTGGATCAACAACCTGGAGGCAGTTGAGCGTCAGCGTACTGGGATCAAGACGCTTAAAGTCGGTTACAACAAAATTTTCGGATATTTCATCGAGATCTCGCAGGGCCAAGCTGCCAATGCCCCATCAGATTACATTCGCAAGCAAACGCTTGTCAACGCCGAACGATACATCACGCCGGAGATGAAAGAGTATGAGACACTCGTATTGAATGCTGAGGAACGCATCCATGAGATTGAACAACGCCTTTTCCGTGAAGTCTGTTCGAAATTGGTAATATCCGCCAGCCGCTTGCTCGACACCGCTCGTGCCCTGGCCGAGTTGGACGTTCACTCAGCATTGGCCGAATCTGCTGCGCTGGGTGGTTATGTCCGACCCGAAGTCCGGGACGATGATGTACTGGAAATTCACGAAGGCCGCCACCCGGTTGTCGAAACAAGTCTGCAAGGCGAACGGTACGTACCCAACGATGTTATTTTTGAAAAAGGCGAGATCATCAGGATTATCACCGGACCGAACATGTCTGGAAAATCTACATATCTGCGGCAGGCTGCCCTGATAGTGCTGATGGCGCAAATGGGTTCGTTTGTCCCGGCGACCTCGGCCAGGGTTGGGTTGGTTGACCGTATCTTCACTCGCATCGGTGCACAAGATGAAATCCATGCTGGGCAATCCACGTTTATGGTGGAGATGATCGAAGCAGCCAATATTCTTCATCATGCTACTCAAAGATCGTTGCTCATTCTTGATGAAATCGGACGCGGTACAAGTACTTACGACGGCGTCTCGATTGCCTGGGCAGTAGTCGAGTACATCCACAATCACCCGTCCTTGCGCGCAAAAACACTCTTCGCTACTCATTACCACGAATTGGCGCAACTCGCCGACCTTCTGCCAGGCGTGCGAAATTACAATGTTGCCGTTACCGACACGGACGGAACAGTGGTCTTCCTGCACAAGATTATCCCAGGTGGCGCGGACCGTTCGTATGGCATCCACGTGGCACAATTGGCGGGTTTGCCTCGTCCGGTTATTCTTCGGGCGACAGAGATCATGGCAGAACTTGAAAAGTCCTCCGGCCAGGTAGTCCGTATCAATTCACACACGGCCCAGCAAGCGGCGCTCTTCCCGGAAACCAATCCTCTATTGGATGAACTTAGCGGTTTGGATGTCAATTCGCTTTCCCCCATCGAAGCGCTTAACAAGCTATTTGAATTGCAGAAGCGCTATTCGATGAAAAAAGAAGATGAAGGTTGACAAGGAAAAATATGATAAACCTCCCGCTACACGCATGCGGGAGGTTTATCAATACTCCTTGTTACTCAATAAAGTTCCTTCTCATTCTTCTCTTATTTCAACGCCGGAGCCGATGCCTTCGACCGGGTTATCGCCCATCCGACTGCTACCACCAATAGAATTGCAATGCCCCACACGATCCATTGAGTCACGCCGCTTCCGCCTGCGTACTTGACAATGATTGGCGCGGCCAGGAGTGAAACCAGGTTCACCACTTTGATCATCGGATTCAGCGCCGGGCCGGCGGTATCCTTGAGTGGGTCACCTACGGTATCGCCGACCACACTTGCCTTGTGTCGTTCCGAGCCCTTGCCAGTGTTGGCCACTAGGTCACGCGGTTCATCTTCGATGGATTTCTTGGCATTGTCCCATGCACCGCCGGCATTGGCCATAAAGACAGCCAATAACTGTCCACTTAGGATAATACCTGCACAAAAGCCAGCTAGTGCTTCTACACCCAACAACAAGCCGAAAGCCAGCGGCGTCAGCACCGAAATCGTCGCCAGCGGAATAAGCTCCTTCTGTGCTGCTGCGGTGGAAATTTCAACCACGCGGGCATAATCCGGTTTGACCTTGCCTTCCATCAGCCCGGGGATCTTGAACTGCCGTCGCACTTCCATGACAATAAGACCAGCTGCGCGGCTAACCGCCTTGATCGAGAGTGACCCGAACAGCCAGGGTAGCGCCCCGCCCAGCAGCAGACCGATGAAGACACTCGTCTCGGAGACGCGAATACCCGTGTCGCTCAATAGTTTGGTAAACGGGATGGTCTGTCCAACCGCCTGGGCGGCCGCGTTCGCTGCCTGCTGGACCCGGCCAACGTCAATAAAGAACGAGGCAAATAGGCTCACAGCGGCAATAACCGCCGAGGCAATGGCGACACCTTTGGTGATGGCCTTGGTGGTGTTGCCAACTGCATCCAGGTCCGCCATGATCTGGCGCGCATTTCTTGTCTCGGCATCATCCAAATCGTGCCAGGCCATTTCGCCAATACCGTTTGCATTGTCTGAGATAGGACCGTAGGAATCCATAGCCACGTTATTGCCAGTGTGGCTCAACATCCCGATGCCGATCATAGCAACTGCATATAGCACGTATTGTGCACCTTGGCTGTGATAGAGAAGGAGGGCGAAGATAAAACTAATTACGATCACAACCAGTGCCCAGACGCTCGACTCCATACCAACCGATAGGCCAGAGAGGATGGTCGTCGCTGCGCCGGTACTGGTCGATTCGACGATTTCTTTGACGGGCGCGCGCTTGGTAGAAGTGAAGTAGGATGTCAGGGGGTTGAAAACCACTGCAAGGCCGACGCCAATGGAGGTCAGCATCGCCATGCGCCAGTCATGGCAGTAGAGTATAGCTAACAGGAACGACCACAAAATGGTATTAACGCTCGAAACCTCGTATGAGCGGAACATGGCATCTTCCGCATCGTGGGCGTGCAGGAAGCCAAATAGGCCCTTGGAAGGCATTTTTTCCCATGTCGGCACCGTGAATGTCCCCAGAATGGACGATATCACACCAATCGCGCGGATGATAAGCGGGTAGACAATCCACTTTAGGCTGTGGGTCGGATCTATTGCCATCAGCGCCAGTCCGAGGATTAATCCAGAAACGATTGTCACTTCGTAGGATTCGAAAATGTCGGCAGCCATACCAGCACAGTCGCCAACATTATCACCCACAAGGTCCGCAATGACTGCTGCGTTACGCGGGTCATCCTCCGGGATGTCTTTCTCTACTTTGCCAACCAGATCCGCACCCACGTCTGCGGCTTTAGTAAATATGCCTCCGCCAACGCGCATGAACAAAGCCAACAGCGTGCCACCAAAGCCGAATCCAAGCAGGGCATCTGGTGCGGCTTTTCCGAAGATAATGAAAATGATGGTTCCGCCAAACAAGCCCAGCCCATCAGTTAACATGCCAGTGATGGTCCCCGAATAGTATGCAATGGTCAGGGCCTCATTTAAACCACGCCGCGCCGCTGACGCCGCCCGGACGTTTGCCTGGATGGCCATGCGCATGCCCAACTGACCGACCAGCAGCGAGAAGGAGGCACCCATGATGAATGCTATTGTCCGGCCAACGGCTACGATGATTTGAGCGTTCGCGCCAAACTCACCGGTCGCTTCCAGGGAAGGGGGCACTACGTAAACACTCAGGAAGAGTACCACCGTCAGGATTCCAATCAGAGGCAGAATGGTCCTCAACTGGCGACTTAGGTAACTATCCGCCCCGACGCGGATCGCGTCCCAGACCTCCTGCATCTTCTTCGTGCCCTTGTCTTTTTTGAGAACGTTACCCCGCAAGAACCAAGCATAAAGCAGGCTGATAAAAGCGGTGGTCAATACACCCACAATTGCAATTTGTTCGAAATTGTTCAGCCCATGACGACTACCAAGCCAAAGAATGTTCATGAATCCTCTCCAATTCTAATAGACTCAAGGAGCTAATAGATTTTCTGTCTCCATGTCGCCCTATTCTATCTAACATAATTTATTGTGTCAATTCATCCACGATCTCAATTTTTTTACTCTTCTTTCTTCGACGATTCCTAGGCGATCAGGTAATTTGCATAAGCTCCAATATAGATTAGGGTTTGATTAGAATAAATAAAACCACTTGACTTTGCCTCACCTTTAATTGTATAGTACTAATCGATTGAGTGATGCCACCATCGGCACCGCTGCCATCTGGCTGCTGTGCCGTTTCTTTCGCCCACAATCAATTTCTTTTCTTTCAAGGAGTTACTATGATCCACGCTACTGGTCTCACGAAGGATTTCGGCTCTCGAAGGGCAATTGAAAACCTGACTTTCGAGGCCCACCAGGGTGAGGTCGTCGGTTTTCTCGGCCCAAATGGCGCCGGGAAAACAACAACGATGCGCATCCTCACCGGTTATATGCCCCCGACCTACGGGGCAGCCCAGGTAGCTGGTTTTGATGTAATCAGCGAGTCGCTCGAAGTACGTCGTCGCGTCGGCTACTTACCTGAGACAGTTCCTCTCTATCCCGAAATGACTGTTTACGAATACCTGAAGTTTATGGCCGACTTGCGCCACCTGCCAAATGGCGATGATATGGTAGACGCTGCACTGGATTTGGTACAGATGGAAAATCGCGCCAATGGGTACATTTCGAACCTCTCAAAAGGGATGCGCCAACGGGTGGGATTGGCCCAGGCTATGCTGCACAGACCCGAAGTTTTGATCCTGGACGAACCGACCATCGGTCTTGATCCCGCGCAGGTAGTGGAATTTCGTAATACCATCCGTGATGTTGGTAAAGAGCGAACAGTCCTTCTTTCAACCCATATTCTTTCAGAAGCCCAACAGCTTTGTGACCGAGTCTTGATTATTAATAAAGGTCGTATCGTCGCCGAGGATACACCCGAGAACCTGCAATCACGAATGGTAGGCTCAGAACATGTAGTTCTCCGTGTCAAGGGTGAGGCGGACGACTTGCTTCCTATCATTTCAAAGATTGATGGGGTGCAAAATGCCAGGCTCCAGCCGGATGGTGCACTGGAATTCCAGTTTGCACCTGGTGCAGATGTTCGCCCTGAAGTCGCCAGAGCAACGATTAAGGCCGGTTATGACATGCTTGAGTTCCATCCGGTTGGATTAAGCCTAGAAGAAATATTCCTGCAACTTACGCAGGATAATACCAGGAAAGTGAGGTAATCCATGCGCAATATTTGGACGATTGCCCGCCGTGAATATCGGCATTATTTCACTAGTCCGATTGCTTATATTGCAGCACTTTTAACACTTTTAACGGTTGGAATCTACTTCGTAGTAATCATCTACTACGTGACGGCTCAATCGTATTACAGCAGCTCAGCACCCGGTATTGATATTGTTATTGGCCCTATGGCAACTGTGTTTTTGTTCGCGGCTCCGGCAGTGACTATGCGTTTGTTGGCCGATGAACAACGAATGGGAACTCTCGAGCTTCTTCTAACCACACCCATCAGGGATGGGGAATTGGTGGTAGGAAAATGGCTTGGCGCCTTTCTGTTTATGTTGACCATTATCGCAATAACCCTCGTGTTTCCGATTGTGCTCAACAAACTGACTACGCCTGGTATCGACCAGGGTGTGATGTTATCAGCTTACATAGGTCTCATCCTGCTGACAGCGGTTTTCCTTGCAATCGGAACAGCCATGTCATCGTTTTTCAACAATCAGTTTGCAGCGTTCTTTGCAACATTCGCGGCTCTCCTCGTTTTCTGGTGGCTGATCCGCCTGCCGACTTATATTATCCAGAACAATTCTATCAATAATATTCTCAACTACCTGGATTTAAACGGTCGCTTTAATTCAATGGTCGCTGGCACAATGTCACTCTCTGACATTATCTATCCGATTAGCTTGACCGCTCTGGGTTTGTTCCTAAGCGCGGTCGCTGTTGAAATAAGAAGGTGGAGATAATGGCTAAGACGAAGAACTCCCAAAAGAAGAACAGCCCGAAAAAGTTCGCAGTCATTGGGTTATGGGTATCTGGTTTCGCATTGTTGGCAACCATCCTCCTATTGATCATTAAGTTGCTTACAGTTGCCAAAATCTATACACTTCCAAATGTCCAGGTGTTTAATTGGGCGCTGTGGATTTCTGCTGCGCTGATCGTTCTGGGTCTGGCTCTCTTTTCCCTGCTTGACCCGCAGCGTGTCCGCGAGCTTCTCACTGGAAGACAGGCGCGTTATGGAAGCAATGCCCTCATCATGTTACTTGCGTTTCTCGGTATCCTTCTCGTGGTTAACATCCTGGTCATCCAGAACCCGGGAAAGCCCATAGACTTTGCTGAAGATAAACAAAATAGTCTGGCTGCCGAAACGCTGGATACCCTGAAGGCATTACCTGCATCTGTCAAGGCTACAGCTTTCTTTACATCCTTAACGCCGAGCGACACCGCCCAGAAGTTGCTTGAGAAATATAAGAACCTTTCGAACGGCAAGTTCGACTACACGTTTATTAACCCGGATCAGAATCCTCTCGCAGCCCAACAGGCCGGCATTACTGGTGATGGAAAGATTTATCTGCAAATGGGAGACCATCACGAAATTGTCGCCCTGGCGTCTGAGCAGGACCTTACCTCAGCCCTGGTTCGTCTGATGAACCCCGGGCAAAGAACCATTTACTTTCTGACCGGTCACGGCGAAAGGGATATCCAGAACGCTGCCGATCCTGCCTATACAATCGCCAGGTCTGCGCTCGAGGCTAAGAACTACACCGTCCAGCCTCTTAACCTGATCGCCCAAAATAAGATTCCGGACAACGCCACGGTCATCGTCATTGTCGGCCCAACGAAACCAATTTCCGAAGGCGAGCAGACCTTGCTTCAGGATTATGTTTCAAAAGGTGGTGCTCTGGTTGTATTGGATGAACCTGCTCCATTGACACAATTTGGCAACTCTCCCGACCCTCTGGCGGCGTACCTTGCCGCAAACTGGGGGATTACTTTCGATAACGATATCGTCATCGATACGAATACAAATCCACCGAACTTTGCTGTAGCTGCATCGTATGGTACCCACCCAATTACCGAAAAACTTCTAGCCCTGGTTTCTTTCTATCCGAATGCCCGCAGTCTCACCATTGCATCCAATCTACCAAACCAGCCTACGGCTTTGGTCGCCACAGCTAACTCTGCTTGGGGTGAGACAGACTTTGCATCGCTATCAACTGGTAATTTTGCCTTCAACTCGGAAGTTGATATCCCTGGTCCACTCATTCTGGCAGTTGCCGCTGCAGACACTACCGCAGGCAGCCACTTGGTTGTGTTTGGCGACGCTGCTTTCGCCTCAAACGCTTATTTCAGTCAATATGCCAACGGCGATATGTTCATTAATGCGATTGATTGGGCTGCTGGACAGGAACAATTAATAAATCTGAATACACCCAAAGCCATTACCCGCACGCTGACTCTCCCAAGCAGTTTCTGGCTGTTGGTCATGGCAATTTCATTCCTCTGCATTCTTCCCGGTCTGGTGATTGCAGGCGGAGTCATTTCTTGGTTAATCCGTCGCTCCAGAGGTTAACCTTATGATCAAACGTCCCACATGGATTCTGCTGGTTATCCTGGCGCTGGTGCTTGTTGCATATTTTGTGATTAAAAACCGCTCCTTGGCAACTTCGACAGAGCCAACGCCGACTTCGCTTGGCAATAATTTACTCATAACCCAGGCAGATGGCACGCTGCAAAGCCTCCATATCTCTGACAACCAAAACCGCATCTTCCAGATGCAACGCGATACTAGTGCGACGTGGATCATCACTTTTCCAACAACCGGAGTCGCGGATCAATCCCTCGCTGAGGCTGCCGCAACCCAGGTTGGTGCATTACGCATCGTGACGACTCTGGATAATCAACTCAATCTGGGAGATGCGGGATTGGATTCTCCGTCATACACCATCGAACTCACTTTTGCCAGCGGCATAAAACATCTTATCCAGATTGGGACGTTGACCCCCACCAATAGCGGATATTACGTCCGTTACGACGCAGGGAACCTTTATGTTATCAGCCAGTCAGGGATCGATGCATTGCTGAACCTGCTGACTGCTCCGCCCTTCCCCGCTACTGCGACACCAGACCCTAACATCGCAGAAACAGCCACTCTCACTCTCGAAGTTGCTACACCAACACCCTAAATGGAATCGGAGTGGGTCGTATACTTCAATATCGTGTTTTTAGATTTCTATTGATGCGATCCACCCCCCACTCTGACATCCTTTAAGGGGTATTGTATTTTGGTCAGAAAAAGAGTATTCTGATTGAAGAATAGTTTTGTAAGGAAGTGTAATGGAAAACCCTTTATTGCTTGAAGAAGATGAAGAATATTCTGCCATAGCCCGACTTATTGAACTGGGCCGGCAGAAATCATATGTCACCATCGACGACATCCTGCATTTCTTCCCGGAAGCCGAACAGGATGTGGAAAAGTTGGAAGAAGCCTTCGCGGCTCTTTTGAGTGCGGGGGTTGCCTTCGTTGAAGATACACCTACCGGTGAACCTGCAGAGGACGAACTGATTGCAGCGGAGAAACCCGAAGCTGAGGCAGAACCGGAATTGTCGCTTGATGATTACCTGGCTAATATTGACACTGACGATACCATCGGGTTATACCTCAAAGAAGTCAGTCGTGTCCCGCTGCTCACCGCCACTGAAGAGGTCGATCTCGCCCAACGTATTGAGCGTGGCCGAATGGCCCGTGAAGAGTTGGCACGAGGCAATGTCAGTGCGCGCCGCCGTATCGAACTTCGCAAACTCATCGAGGATGGCTGGGCCGCCCGTGAGCATTTGATCACAGCCAACTCGCGTCTTGTTATCAGTGTTGCTAAGAAGTATATGGGACGCGGTGTACCATTTCTCGATTTAATCCAGGAAGGCAACATCGGTCTCATTCGCGCTACCAAAAAATTCGATTATCGTCGCGGTCACAAGTTCAGTACCTATGCCACATGGTGGATCCGCCAGGCTGTCACGCGTGCGATAGCCGATCAGGGTCGCACAATTCGCGTCCCCGTACATATGGGTGACCAGATAAACAAACTGCTGCGCGTCCAGCACCAATTGACCCAGCGGTTGGGGCGTGAACCGTCGGTGGAAGAACTAGCTACCGCCCTTGAAGTGCCACCTAAGAAAGTCGAGAATATGATCCAAGTGGCGCGGCGCCCTCTCTCATTGGAGACGCCAACGGACGATGAAGAAGACTCTGTCCTCGGCGATTTCATCGAAGACGATGAAGCCGCTCCCCCTGACGACACTGCAACCTACAATTTACTCCGCGAACATCTGACCGACGTATTAAATGGGCTTCCTCCACGCGAGGTGCGCATCCTTCAATTGCGCTACGGCCTCTTGGACGGGCAGGCATACACACTGGAGGAAGTTGGGCGCAAGATGGGGGTCACGCGTGAACGTGTCCGTCAAATCGAAGCCCAGGCTCTGAGTCGCCTCCGGCACCCCTCCATTCGCCGAAAATTGCGCGACTACCTCGGCGAATAAATTGACTTCCAAACTCCACCAGGGGCAGATGCTTATCTGCCCCTGTTCATGTTAAAATGAGGACAATGAGAACCATGCGCCTGACGTTACGCCAATTCTTCTTAATCCTCCTATTCCTCGGTTTATTCCTGATGACCCTGCGCCCGATTGCCGACCCGGACTTCTGGTGGCACCTCCGCACGGGCCAACTCATCATACAGACCCATGCCATCCCAAGTACCGATCCTTTTTCCTTCACTAGCAGCGGCAAGCCGTGGGTTGCCCAAGAATGGCTATCTGAGTTACTTATGTATGGGCTTTACCGGCTAGGCAGTTACGGTCTTCTCATCTTCGTCTTTTCTCTGATTATCACGGGGTCATTCTTGTTCGCCTATCTGCGCAGCCCACAAGATTCGATGCCGTACGTAGCCGGGTTTACGCTCCTTCTGGGAGCTATTGCGACTGCGCCCACCTGGGGGGTGCGTCCGCAAATGATTTCTCTATTCATATCCAGCCTGTTCCTATATTTGCTTGACCGATATCGAAAAGAAGGTAAATTTCTATTTATTATCCCGTTACCGCTAATTACGCTGGCTTGGGTCAATCTGCATGCCGGGTATTTTCTGGGTCTTGTTATCATAGCACTACATGTTATTGGTGACCTAATTGAACTGCTCAAGGCAGACCTTCAGAAAACTAAAATTCCTGATGCACCGACTCTAAGGCACATTATGATCCTGTGCGCAATTCTAGGGGGCAGCATTCTGGCAACGCTTATCAATCCCAATGGCCTCCACATTCTGCTTTACCCATTCCAAACGTTGACCAGCCAGGCCATGCAGCAATTCATCCAGGAATGGTTCTCACCGGACTTTCACCAAACGGAATGGCAGCCTCTGGCATGGTTCATTCTGGCATTTATCGGCGCAGGAATGCTTGGGAAGAAACCGATCTCACCGACCAAAATTCTTCTAACGCTGGTTTTCGGATATGCCGCCCTGCGTTCAATGCGACACGTCCCACTCTTCGCGATCGTTGCCATCCCAATCCTGTCGGAACAGATCGGCTCTCTGGTGAGAATCTTGTCTGAAGTCAAGATACCGTACAGGCTGATTAAGTGGATAGCCCCTCTCCTGCTGGTCTGTATAGTGCTGGTCATTGGTCTTCGCCTCACACAGGTTATTCAGGAACAGTTAAAATCCGAGGCAGCCACATTCCCCAAAGCCGCTGTGGATTGGATTGCAGAGAATCAGCCCCAAGGGAATCTTTTCAATTCGTATGGATGGGGCGGTTACATCATCTGGCGGTTATATCCGAATTATCCAGTGTACATTGACGGTCGCGCCGATGTTTATGGAGACAAATTCATTTTTGCATACTTGGATGTCTACCACGCCCTGCTTGGCTGGGAGCAGGTGCTCGACACACAAGCCGTGCGACTGGTGCTTGTTGAACCGGAATCGGGGTTGGCAATTGCTCTACGGCAATCCTCTGGATGGAAGAATGTTTACGAAGACCAGATAAGTGTTGTCTTTGATAGAAAATAAGTAGAGTGTTTGTTAAATTAAACGGGTGGCATCTGAAATTGCCGCCCGTTTCTTGTTCGCTTTGGATTTTCACTTAAAGTGATTTTATTGCAGCGAGAACCTCTGCACTGTGCTCGGCAGGTTTGACATTTTCAAACACCTTGGCTATTCTACCATTACCATCAACCAGAAAGGTCGTTCGGAGAACGCCCTCATACTGACGCCCCATGAATTTCTTCGGTCCCCATACACCATACTGGTTGCAGACTTCATGCTCATCGTCCGCTAATAACAGGAATTGGAGAGTGAATTTCTGCTTGAATTTGGCATGCGATTTCGGGTCGTCCGGGCTGATGCCAAGAATGACTACATCCGCATTTACATAGGCGCTGTAGTCATCGCGAAAATTACATGCCTCGGTCGTGCAACCGGGCGTGTCATCTTTCGGGTAAAAATACAACACAACCGTTCTACCTCGAAAATCAGAAAGCCGACGGGTGGTATTGTTTTCGTCTGGTAAAGCAAAATCGGGCGCTTGAATCCCTGAAGCGATAGGCATGGCAATCTCCTGAGTTATTTGGATATTATTTATCTTATTATAAAGAATAAGGGCGCGATTGACCAGTGTGGTGTTACGGTTAATACAGAACTCTAACATAAGGTTGGTTTGCTAAATCCGAGCCGGATTATTTTAATAATAAAGTGTAATCCGTTAACTCTTTGGTTTTCCTAATTACCCACAATTAATCCATCCTAAACTTCTGCCATTAGTCTGCCCATCTGGTTCACGTCATAACCGGGCATGTTCATGATCGCTTGTTGAAATCCTTGATCTTCCAAAACCTCAAATAAAGGGACAAGTAAATCACTTTCCGCATAAACCTTCGGGATGATCAATTGATAAGTTTCCTGGAAGAGTGGGATAAAATCCAGGTTTAAGGAATGCGCTGCTGCGGGGATACCCAAACCGCAATCAGCGCGCCCAGAGGCGACTGCCGCCGCCACGCCTAGATGAGTATATTCTTCCAGGTTATAGCCATTAATTTTCTCAACGGGTATCCCCATTTTCGATAACTGGTAATCCATTAACACACGTGTCCCAGCTCCACGCTGACGGTTCACGAAGTGGATCTCGGTCCTGCTGAGGTCCCTCAGACTTTTCACGCCCTTGGGGTTGCCCCGCCTTACCATCAGTCCTTGTTCGCGTCCCACAAATCCATATACCTTCACTGAGACTCCGTACAGGTATTGACGGATGGAAGAGAGATTATACTCGCCAGTTTCTGGGTCCAGTAAGTGGCATCCGGCCAGATGGGCTTCACCGCGTTTCAGGGCAATAAGACCGCCCTGCGATCCAACATTGGCCGAGGCAAGTCGTCGGTTATGGCGCGACAGGAACTGCGCCAGCAGGTCGAGCGTCATATCGTGGGAGCCGATGCAGAATATTGTCCGGTCGAGTTCGGCAAGGGAACGATAGAGGCTTACCTCGACTGCATCCCCAGCCTCCGCACCCTGCACACCGGAGGGTAGAAGCACTAACCCATCCGCATGCACCAGGGACGAGATCACTCCCGCCCCGCGCGCCAGCGGTGCAGCCATCAATTTGTCTCCAACCTTCCCAACCGCTACACGCACATATTCGTCATCTCCGCCAGGAGAAGCGATCTTACGGGTCAGATACGCTTGCGTGACCTGCAACTCCTGCGGTTGGCGGCCTGTCCATTTGGCGATTAGAGGCTCGACGAAAATCTCCCCAGTCAGCGCAGCTGATACGGGATAGCCGGGAACACCGATAATCGGGATTTTGGCACATTGAGGAGGGCGCTCCTTGCCCAACCTTATCGTACCCGAAGGGTAAGCATTCTCCTCGTGCGATGGGGTTTCATCGTGTTTCCCTTCTGTCGTACCCCTCAACGACACCATACCAAGAATCACCGGATGTCCCGGCCGCACCGCCACACCATGAACCAGCAACGTGCCGAGTTTTTCCACAACTTGAGCCGAAAAATCCTCAGTTCCGGCCGATGAACCAGCATTGAGTAAGATCAGGTCGTGCTCGCGTGCGGCTTCTTCCACACGGGCACAAATGGCGCCGAAGTTATCCTTCGTAATCGAAAAGCGTGTCGGATTACCGCCCCAGGCTTTAACCTGCGCCGCCAGAACGAGGGAGTTGTATTCGAGGATGTCGCCCGCTTTCAGATCCGAGCCAAGTGGGACCAGTTCTGAACCGGTCGGTAAGATGGCGACGCGCGGCTTGCGGGCTACCTTCACCGATTGATGCCCTGAAGCAGCAATCGCACCCAAGTCCACTGGGCGTAAGGCCTGACCAGCAGGTAGCACCAACTGCGACTGTACGATGTCCTCCCCCAACGGGCGAACATTGCTCCATGGTGTCACTGCCGCACGGATGCGGATGGAAGTCGTATGATGGATGGCTGGGGTGATTTCGCCGCGCGCATCAAGCGATTCCGTATGTTCTATGGGAATGACTGCGTCAAATCCTTCTGGAAGTGCGTCGCCGGTATCCACATATGAAAACTTGAAAAGAACCCGGGGAGAACCAGGTTCAGCTCCCAGCGTATCTTCAACCCGCACAGCGAACCCGTCCATGGCGGAGGCGTGGTAATGGGGAGATGAAATCTTAGCCCAAACCGGTTCAGCCAGGACGCGTCCGATCGCGTTTTCGTCGAGAGGAATATTCTCCGTATCGAGTACGCGCCACAGGTCCGCTTGTTCCAGCGCAGATTGGAACCGGGCTTTGGCTACCGGGAGGGGAATATCGTGGAGGTACACAGACATACCGCAATTATAATCTCTGATACTGGATTTTCTACCCTCCCCATTGCTACCTCAATCTATTCACATTAAAATCACTTCCACCATCTCCCCGGCGCTAATCCCAGTGGCGTCCGGAGGGATGCGCACCAACCCATCCGCTGCAGCAAGGGAGAAAATGAGATTCGACTTTCCAAATATCGGTTCCGCAGCCCATTCTCGATCCCCTTTCCTCTGCTCCTTCACTCGCTCCGAAGGTGAATGGGAAATAAGAAATAATTTCACAGCAATCCAATCTTCCCTCCCCGCTTGGGAGGGCACATTCACGATAAGTTTCGCCTGGACCGACGGGCGTGGGCGCTGAACTTTCAATCCCAGCAATCTCTCGATCACCGGTACTACGAACAGCCCCGCGATTACCAGTGCACTGACCGGGTTGCCCGGCAGCCCGATCACAGCTTTGCCGTCGCATACTGCCAGGATGGTGGGTTTGCCCGGGCGCACGTTGACTCCGTGCACCAGCACTCCCGGCTCCCCGAGCTCGGCAATTGCCTCTGCGGTTGTATCTCGTGCGCTTGCTGACGACCCCGCCGTTATGACGACCACTTCGCACTCGGTCAATGCTCTCTTGGCAGTGGCTTTCATAGCCTCCAAGCTGTCAGGGACGATTCCGTACATTACCGGCTCACCGCCCGCTGTTTTTACCAGGGCGGCTAATGAATACGAATTGATGTCACGTACTTGCCCGGGCTCCGGACTCTGCGTAGGAAGCACAACTTCATCGCCAGAAGAAATAATTCCAATTCTAGGTCTAGTGGCTACACGCAATTTGGTAATTCCGAGGGCCATACACCCGCCAATCTCCGCCGGGCGGATTCGCACTCCGGCCGCCAGGACAACCTGGTCCGCGGCCACATCCTCGCCAATACGCAGGACGTTTTCCCCCTCCGCAACAGCCCGCGAAATTTCAATTTCCCCTGTAGGGATAGACAGCTGCTCGCTCCTACGAATAGTTTGGGTGTATTCGAGCATCACAATCGCATCTGCGCCAACTGGTAACATCCCACCGGTATGGATGAGTGCGCATCCACCGGGTGTCAGTTTAAAAGATGGGGCTTTGCCCATCGGGACTTCTCCGACAAGGTTGAGATAGCCTGGCAACGACTCGGATGTCCCGAAAGTATCGCGGGCACGGACAGCATACCCGTCTACGGTGGAGCGTGGGAACTCCGGCAACGGGTGCGGAGCACGCACATCCTCGAAAGTCTCGCGACCCAGAGCGTTGTTTGTATCAATCATCTCCGCGTCAGGTTCCCGGATTGGTAAGGCGTGCAAGAGCTTTTGCAAGGCTTCGGTGGGAGGCGAAAGTCGTAAGAATTCAGGCATGCATCACCGGATCCAAAAAGTCAGCGTCAAAAGATAAACCGTCAGGCCAAAAGTGGCGCTTGCAAGGGCAGTCAGAAATTGCCAGAGTGGACGTCCGCCAGAGGCGATGCGTTGAAGCCAGATCATTTGTATAGCAGCAAAAGGCAGTGCCAGGAAGACCGGCCAGATCAAGCCCCAGGGGTATTCGAAGAAAGGCGCAGTCGCATAGAGTAGGAAAGCCGCCAAAACCAGAAAATGATGTATCGGTACAGCGCGCTGCCAGGTCAGACGTGTAAGCAAGGTGTGGCGACCCATTTTCTGGTCGGTGGCAAAGGTAGGGAAGTTGCACACCAGTAGATAAGCCAAGGCAAGCAGTGTAAGCGGGAAGGTGTTGAAAAACAAAAGGCGATGGAGTTGACTATTTTGGAGAGTGAACGCCAGCGCAGGGACTAGCGTGCCCAGATAGACAGCCAGGATCAGTTCACCATAGCCAGCCTCGGATAGGCGCAATGGCGGGACAGCGTACGCTACAAGAAATAGAAATGCCAACACGAGTAGAATGTCAGCATGCAGGCTGAGTGAGTGGGTCAGAAACAGAGTCAGGATGGCGACTGCAGAAAGGGTCAAGGCAGCATAGGCGACCTGCATGAGCGTTACCCGAAAGAGTTCCCGTTGACGGGGCGTCTCACCATTCGCCATCGGCATCAGCGGTAGGCGAAAATATTCGGTGAAGAGGGAAGCTGCATCCAGTACGGCCAAGACAGCTAGCAATCCCAGACCGAAGGAAGCGCCTCCGACCGGTTGACCGAGGTAACGGGCGATACCCGCCCCGAGCGAGTAGGTCAGGGCAGCGAGGATCAAGTGGCTGGGTCGTGAGAGTTTCAGGAATGATTTGAACATTCCAACACAATAGAAAATGATTTAGATCAGAGAATACCCGCTATCCACAACGATTGTTTGGCCGGTAACGGACGGGTTATCGAGGATGAATTCGAGTGCTGCGGCAACCTCGTTCAGAGAAGCGGGATGTTTGAGTGGAAGACGTTCCACCAGTTTTTCCCATTCTTCCGGCGTGACATTGTCCGAGGGCAGTACTAATCCCGGCGCGATGGCATTGACCCGGATTCCCGGTGCATAAGCCTTCGCCAGCAAGCTCGTTAACGTCTCCAATGCAGACTTGCTGACCACATAAGCCGGGTACTGCGTCCAGAGTTTTTGTGTGCCGACATCGGTGATATTGACAATAACACCTCCTTCCTCCATCCGCTTGGCGGCCTGCTGCGCTAATAGGAACGGGGCGCGCAAGTTTAGTGCGAAGGTGGCATCCCAGTCCGCAGCAGAGGTGGCGCGAATATCTGTCCTCTGCATAACGGAGGCAGAATTTACCAGAACTCTAAAATGATGAGGGAGAGAATCGAGAATCGAGAGGAGAGAAAGAAGATTGGCGTCGTCTGTTAGGTCTGCTTGTGCCAGATAGACTGGCATACCTAGGGCGCGAATTTCATCCGCGGTAGCGCCCTCGTAAGCAGAGTGATGATGATGCAGGAGAATAGCATAGCCACGCCGCGCCAGAGTCAGAGCGAAGGTTTTACCGAGGCGGTGAGATGCACCGGTTACGAGGGCGAGAGGTTGTCCGTCCATGCCTATGTTTTACCACAAAAATAAAAGCAGGGGCGACGTATCCGTCGCCCCTATGTAATTGGCAGGCAATCTTGCTATTTCCTGAATAAATTTGAAACAAAGAACCACACGTTTGCCGGACGCTCCGCTAGGCGGCGCATGAAGTACGGATACCAGTGCGTGCCATACGGGACGTAAATCCGTACCGGATAGCCTTCCTTGACGTATTGCTTTTGCAAGTCACGCCGGATGCCAAAAAGCATTTGGAACTCAATCGCCTGCTTCGGTAAGCCTAATTTTTCTTGATAAGTTCTTGCAAAGTTAAGGCGCTTCGGATCGTGCGAACCGATGGCCGGTATGGGCGGGACGCGCCCGTCAGTGCTCACGATTGGAGAACCGGCTGCTTTGGCGGCATCAACCATAATCTGAGTCAACAGGTCGAAATTGGCATCCACATCCGCCTTTTTTGGAAAGGCCAATTCGGGTGGTTCTTTGTAAGCGCCCTTGACTAGGCGAAAGCACGCACCTGCTTCGAGCAGCTCGCGCGTATCCTTCTCAGTGCGGTACAGACACGATTGGACAACCACCCCGGTGTTCTGAAAGCCTTTTTCACGCATCTCCCGGTACATGCGAAGGGTCAGATCCGTGTAAGGTGTATCTTCCATGTCTATGCGGACGAAGTTCTCATACTCCTTCGCGCTAGTGAGGATCCGTTCCAGATTATGCACACACAGGCTTTCGTCAAGGGCGAGGCCAATCTGGGTCAGCTTAATCGAGACATTGGCGCGGACGCCGCTGGCCTTAATCTGACTTAGCAATTCAATGACGTCATCAGCAGCCTTAATGGCTTCTGCGCGTGTCGAAGTGCTTTCTCCCAGGTGGTCCAACGTGGCATTGATCCCATTTTCGTTGAGATCTCGAACTGTAATAATCCCTTCATTGATTGTGCTCCCCGCTACAAACCGGCTTGCTGCTTTCCAGGCAAATTTCCAGCCTACGACTAATCGCTGCGCCCAGGCAGCCTTGGAAAGGTAAATCAAAAAAGATCGGAGCATAGGTTCCTCATTTGTGGAATTATGAACTATTGCATTATGATTGTAGCACAACTGCCCCAAGCGAGTGTGTTATACTTTTTACCTGTATGGCATGATGAATATCACTAATATTATTTTATTGGAGGCACTTTGCAATTACGTGGATCTTCCCTTTACCTGCGTGGAGTTTCCTTGGTTTTCATCCTCTTGGCGGCCGTTGTTACTGTTATCCAGGTGGTGCGATACAGTGTTTCACGATACAACTATCCGCTCGATATGACCATTGGCAATGTTCCCGTCGGCGGACTGGACCCTCAGTCTGCCGCGCAAAGACTATTGCAAGTCTACTCCCTGCCGGTCGAAATTCATTATGGCAATGCGGTTATTGATTTGGACCCCGGCTTGATTGGTTTTCAATTGGATACCGAAAGCATGCTGGCTGCTGCCGATTTGCAGCGTACTGGAGCATCCTTTTGGGTTGGATTCTGGGACTACCTTTGGAATCGCCGTTCACCTGCTGGTCAAATTCCTTTGGTCTCCTCCTATTCAGAGACTCGCCTGCGCGCATACTTGCAGGACGAAATCTCCGCCCGTTATGACCAGCCACCCACACCTGCCCAGCCGATCCCTGGAACGGCCAACTTTACCCCGGGCACACCTGGCCAAACCATGGATATTGACCGCGCCGTTGTACTGCTCGAGGGGGCTCTTCAATCTCCTAACCAACGTAAAGTCGTACTTAATTCCCAGAGTACAGCCGCGGGTCGCCCATCTTTTGAAACGTTGCAAATCCTGCTTAAACAGCTTATTGATCAGAGTGGCTTCGACGGCCTGGTGGGTCTTTACTTCCTCGACCTCCAGACACAGGAAAATATCCACTTTGCTTACCAGCCAGGACAGGATATCTCAGTAAACCCAGATGTAGCTTTCTCGGGAGCCAGCTCGATCAAGATCCCGATCATGGTTTCAGTGTTCCGCCATTTTAACAGTCAGATCAGCCCTGAAATCGATGTCCTACTGAATGAAATGTTTCGCTCCCTAGCCGGAAACACCTCGGCCGACAACTTGATGACTGCAATAGACCCGGGGCGCGGACCGCTGGTTGTCACCGAAACGATGCAACAACTCGGCTTGGATAACACTTTTATAGCCATGTATTTTGCGCCCGGCTCCTTTGCATTGCAACACTACACCACACCGGCAAATTCCCGTCTGGATGTCAACACCAACCCGGATACCTTCATCCAAACCACGCCCTCCGAGATGGGTGTCCTGCTCGAAGATATCTACTTGTGTGCCCAGACCGGTGGGGGTTCATTGGTAGCGGCCTTCCCCGGTCAGATTGATCAGGCTGCATGCAAGCAGATGATCCTATATTTGCAGGAAGATAAACTCGGAGCATTAATCCAGGGCGGCGTCCCGGAGGGGACAATCGTTGCCCACAAGCATGGTTGGGATATTAACATGAATCAATTTAGCGATGCTGGCATCGTCTACACGCCAGGCGGGAATTACATTCTGACCATCTATGTCTATCATCCAGTACAGGCGCTCTGGGATATTGTCGCACCGTTATACGCTGAACTCTCACGGGCAGTTTACAATTACTTTAACCTACCATCGCAGTAAAGACCAGCCCCGCCATAATTGATGGCGGGTTTTTTTCTTTATTTACCTTGGAACCTCTATGTTTTTAAGAAGAATTTGGGATTGGGACAAATTTCGGTCGATATAATCCCTCATTAATTAACTATCAACTTGAATTCCCAAAGACCGGTGAATCAGAAATGCCTGTACAAAGGGTAATCAGTATATAATCAGATTATGAGCCAGACCTTGAGCCTCTATCGTCTCCAGCAGGTTGATAGCCAGATGGACCGCGCCCAGGCCCGTCTGCAAACTATCCAAAAAATGTTGGCTGATGATTCCGTACTGCACCTTGCCAATGAACGGGCCGATTCAATTAGGATCATCTATCAATCCGCCGAACGGGCTGTGAAACAGGCTGAGGATGAAGCCCAGAACCAGCGCATCAAAATCGAACAAACCGAGGCCAGCCTTTACGGCGGGAAGGGTCACAGCCCAAAGGAATTATTGGATTTACAAAACGATGTGGCTGCTCTTAAACGCCACTTGATCACACTGGAAGATATCCAACTGGAGGCCATGCTGGCGGCCGAAGAATCCATGTCTGCAAACCAGACCGCTCAAACAGAGTTGCAGGCTGCTCAAAGTCATTCAATTGAACAAAACCGGGGTTTACACGAGGAACAGAATGTGCTCCAAAAAGAACTGGAAAAACTCTTCGCCGAACGCGCCGCAGTGTCCGCACCGATCCCCCCGGACGCGCTGGGCATTTATGATCGGTTGCGCCAACAGAGGCGCGGCCTCGCGGTAGCCGTCATCAGCGAAAACTCCTGCTCCGCTTGCGGCGCGGGATTATCAGCGGCACAAATTCAATCCTCCCGCGCCTCTGGGCAAATGACAGTCTGTCCGTCTTGCGGGCGGATCCTTTACGGAAGTTAGCTCCTTTCACAGGTGACATATGCGCTTCCGCTTCCCCAACATTGACAATTTTTCTTTTTGGTCAGGCCTTATTCTTGCATCTCTGTTTTGGTGGATACTTTCCATGCTTCGGCCCGCATTCCAACAAATGCGCGCTACAGCCCGGGCGAAGCAGGCTGAAAAGAAAGAAAGATACTCACGCTCCACCGGTGTCGAGGAACGTTATCGTCAGACCGTTTTACTACAAGCTCAAGGCTTGCATTTATCTGCCCCAATATTTTCTCTGGATGAAATCATCGTACCGCCAGCTCTCCTTGCCCCGCCACCTCGCGTTGAGCCGGGTGCACCGCTCTTAAGCGAGGACATTGTTGACGCTACCGTCCCTTACCTACCTGCCTGGCCCGAACTGGAAGCCATCTATCATGCTCCCACGCTGACCCTCGCTCAGGCACTTTCGGGCAACTCTGATATTGTCCTGACGGGTCAACCTGGGATGGGAAAGACGGTAGCCTTGGCGTATCTGGCCTCCCGTCTGGCGCGACGGGACCCAGAACCGGGTTTGTCGGAGAATACGATCCCGATCCTCATCCACGTTGCCGATCTCGACTTGCCGGCTAAAAAAGGTCAGCCCCTCCTTCCAATTATAGATTTGATCGCTGCGAAAGCCCCCCTCCTCGATCTAGCTCGAATACCCGATTTCGTCCGAAAGGCCTTCTTTGAAGGTCGAGTCTTGCTCCTCCTGGATGGGACGGATGAACTGACTTCGGATGGCTTGAAAAACGCAGTTGAATTCATCAAGTCTGTCAAGCGTGCATATCCCAAAACCCGTATGGTCACCACCGCGTCCAGCGAATACCTTGACGGCTTAGTAACTCTCAACTTCATCCCGTTTGCACTGGCTGCCTGGAATGCCAAACAGCGTACGGACTTCCTGGATAAATGGTGTGACTTGTGGACACACTTTGTGGCCGTCGAAGCCTGGGCACAAACCAGTGAACAGGTGGATCCGTTGCTGCTTAATAGCTGGCTGAATTCCGAAAATAGCAACCTGTCTCCTTTGGATCTAACACTCAAGACTTGGGGAGTTTACGCTGGAGATCTTCTCGGACCTAGCCCTCTCGATGCGATTGAAACTCATTTGCGCCGGTTGTCTCCCGACTTTGCCCCGCGGGAGGCGCTCGAAATGCTGGCATTGCAAGTCAGCCTGAGGATGGAGCCAATCTTCGATCCGCACAAAGCACGCGATTGGATCAAGTCTTTTGAACCTCCCGAAAATGCCCGTGCATCCGAAGTCATCCATGAAATAAAGAACAAGAAATCCGAAAAAAATCAGGCTCCTTCCCTTGGTCTGATCGCAAAATTGGTGGAAAGCGGCCTGCTGACCCAGCATCGCAATAACCGGATGCGTTTCATCCACCCAGTTCTTTGTGGATACTTGGCCGGTAAGGCTCTGTTGAACTACAAATCAGAAGCCCTTCTCGACCAGCCTCCCTGGATTGGCAAATATCTGGCGCTAAACTATCAGGTCGCAAGCGGTGATGCAACCCCTCTTGTTGACATACTTATTTCCGTCCTTGACCGCCCGCTCTCTCGCAACTTGCTTACCGCGGCCCGCTGGTTGCGGGATGCCCCTCGCCAGATGGCTTGGCACGGCCAAGTAATGACAAAACTTGTAGAACTCCTTCGGCAAACTGGTCAGCCACTTGGTTTGCGCGGGCAGGCACTCTGTGCCCTCGTCCAGAGTGGAGATTCTGACGCAGCTGTTCTATTACGACAATTACTCGAAGAAAACGATAGTGAGCTCCTGCAACTGGCAGCTCTCGGTTCCGGGGCGTTGCAGGATACAAAAGCTGTGGAATTGCTGTCTTCCTTGCTGAACAATCAGAGTCCAAATGTACGCCGCGCAGCCTGTCTGGCCCTGGTCAACATTGGCACAACCGCCGCCATGGATAATGTTGCTTCTGCTCTTCTCCACGGTGATGAAAACTTGCGTCGCTCCGCCGCTGAGGCGCTGGCAAACCATCCCGGTGAGGGCCACTCCATGCTTAAGGAGGGTGCGGGGATGAAGGAAGACCTGTTGGTTCGGCGCTCTGTTGCCTTTGGTCTCGGCCGTATCCCGGAACGATGGGCCGAAGATTTGATCAACCATTTGGTAACCAACGATGATCAATGGGCTGTACGCAATGCCGCCATGGAAGTGAATGAAAACCGTCAGCGGCCCAATCCGCACATCCCGCAACGCCTGCCGCCACCGACCGAGTCACCTTGGATCATCGCGTTCGCTGGAAAGGAGGGGCTGGGCGTCTCGCCCGACAAACCCCCCATCGATCTATTGCTGAAGGCACTCAAGTCCGGCACAGAAGAAGAACGCCTGGCGTCCCTCACCTACTTGCGTGTTTTACCGGTTGAGGGTGTCTTTGGTGCACTTTATCAGGCGATGTATAGTGGTGAGTCTTCTCTGCGCGAAGCAGTCTTCCAGACTTTTTCCGAAATGGCCGCGCGCGGCGTAAATGTTCCTGACCCGGTTCAATTCGGAGTGGGATACTAAAGCCTATCACCAATGCCGCAATTGTCACTAGTGAAGGTCCAAACCAAATCGTCGATGATTATGCCACATGCATGATTGGAAAAGTTGCCGGGTGAATTTAGGATGAGTAATATACCCATTTTAATGACCATCGCTGTGCTCGGAGGGACCGGAAATGAAGGTAAAGGTCTCGTTTATCGTTGGGCAAAAGCCGGATACCGGATATTGATCGGTTCGCGTACACCTGAAAAAGCCCAGGCGGTAGCAGCCGAGCTGACCGATCTACTCGGTGGTAAAGTCGCCATTGAAGGAGCTACCAACTTAGCCGCTGCTCAAGAGGCTAATATCATCGCGTTGGCTGTCCCATATGCCGCCCACCGCGAAACGCTTGAGATGGTCAAGGAAGCGCTGAAAGACAAAATCCTGATTGATGTGACCGTACCACTGGTTCCACAAAAAATGACAAAGGTGCAGATGCCGCCAGCTGGCAGTGCTGCACAAGAAGCGCGCGAAATACTGGGAGAAGAAGTGCAAGTGACATCCGCATTCCAGAACATTTCCTACGCACATCTCCTGCAGGATGGACCAGTCGAATGCGACGTGTTAGTGACCGGTACGAGCAAGGAAGCGCGTTCCGAAACGCTAAAACTGGTCGCAGCCGCCGGACTCACCGGTTGGGACGCTGGTCCAATAGAAAATTCGGTCGTTGTCGAAGGCATGACGAGTATATTGATTGGCATTAATAAACAATATAAGAGCACGTCGGCTGGAATCCGGATTATTGGAGTAGAGGCGACTGCCCAGGAACGATGACACTGACCTTCACTCCCCTTCCCCAAATGCCTCTTATCTGCCCGGGTGATAACTTGGCGAATATGCTTCTGGCCTCCTTGCAACCTGCCCGCCTCACGTTGGAAGATGGCGACATTCTTGTCATAGCGCAGAAAATTGTCAGCAAAACCGAAGGACGGTTGATCAATTTGGCAACCGTTACCCCTTCGAAAGAAGCCATCGAATTGTCCAAGCGCAGCGAAAAGGATCCTCGCCTCGTTGAATTGATCCTTCGCGAAAGTAAAGAGGTCTTACGCGTCCGCCCTGGAATGATCATTGTGGAGCACCGGCTGGGTTTCATCTGCGCCAGCGCCGGGATTGACCATTCCAATGTTCGGGGTGAAGACGGCAATCCCGAAAATTGGGTGTTGCTTCTACCCGAGGACCCCGACCGTTCTGCCCTCGAAATCCGGCGCAAAATAAAAGTCGCCACAGGCAACCGCATCGGCGTTTTGATCATCGACTCCCATGGGCGCGCCTGGAGGCTGGGCACAATTGGCACGGCGATTGGCATTTCCGGTCTGCCCGGCGTTGTCGACGAGCGTGGCTGGCAGGACTTGTTTGGCTATCACCTCAAAATCACCATCGTCGCTGCGGCCGATGAACTGGCAGCGGCCGCATCACTCGTCATGGGCGAGGCGGCAGAAGGGATTCCCGCTGTCCATGTTCGCGGCTTCCCGTATCCTCTGCGTGAAAGCTCGCTAAGAGAACTGATTCGATTAAAAGAAGACGACCTGTTTCGATAAAAGGATCTGACAAATAAATACAGACTTTGAAATGAATCCAGCCGAATTCTGGCAATATCTCGAACGACTCGTCACCGGGAGCCGCGTCAATGTTGACCGCCCGAAGGGCTCGCATCACCCCCATTATCCGGACATTGTCTATCCACTGGACTACGGTTATCTCGAAGAGACCGCTTCCGGCGATGGTAGCGGGATTGACGTGTGGGCTGGTGCGGCTGGGACTCGCGACCTGTCCGCCGTTATTTTGACGGTTGATCTGCATAAACGTGACGCCGAGATCAAAGTCCTCCTTGACTGTACCGAAGATGAAATCCAGTCCATTCTTGTGTTCCATAACGAAAACGACATGCGGGCGATGCTTCTCCGCAAACCGAAGGAGTCAATAAATGAAAAACGTAACGGAAACTCACCTCGACCTTCTGACGGATGAAAAGAAAGCATTCCTCTATCTGGCAACTCTGATGCCAGACAGCTCTCCGCAGGTAACACCCATCTGGTTCAACACTGACGGCGAGTATATCCTTATCAACTCTGCAAAAGGTCGCATCAAGGACCGCAACATGCGCTCCCGTCCGCAGGTGGCATTGTGCATCCAGGACCCGTCCAATCCCTACCGTTACTTGCAAATCCGTGGCCAGGTTGTTGAATTCACCACGGATGGTGCGGATGATCACATCGACGCGCTGTCGTTCAAATATAGGGGCGAACATAAGTACCCGTTTCGCCAGCCGAATGAACAACGTGTTATGTACAAAATCCGGATTGAAAAAGTAGACGCTCACGGATGAAAATTGTTGCCCTCGCCGGAGGTGTCGGCGGGGCGAAACTCGTCGACGGACTCGCCCAACTCCTTCCACCCGAAGAACTGACTATCATCGTAAATACCGGGGACGATTTCGACCATCTAGGTCTGTCCATTTCCCCGGACATTGACACCGTCTGCTATACGCAGGCTGGACTGGCTAATCCCGAAACTGGTTGGGGCCGTCGCGAGGAAACCTTCCAAATGCTGGAGAATCTCCAAAAACTCAGCGGACCGGTCTGGTTCCGTCTGGGTGATCGGGATCTGGCAACGCACATAGAACGTACTCAGCGCCTGCGGGAAGGGCAGCCGCTCAGTCAAATCACGCGCGAGTTCTGCCACGCTTGGGGTGTTCAGCATTCTATCCTGCCAATGAGCGACCAGCCGGTTCGCACGATGGTGGATACGGCGGATGATGGCGAATTGGCTTTTCAGGAATATTTCGTCCATCGAAAGTGCGAGCCTGAGGTGAAAGGATTCCGCTTCGCCGGGATTGAGACGGCCCGGCCTGCTCCAGGAGTTCTGGAAGCGCTTGAGCAGGCTCACGCGGTTGTGATCTGCCCTTCCAACCCGTGGGTGAGCATAGACCCGATTTTATCGGTAACTGGCATCAGGTCCGCCCTTGCCGGGAAGCTTATTGTTGCCGTCTCCCCCATTATCGGCGTGCAAACAATCAAAGGTCCGGCAGCGAAAATGTTCTCCGAGTTGGGCGTTCCACCCTCAGCCTTGGCGGTCGTTTATCATTATGGAAAGATCCTGTCTGGTTTCATCCTGGATAGGTTGGATGCAAATCTGGCGCAACAGATTTCAATTCCCACAATGGTTTCCAATATACTGATGAATAATCAAGATAACCGGCGAAGTTTAGCCCAAGATGTGTTAGACTTGATTCAATCCTTGCGAAGTGCCATGCCTTGATACCAACCAAGAACTCATTTCATTTGACTATATTGCCCGACCAAAACCTTCTAATAAAACAAACAGCGTTATGACTATCTGGGCTATCGTCCCTGTAAAACCATTACGGCGCGGAAAATCGCGGCTGGCAGGTATGCTGACTGAAGATCAGCGCACTCGCCTGAATCGTTACCTGCTCGAGCATGTTCTCACAACGCTCAAAGAGATATCGGAAATTGACCATACCTTGGTTGTCAGCCGCGACCCCGCAGCTCTGGCCCTGACCCGTGAGATGGGCGGGCGTACCGTTCTGGAGGATGGCGCGCCGCAATTCAATACCGCTATCAAGCGCGCCACGATTGTTGCAAAGGCACAGGGCGCACACGCGGTGCTCATCCTGCCTGCTGACCTACCTCTCATCAAACCAACCGACCTGAAAGCCCTGCTGAAACGCGGCAAGAATCCTCCGGTGGTGGTTATCGCTCCGGACCGGCGGCAGGATGGCACGAATGGATTGTTTGTCAATCCTGCCGGCTTGATAGAATACGGTTACGGACCCGGCTCGTTCCAGCGCCACAGTGAACGCGCCACCCAGTCCGGGGCGCGGCTGGAAGTCATTGACTCCCCCAATATCTCCCTTGATTTGGATCTGCCTGAAGACCTGGAAGCCCTGGGTGGGATGGAAATGCTTGGGCTGGTTTGATAGAACTCGATTGACCCACAACAATTGTCACTCGCAGGTGTACCCTTGGTTTTAACTGGGTACTGCGATAATATTTAAACTCAAATCTTCGTTCTTCCTTGATTTTGGCTGTTTCTAATCAGGAATTTATCCAAGAGACAGTAAAATGCTATAATAAAGTCAGGTTGTCAGACATTAATAGTCTAAAAGATCTATTCCACAAAATAACCAATTCAGAGGTGTTCTTATGGAGTATCCAAAAATCAGCTCGCATGTCATGACACCCGCGCAACTCCAAACGGAATTGATACGCTGCGAGTATTGCGAGGAGAAACCCTGCAAGGAGGCCTGTCCTGCCCACTGCTCGCCAGCAGATTTCATCATGGCGGCACGCGTCGGGAATGCATCGGATATCCGCCGCTCTGCAGCAGAGATCATGCAGGCCAATCCGCTGGGTGGTGTCTGCGGGATGGTCTGCCCCGACACCCTGTGCATGGCGGCTTGTACACGTAAGAAATTCGATGGACCGATCAATATTCCTCTCGTACAGGCGACCATCGTCGATATGGCAAAGAGGCTGGGAGGTATCCCGGAATTCTCGATAACAAAAATGGATGGAAAGAAAGTGGCTGTGATTGGAGGTGGACCAGCCGGGCTGGGAGCTGCAGCGGCCCTGGCTCAGATGGGCTATTCGGTGGAGATCTTGGAGGCCACTGACCGGCTCGGCGGAATGGCAAACCTGATTCCCGACCACCGCCTCGAGAAAAATGTCGTCGAGACGGACATTCAGTTTATCCTGACACTGGGGAACATCAAAGCCAAAACGGGAATAAGAATAGACGATCCGAAAGCACTACTTGGAAAAGGGTATGAGGCAGTCTGCGTCACAACAGGCCTGTGGAAGCCAATTGAACTAGGCATCGAAAACGAAGACCTGGCGGTCAGGATGGTCGACCTGCTCGCGCCTCTTTCTGCGCACCATTTCGACGGGCGCGTGGCGGTCATCGGCGGCGGTGCAACGGCTGTCGACTGCGCCATTGTAGCCAGGCAACGCGGCGCAAAGCACGTCGAACTCTTCATGCTGGAGAAGCTCTCGGAGATGCCCTTGACCGCAAGAGAACGCAATGAACTGCTGGATTTCGATATCGAGGTCAACGGTCGCATCCGCCTCAGCAAGATCATCAATAATAGGAAGAAAATCTCGGGCGTGGAGACAGTCAAAGTCGAACTTCCGCGTGGGAAAGCCTTCAGCCCGGCAGACGTGCGCAACATTCCCGGATCGGAATGCACGCGGACAGACTTTAGCACAGTGATTGTTGCCATCGGTATGCGCTCGACGCTGCCACGCGAGCAGGCTGAAGGCCTGTTTTACGCCGGCGACATGCTCACCGGTCCGAAGACGGTCGTGCAGGCCGTTGCTTCCGGCAAGAATGCGGCGCTCGAAATAGACGCCTATCTCAAGTGTGAGAAGAAACCGGTCATCGAGAAACCGACCAAGTCCTACTATATCCTGCCTGGCTACAAGCCGGTACCTGTCTCCCTCGAGACCGATTTCTTCGGTCGACCGATCATCTCCCCTTACCTCATCTCCGCCTCCCCGTCCACCGACGGTCTTGAACAGATGACCAGGGCATACGAAACAGGTTGGGCTGGCGGTGTGATGAAGACCGCCTTCGACAATGTTCCTATTCACATCCCGGGCGAGTACATGTTCACTTTCAATCCCCTGACGTACGGCAACTCCGATAACGTCTCAGGTCATCCGCTTGACCGCGTCTGCCGCGAGGTGGAACACCTAGTCAGGGAGTGGCCTGACCGGCTGACGATGGCCTCGACCGGTGGCCCGGTGACGGGTCACGACGAGAGCGATGCAGCCGGCTGGCAGTCCAACACAAAGAAACTGGAAGCGGCTGGAGCGATGGGCATTGAGTATTCGCTCTCCTGCCCGCAGGGCGGCGATGGGACCGAGGGAGCTATCGTCTCCCAGAACGCGGCTCTGACCGCCAGGATCATAGACTGGATCATGCAGATCGGCAGCCCAGACATTCCCAAGCTGTTCAAATTGTCTGCCGCAGTAACCTCCATCGTGCCCATCCTACGCGCTATACGCAAAGTGCTCGATAAGTACCCGAATAAGAAGGCCGGAATCACCCTGGCAAATTCCTTCCCTACCCTGGCATTCCGCTCTATTGGAAGCCGTGCGTGGGATGAAGGCGTCGTCGTCGGGATGAGCGGCGAAGGAGTCACACCCATTTCCTACCTCACGCTGGCACAAGCCGCTCCGGAGGGCATTGAGATCTCAGGCAACGGCGGCCCGATGAATTACAAGGCAGCCATGGACTTCCTGGCACTTGGCGTTAAAACTGTCCAGTTCTGCACCATTGTGATGAAGCAAGGCTACGGTATTATTCGCGACCTTGAATCCGGTACATCCTTCCTTATGCAGGAACGCGGTATCTGCTCAATGAAAGAATTGATCGGTATTGCTCAACCACACCCCATCACTGACTTCATGGCCCTCACACCGGTCAAAAATATCTCGGATGCCAATCCGTTCCTGTGCGTTTCCTGCGGCAACTGCGCCCGATGCCCGTACCT
The DNA here is from genome assembly GCA_041489005.1 of Anaerolineae bacterium. Lineage (GTDB taxonomy): Bacteria > Chloroflexota > Anaerolineae > Anaerolineales > Villigracilaceae > UBA877. The sequence goes on from JBGPQK010000014.1 coordinate 30,994, forward strand.
GGCGATCACGCTGGACGAAAAAGGCCTGCCACATACTGATCCGGCGCGCTGTATCGGCTGCTCAATCTGTGCCAAGAAATGCTTCACCGGTGCCATCGCTATGCGGGTACGCATACCGGAGGAGCTGGCTGCGCTGAAAGAACAGTAGACTGGGATCCCACACCTTGTTGGGACGGCGTTGAGGCCTTCCCTGTGAAATTATTCCGAGAAAGGAAACCTATGACTACTCGTTTCGAGAACGGGATTGTCATCACGCTGGGAGAAAACAACCGCGTGCTGTGGAACGCGACAGTCGTCACTGCTGGGGAAATGGTCGCTGCGGTGGGCGATTCATCTGAGATGAAACATCGCTTCCCGGAGGCCGAATCCATCGACTGTTCTGGAAAGATCGTCCTCCCCGGGTTCATCTGCACCCACCACCATTTCTATTCGACGATGGCGCGCGGTATGTCCATCCCCGGGGAGCCGGCGGCTAATTTCGTGCAAATCCTTGAACGGCTGTGGTGGAAATTGGATCGTTCTTTGGATGAGGAAGACATCCTCCTTTCCGCACAACTGCCTTTGATCGACTGCATCCGCAACGGGACGACGACCGTTATTGACCACCACGCCTCCCCGTCCATGCGGGACGGCTCACTTGACCTGATCGAAAAAGCCGTTCGCCAGGCTGGTATCCGCGCCTCGCTGTGTTACGAGGTCTCCGACCGCAACACCCCCGGAGGCGGTATCACCGAAAATGAACGCTTCATCAAGAAGGTCGGTAAAGGCGACGGTCAAATCGCGGCCATGATGGGCCTGCACGCTTCTTTCACTCTTTCAGATGCAACCCTCGAGCGATGCGTCGGCATCGCCAGGGTTGCTGATGTCGGCTGCCACATTCATGTGGCCGAAGACGCTGCCGACCGTGAGGATTCCCTCACCAAATACAACCTGCCTGTGGTCAAGCGCCTCGACAAGCTGGGGCTGACTGGCGAAAAGTCCATTTTTGTCCATTGCGTTCACATTGACGATTCCGAAATGGACATTCTGGCCGCGACAAATACCGCTGTCATCCACAATCCCGAGTCGAACATGAACAATGCTATCGGGGTCGCTCCATTGCTCAGACTGCTGAAAAAGGGCGTCCTCGTCGGTCTGGGTACTGACGGGATGGGCTCGGATATGCTCGTCCAGATGCGCTGCGCCTACCTGCTCCACCGCCTGTCGAACCACGACCCTCGCGTGGCGTTCCTGGAAGCGCCCCAACTCCTTCTCCAGAATAATTCCCGGATTGCCACGCGCCAATTTGATCTGGGATTGGGAGAGATTGCCGTGGGCCATCCCGCCGACCTCGCCATCCTCGACTACCAACCTCCAACCCCGCTCAGTGACGCCAACTTCCTCGGACATCTCATCTTTGGCCTGGTTGATGCGACAGTCGACACGACGGTCTGTAGGGGTAAGATCCTGATGACAGGCAAGAAAATTCTGAGTATGGATGAAGAGCGAATTGCCGCCCGCTCACGCGAACTCGCTCCAGAAATGTGGAAGCGGCTTCAGGAGCTCTAGAAATTTGCCTGACGGGTTTACTGGCTTGATTGCAGGCTGTGTGCGCACCCTTCGATAGGAGCTCGCCAGGAGTCTCAATAATTAAATGAACTGGTTATGCGCATTACCGCTTCTGAGACACCATCTTATGCGCACAAAAGCACCTGAGAATATTAAGCGCAGCCCACCTGCCCCATTCTCTACTCAGCTGGGATAATTATGAAACTGCCCTTTGACACATTCGCTCCTGGAACTTGAACCACACGGGTTATAATTCGTAAAATTATTCCCTACGTTGGCGTAAATAGGATGAAACTATGGCAGAATATCCTAATATAAAAAACGATAGTAATCCTGCAAACCAATTGCGCTTGGAATACGAACGTCAAAATGAACTCTTTGATGCCCAAGTGCCCATCGTCCAGCGTTTCCTTGAGGCGCAGGCACGCCAGATCGCGGAAGCTTATGCCGAACGGGCGCCGCGCGTCCATTTCACACTCCCGGATCGGGTCATTGCCCTAAAAGGTTCTGAACCCATTGCTGTACAGAAGGCAGTTCGCGAACAACGCGTAGGCAATTTCGCCGATAAACTGTCTCGGCGGGATGTCCATGATACATTGCGGCAGCGTCTCACCGAACTGGAACAGTCCAACGATCAGGCAATTGTCATTGCCACAAACCTAACCCGCTTTGCTTCGGCAACACACATGGTCCGCAATATGCTGCCATCTGGCAGAATTGTCGCGTACGCTCCGGCCGAGGAGGATGACATCCCGTCCATCCCGGTCAGCAATGTGACGGACCCGGAATCGGCGATTATGGCCTCCACAGACGCGATTGCGGAGGAAGGCGATTTCGAGAATGGCCGCGGTAGCCTCCAAGTCCCTTATGTACCAGCAGCGCGGCGATTTTACCTACCGCAATGGGTGGCATTCAGTGATAATGGGGAAATGCTGGTCAACACCGTTAAAGAAGCCGAAGCTCATGTCGCTTCAATGCAGCATTTCCTGAACGTCCTTTTTTCTGCCCGTTCCCTTGCACCATACATGATCGCCGATGATGATTTTGAAATAAAGCGCTATGGGATGCTCGGCCAACTGGTCAACCAAGGACGGGCGCTGGCTAATTATCTTACTAATGAAATCATTAAACTCATAAATAAGCGTGTTGAAGAGCAGAGTCTCAATCGTGGGTTAAGCCTGAGCCTGCCGTACTTTGACGACCAGGACCTACGCATCGAGACATACCATTTTGTTGTCATTCCTGCTGGGAGGATCATGTTCGTCCCGGCGTTTGTAGTCCGTTCAGCCCTTGAGGAACAAGCCAAGATTGCCCAGGATACGCGCTTCAGCCATTCAACTCGCAGACACTTGATGGCTGAACTCCAAACTCTTGGTAATGCTTTTGGATCTGTAAATTAATATCATCCTTGGATAATAGAAATATATGCTGTTTTCTATTGGCTTGTTGATCCTCGTCGTCTTTCTCGCCTTCAAAGCTGCCCCAGTCGAGAAACGAAATCATGCCTTGCTCCACGGCGCGGGTCAGGTGGGTTTCCTGGCCGCATTGGCGCTCTTCGGTGTCGACTATTTCACATCGTACTACTACGCCACCGGCGAGATGATGAGCGCTCTTCACCCCTACGGGTTACAGAAGTACGCCTTCATTGCCGTATCTGTCATCGCACTAGCCAACTTCGTTTTCGGCGCTTTGTACATGTATTCACTTGGGGTATTTAACGAAGGCGGCGGCTCATTTACGGCGGCCATGCGTTACCTCGGGCCGTCCATCAGCCTAGTGGTCGCTGTTGTTTTGATTCAGGACTATATTTTCACGATCGTCGTCTCAACCCTGTCCGGGGTCCAGCAGTTACTTTCCATCGCCCAATTGGCCGACACACTATGGGTCTGGCGGTTCCTGATTGGCGCGGCGCTTGCAATCGCGACTTGGTGGTTGACCATCCGCGGGCGTGGGGAATCAGCTCGCGTTGTCTTCATGATGCTGGCGGTCTTCATCATGTTGACCATCGTCATGGCAATAGGCCTGTTACTTGCTAAAAGCCGTGACATCAGCCCGCTGCCTTTCGCTGAAACTGTTACCCGGCCAAGCCTCTGGCAGGCCTTGTACCATATGCTGACAGCCTCCATGAAAGGCCTTGTAGCACTTAGTGGTCTGGAGGCAATGTCCAACGGTATCCAGTTCGTCATTCACGAAGATATGCCGGCAGTAGCTTGGGGCAAGAAACACATGCCGCGCTTGAATTTGCTATGGCTATTCTATAGCGGTAGCTCCGGCATCGGACGTATGGTACAGACAGCCTTCCTTTTTTACGGCGGTTTATCGACTGCCTTTCTGGCGTATTTTTCGATCATTTTCAACGCATTCGACAATGTCGAAGGACGTTCGTTGATCGGGAACCTGGCCTTCATTGGCTTCAACCAACTTGGCAACGGCGGGTGGATACTTTACTGGGCGTACCAGATTCTGGCCGTCGCCCTGCTGGCATCCGCATCCATGACCGCCTATCAGGATTTACAGGCCATGGCGTGGCGAAATGTTGCCATCGGCGAAATCCCGGAAGTAGTCGTCTATCGTAATCCGAAAGGAACCTTTACCCGTCCAGTCACTGCGGCTGCCATCGCGGCCATCATCATCCAATTGCTGGTCCGTGGCGAAACCAGCTTGGCAGTACCTTATTACGGTGTTGGGGTTTTCATGCCCATCATGGCGATGGGTTTGGCAATCCGCCAACACATCCTAGCGACCATGGTGGGCCGCAAACGCTTTTGGGGCAGCTTGGGAGCCACCATTGCCGCGACACTCGCAGGTGTTATTTTCATTGGCCAGATTGTTGGTAAATGGGGAGAAGGTGGGTGGGTGGTATTAATCTCCCTTAGTGTCCTGATCCTGATGGCTCACGCCATCCTGATTTCACCAATTGGTTACCGCACGCCCCAGGACATTCACCGCATCATCCGTGATAAATCCCGAATCCAGGGACAGATGGGAAACATCGTCGAGTGGCAATCTCTAAAAGTGCAAGAATACCGATATCGTTTATTGGTTGCAATTTCCCGATTCTGGGAATGGTTTGGCGTCCGCCGCCCATTACGCTTCGAACCACCATTTCCTGCTGGTGAATTTGACTCCACCATGAACCAAGGGGAGACTGAAACTTTCTTGGATCAATATTTAGCCGGCAAGCCGAAACGAAAACCAAAACTTGGTGGCGCCCCAAAAGAAACCGCTCCCGGTGACGAAGAAGATAAAAAGGAATAAAATCCACTAGAGACGAGCGCTGGAAGATCGTCTCCCGTGTTTTCCTATGAGTTCAGCACCCATCCACAGTCTGCGCGTCCCGGAAGTATTCCAATCCTTGGAGACTTCACAAAACGGCCTGTCCACAACCGAGGCAGAGTCGCGCCGGTTATTATATGGGGATAATGTTCTTTCTGAACAACCACGCCAACCAAAATGGCAGAGATTTATCCATCAAGTCCGCCACCCTTTCATCATCCTGATGGTCCTGGCAGTACTGATCAGTTCATGGCAGAGGGATTGGACGCTGACTTTTGTCATCCTGCTCCTGACAATCGCCAGCAGCGCTTTTTCTTACTGGCGTGAGTATCGCGCCGAGCAGGCTATCGAAAAGCTGCGGCACCTGCTCCCGGCGTATGCACATGTCACCCGTAACGGGACAGAGGTACATATCCCTGCAAGCGAGGTCGTTCCGGGTGACCTGCTGATCCTGGCTGAGGGCGATAACGTCGCCGCGGACGCTCGCGTCGTTGAGGAGTATGGCTTGCGGGTCAATAATGCTTCGCTGACCGGTGAGGCAGTTGCAGCTCGCAAGACAGCCGAAGCCTCCATTCTTCCCAATATCAGTGAACTGGAACGTCCCAATCTGATCTTCGCCGGGACATCGGTGGCATCCGGTACCGGCAAGGCCGTCGTCTACGCCACAGGCATGCAAACCCAATTCGGCCGTATCGCCCATCTGACCCAGACTGTTCAGGAAGAACCTTCCAGGTTCCAGAAGGAACTTGAACGTCTGGGAAAAACCCTTACCTGGGTGGCGGTGATAATCGGCAGCATTGTCTGGGCGCTTGCCAGGTATGAGCCAAACGTCAGCAGCCACTATGCCAACCCGTTGCTGCTCGCCCTTGGAACCATCGTTGCGCTGACGCCGGAAGGTTTGCCTGCCACGCTGACACTTTCGCTGGCAATTGCCGTGCAACGGCTTGCTGGACGCGGCGTATTAGCCAAACGACTTAATATTGTCGAGACGCTTGGCAATGTCTCGATCATCTGTACCGACAAAAGTGGCACATTAACCCAAAATCAGATGACCGTACGTGAAGTCTGGGTGGCACGCCACAGGCTCCTAGTCACTGGAGTAGGCTACGAGCCAAAAGGTCAGTTCGCGCCCTCGCCGGTGGGTAGTCCTTTCGAAAAAGACCTTCTTGCCCTGTTGGAAGCGGCTATGAGTTGCAACAATGCCCGTATCAATCCGCCAACACCGGAACGTTCCACATGGACCAGCTTGGGCGACCAGACTGAGGCGGCGCTCAAGGTAGCTGCCTTGAAATATCAATTGAACGAAGACGTTGTTACCATGCATTTACCACGCATCCATGAGATCCCGTTTGATGCGCGTCGAAAGCGTATGACTACCATTCATCGCTTTATTGATCGGGAAATTGCACTTACGAAAGGAGCTCCGCGCGAAGTCTTGCAGCTCTGCTCACACATCCTGGTTGACGGGCAGATTCGTCCGCTTGACGAAATTGTACGGTCTGAGATACTCGCCTCCAACGACGACTATGCCCGTCGCGCCTTGCGCGTTTTGGCTTTTGCCCGTCGCGACCTGCCACCGCGTTCCGGCGCGTACACTGCCGAATCCGTCGAACGCGACCTGACCTTCCTCGGCCTTATGGCAATGATGGACCCGCCGCGCCCTGAAGTGGAACAAGCCATCCAGATTTGCCGCCAGGCCGGTATCCGCATTGTGATGATCACCGGAGATTATGGTCTTACCGCTGAATCGCTGGCGCGGCGCGTCGGCATGATTACCACACCCAATCCGGTGATTGTGACCGGCGCTGAACTGGACGCGTTGAGCAATCTGGAGCTGCAACAACTCATGGACGAAGAAATCATCTTCGCCCGCATGGCTCCTGATCACAAACTTCGTCTGGTTTCGGCTTACCAGGCGCGTGGTGAAGTGGTAGCCGTGACCGGTGACGGTGTTAACGACGCCCCGGCGCTGCGTAAAGCCGATGTTGGTATCGCCATGGGTGTGATCGGAACAGATGTAGCCAAAGAAGCTGCCGATATCATCCTGACCAACGACAATTTCGATTCCATCGTCGCCGCCATCGAAGAAGGGCGGGCTATTTATGACAATATCCGCAAGTTCATCACTTACATCTTTGCCAGTAATATCCCGGAAGTATTGCCCTTCCTGCTGACTGGAGCCATTGGCATCCCGCCCGCGCTAACCGTGCGGCAGATTTTGGCAATTGACATGGGTACCGATATTCTCCCCGCTCTGGCGTTGGGGAGTGAAAACCCTGAACCCGGTATCATGACGTATCCCCCTCGTTCTCCCTCCCAGCTCCTGTTGGACCGAGGCTTGCTGACACGCTCCTTTCTCTGGTTGGGGCTGCTCGAAGCCGGGTTATGCTACACGGGTTTCCTATCCACCTATTTATTCTCCGGCAATGTCAGCCTTCTTAATCTTTCTTTCCTGAACTCGATCCACTGGCCCCATCTCCTGGATATATCTGGTAACGTCAATGCAGTTGCCAGTACCGTCTTTCTGGCAGGCGTGGTCACTGTTCAGATTGGCAACGCCTTTGCCTGCCGGACTTCTAAAGTGCGCAACACCCAGATGGGCTGGGGAAGTAATAAAACTCTCCTGGGCGGAATCTTAATTTCATTGCTCCTGATTGCCGGGTTGGTCTATGTTCCGCCATTGGCGAAAGCATTTGACAACCAGATATTCCCCTACATTTTATGGCCGGTGCTTTTACTCTATTCGTTGGTGCTTTATACTTTGGAATGGATCCGCAAAGGTGTGATCCGTTGGACTGAAAAGAATCAAGATAATCGTCATCCGATTCCGATGAAAGGAGGTAATAAATTATGAAAGTCATTGTCATGGGCTGTGGACGGATTGGCTCGCAGGTCAGTCGACTGCTATCTGATCAGGGGCACGAGGTGACCGTCATTGACCACGATGCCAATTCCGAAGGGCGACTCGGCCCCAACTTCAAAGGCAACATCATCAAAGGCCTCGGTTTTGACCGCAACATCCTGATGCAAGCCGGTATCGAACAAGCAGAGGCTTTCGTGGCGGCCAGCCAGTCGGATAATGCCAATATCGTGGCGGCGCGAATCGCTCGCAACTTCTTTCACGTGCCCCGCGTGGTGGCGCGTCTCTACGACCCGCGCCGGGCAGAAATCTATCAGCGACTGGGACTGACCACCATTTCCTCAACTAATTGGGGGGCGGAACGCATCTTCCAGGTGTTGACTCACTCTAACATTGACGTCTGGAATACCTTTGGGAGCGGGGAAGTTGCCCTTGTCCATGTGGAGCTCTCACCACAATTAACAAGGCGAAATGTGATGCAGTTAAACGTACCTGGTGAGATAATGGTTGTCTCGATCACGCGCAACGACCATGCTTTCGTGCCTGCTAGTGGAACAGAATTTCATGAAGGTGATTTGGTGCATCTGGTTGTTCTTTCCTCAGCGATGGATCGTCTGGAAGAGTTGATGGGAATCGAAGGGAGGTAGATATGTTTGTCATTATTGTCGGCGGTGGGAATATCGGCTCGCACCTGGCAAAATTGCTTCTGGAAGGCGGGCATACGGTAAAAGTTATCGATGAGCGTCCGGCACCGCTCGAAAAACTCCCGAAAGAACTCCCGGCCGAGGTTATCATTGCAGGAGATGGCAGTTCTCCACTCACACTGGAAAATGCTGGCATTCGTAAGGCCAATGTGCTGGCAGCCGTGACCGGGTCCGATGAAACCAATCTGGTTGTCACTTCCCTGGCGCGCTTCGAGTTCAACGTACCTCGCGTCATTGCGCGCGTCAATAACCCAAAAAACGCTTGGCTTTTTAATCAGGAGATGGGTGTGGATGTAGCCCTTAATCAGGCTGACATTCTAGCCCGGTTGGTGGCTGAAGAAATGTCTCTGGGCGACATGATGACCCTGCTAAAATTGCGGAAGGGTGAATTCTCGTTGATCGAAGAGAAAGTCCATCCGCTATCTCCCAGTGCCAACAAAAATCTGCGGGAAATTGATCTACCAAACGAATCTGTCATCGTCGCGATCATCCGAAAAAACCAATTGCTGATCCCGCATGGCGATACTGTCCTGCTGCCTGCTGACGAGGTTTTGGCGCTCGTCCATGCTTCACAACTGAAACGATTGGCCGCCCTGCTCGGCCCGAAGGAGACTGCCACCCGCAATGGAAAAACAGGCTAATTCCCGTCTTTGCTTTGTATGCGGACTTGAGAATCCGGGTGGGTTGCATTTGAGTTTTTATGAGACCGGACCCGGGGTGGTGACCGTTGACTTCACTCCGTCCGAACATTTCCAGGGCTACCCGGGCGTCCTGCATGGCGGAATTGTAGCTTCTATCCTGGACGAGGCGGCTGGTCGCGCTCATATGGGTATTTACCCACCCCGCTTTATGTTCACCGCTAAACTGGAAGTGAAATATCGCAAAAACATCCCGATCGGAAAGCCGCTGAAAATCATTGGCAAGGCCGGCAAAGACCGTGGTCGGAAGGCAGAGGGTTGGAGTGGCATTTATAATGAAGAAGGAGAACTGTTGGCAGAAGCCAACGCCCTTCTCGTGGATGTGCCCAACCCTCCGGACCCGGCTGATCTATATAAATCGGGTTGGAAAGTATATCCCGGTTAGCCCGCAGACCTGGTTTCTCGATGAAACCAGGTCTCTTTCATAGTTGTCAGACATCCCCATTCAAACCCCAGAATGGGTATAATAAAGGTGTCCTATGTCCGGAGAAAATTCCATGATTACAGAATACCACCGCCCCCAAACCTTGGAAGAAGCCCTGAAATTGCTCTCTGCTCCGAATACACGTCCACTCGGCGGCGGGACACTATTATCGCATCCGGGCGATGAGGTCTTCGCCGTCGTGGACTTGCAGGCCCTCGGCTTGGACAAACTCCATAAGTCGGGCAACAATCTCGAAATTGGAGCGACCGTAACCCTGCAGTCTTTTCTCGAATCCTCGCACACGCCCGCAGCGCTGAAAGCCACAATTAAACTGGAAGCCCCCCTCAACTTGCGAAACATGGGGACCGTGGCAGGCGCATTGGTAACATGTGATGGGCGTTCGCCTTTCGCGGCGATTATGCTGGCATTGTATGCGAAATTGACGGTTGTGGGCAGAGATTCGTTGGTGGTCAGCCTGGGCGACTTGCTCCCCCTGCGCCAAGACATTCTGCGTGGCAAACTCATCACTAGAATCAATATTCCTTTGCAAACCAAACTCTCCTTCCAGATCGTCGGACGCAGCCCGGCAGACAAGCCCATTGTCTGCGCAGCACTGGCACATTGGCCCTCCGGGCGAACGAGGCTGGTTATTGGCGGATGGGGAAAAGCCCCTACTCTGGCGATGGATGGGACTGATTCCTCCGCGGTACAAATATCCGCCCGTATCGCGGCTCACAATGCAACCGATGAGTGGGCCAGCGCTGAGTACCGTTGCGAGATTGCGGCGGTGCTGGCGAGAAGGTGCTTGGAAGAGATTCAGGACAAAACTAAGAACTTGTGAATCCAAAACCGGGTGATATTCTTTCTTATCTAGAAATGTACCAAGTGGAAGGTGCAAGCCTCCAACGTGGAATGAATTTTCATCTCAAACAAGATTACTCAGTCATTTTGATGAGTATCCGCCCGGGTTCGCCTTACGTAGACCATGTTCTGGATGAAGGTAAAGCCCTCATATATGAGGGTCATAATGTACCCAAATCAAAAGGCATAAAAGATCCAAAGCAGCACGACCAACCGATGGCAACAGAAAGTGGAAAATTGACTCAAAATGGACTTTTTCTTAGCGCTGCAAAAAGATACCAAAATAACGAAAAATTGCCTGAGCGTGTCAAAGTTTATGAGAAGTTACGCAATGGTATTTGGGTTTATAACGGTATTTTCCACCTGCTCAATTCATGGATAGAGAATAGCGAAGGCCGAAAGATTTTCAAATTCCGACTTGAACTCGCTTCGATTCAATGAACTCAACAAAATCTCACACCAGATTTAGAGCACAACCGAATGATTCCAAGTTCAATAAAAGCTGAAGTATGGAAACGTGATGGTGGTAAATGTGTTGCTGCGGTTTAACAGATAATTTGCATTTTGACCACATCATTCCTTTTTCAAAAGGTGGTTCGTCACTCGTTGTAGAAAACATTCAGCTTATGTGTGCACGTCACAACCTTGCCAAACGTGACAAGATTGAATAATATCGCGCCTCCTCATGAAACTTGTGAAAAAAATACCCTTTGACACTATCCTCACCGGAAACTGCACCGAAGTTCTCGAACAACTCCCCGAGGACTCGGTGGATATGGTTTTCGCTGACCCACCCTACAATCTGCAGCTCTCGCAGGACCTTTGGAGGCCCAACCGCACGCGTGTTGCTGCAGTGGAGGATGACTGGGACAAGTTTGCCAGTTTCGAAGAATATGACCAGTTTACCCGTCTCTGGCTCTCCGCCTGTCGCCACGTCTTGAAAAGGACTGGCACGCTGTGGGTCATCGGGACGTATCACAACATCTACCGTGTTGGTGCGGTTTTACAAGACCTAGGCTTCTGGATCCTGAATGATGTTGTCTGGCTCAAGACCAATCCGATGCCCAACTTCCGCGGCGTGCGGTTCACCAATGCCCATGAGACACTCATCTGGGCTCAGAAAACCAAAGGCGCAAAGTATACCTTCAACCATCATTCCATGAAATCGCTTAACGATGATCTGCAAATGCGCTCAGACTGGACTTTTCCGCTCTGCACCGGTAAGGAACGCCTGCGCGCGGACGGCGCCAAGGTCCACTCAACGCAAAAGCCGGAAGCCCTCCTCTACCGCGTCCTACTCTCTTCCACAAATCACGGCGACGTTGTTCTTGATCCCTTTTTCGGTTCCGGGACGACTGGTGCGGTCGCTAAGAAACTGGGACGTCATTTTATCGGCATTGAACGCGACGAACGCTACATAAAAATTGCGCAGGAACGGATCGCGGCTATCGAACCCGCGCCCGGGGTAGCGGTTAACCTGTCAGAATTGCGCCGTCAACCCCGGGTTCCGTTTGGAGCGCTGTTGGAGGCCGGCCTACTCCAGCCAGGGGAAAGGTTGTACTTCGCCAAAGACGAATTCGTCACTGCCACAATCCTTGCGAACGGACAGCTCAAATGTGGTAATCTGACCGGTTCTATCCATAGCGTCGCCAAATCCCTCTTCGCTGGCACTCCCGCCAATGGCTGGGAAAGCTGGCTATACGACAAGAACGGGCAAAGGTTCGTCATCAATACCTTAAGACAAATTATCCAGACGAAAAAGGTATCGGGAGATGAATAAACAACGCAATATCAGCAAGATCAACTGGTTCGTTTTCGGTCTCATCGGCCTGGCCTTGCTTGCCATTGGTGGTTTCTTCTGGGTGATCAATTTGATGGGCTCAGCCCAGTCTTACCGCTCCCCGCTGTCGAATACGCCGCCCGCGCCGGGTCAAGGGCTGGGCGCCCCCATCACCCGCCGCGTAGTAATTGTTTTAATTGATGCGTTGCGCTATGATACCTCGCTCAATACTGCCGTGATGCCCTTCCTGAATGAACTCCGCAAACAAGGCGCATCTGCCACCATGCACAGCCAGCCGCCGTCCTTTTCCGCCCCTGGATGGACGACTATCTTGACCGGTGCCTGGCCGGATATCAACGACAGCCAGCTCTTCAACCCGCCCGATGAATTCAGCGCCCGCGCCTTTACGCAGGACAATATCTTCGCTTCCGCCCAGCGAGCCGGGTTGAAGACCGCCATCTCCGGTTACGAGTGGTTTAAAGGAATGCTCGCCAACAGCGGTGTGGATTCCAGTTTCTACACTCCCGGTGATGACAACGCCGCCGATATCGAAGTGGTAGCCGCCGCCCTGCCCTGGCTCACCGAAGACTCTAAACTGGTGCTCATCCTTCTCGACCAGGTAGATTATGCCGGACACTACGAAGGCGGACCACGCGATCCACACTGGACCGAGGCTGCCACGCGCGCTGACAGCATGTTAAGCCAAATCGTAACGCAAATGGACATAACACAAGATACCATTCTCGTGATTTCCGACCATGGACAGATTAACCGCGGCGGTCACGGTGGGTCTGACCCGATTACGCTGGTCGAGCCGTTCGTGCTGGCCGGAGCCGGGATTGTTCCCGGCAGTTATGGCGATGTGGACATGGTGGATATCGCCCCCACCCTTGCCGCCTTGCTGGGGGCAAACATCCCAGCCAGCTCCCAGGGTCACGTCCTGGCTAATATGCTCACCCTGACATCCGAACAGAATATGGTTATCCAGGATGCACTGAAAGAACAGCAATCCCAACTATTTACGGCCTATACTACGGCCATCGGTTCGACCGCCATCGTAGGAGACGGTGAAATCGTTTCTGCAACCCAGACTGCAATAAATCAGGCTCGCGCCAGACGGCTGGCTAGTGAGCGCGTTTGGCGAAACGTAGTGGCTGCTTTATTCGCCATCCTGCCCGGTTATCTGCTGTTCCTTCGCAGGGACAAGAATTTCCTCTGGTTGATGGCAGGCGCAGTACTTTATGTACTGCTTTTCAACCTCCGTTATGCTGTCATTGATAGGCTCACCTATTCGCTTGCCTCTTTTAATGAAGGTGCCACCTATCTTATCATCTACAACGCCACGACTGCGGCGGTCGCTGTTATTCTCTGCTGGCTGATCCCGATGTTTGGATTGAGTGCCTTCAATGCTGGTCCGCGCAAGGCTGCTGAAACCGCACTTGGCTACATCTGGTTTACTATCTACCTGCTTGCACTGCCCATCCTACTCAGTTTTGCCATTAACAACTTTACCGTTACTTGGACGCTACCGGAGTGGAATTCACTGTTCATTGGGTTGCTCTCCCTGATTCAGTCGTTGATTGTCGCTGCCCTAGGATTGTTGTTGGTTGGATTGACGGCTGGAATCGCTTGGCTGGCTGGAAGGCGGGCTTAATCCCGCCGGCCCTTTCCAAATGTGAAGAGGAGATGCCCGGAAGGAACACAATCATGAATATTAACCTGACCATTAACGCCACTCAACATACTATTGAAACCACACCTATTGAGACTCTATTCGCAGCCTTGCGTCGTCTCGGCTTTTACGGCATCAAGTTCGGTGACGAACAAGGTTTGAGCGGCGCGGACACGGTTTTATTGGACGGGAGACCTGTCAACTCTGGGTCACTACTCGCCGCTCAAGCCGAAGGTCATTATATCGTTACGATTGAAGGATTGGGAGAGCATCCCGATCAGGGCTGGAAAAAGACCAAGGGGCTGCACCCGCTCCAACAAACCTTTATCGAAACCGGCGCCATCCAGTGCGGTTATTGCACGCCCGCCCAAATCCTGGCTGCAAAGGCGCTACTGGATATGAATCAGCACCCCACCGAAGCAGAAGTTCGGGAAGCAATATCGGGTGTTCTTTGTCGCTGCACAGGGTATCATAAACCCGTACAGGCCATCCTACGTGCCGCGGCAGTCATGCGCGGCGAGATTGTGGGACAAGTTGAAAAGACTAGAATTCAATCTACACCTGGAACAGAATCATTCCAACGCGTTGGCAAATCGGACCCTAAAGTGGACGCTATTAAACTCGCTCAGGGAAAACCTGCTTTTACCTCCGACATCACATTACGCGATATGTTGCATGCCAAAGTCTTGCACTCTCCATACGCCCATGCCCTCATCCGAAAGATTGATACCCGCAAAGCAAAGGCTCTTCCGGGTGTGGCCGCCGTGCTAACCTGGCAGGACATCCCGCGCGTAATCTACTCCACCGCTGGGCAATCGGACCCGATCCCCGGCCCGCTGGATATGTTCTCATTGGATAATAAGGTCCGCTTTGTGGGCGACCGGGTGGCTTTCGTCGCTGCCGAAACGCCAGAGATAGCAGAAAAGGCACTCAAACTGATTGATGTGGAATACGAAATCCTGCCGGTCGTCCTCGACCCGGCAATCGCCATGAAACCGGACACAGTTCGCATCCACGACGAGCCAGAATATGTCAACTTTGCCGATTCCAAACCGGAGAAAAACCTGGCCGCTGAAATTAAAATTGATATCGGTAATGTCGAAAAAGGCTTCGCCGAAGCAGATGAAATCTTCGAGGCCGAGTATATTGTTCCCAAGGTCCAGCAGGCACACATCGAACCGCATGTTACGGTAACTTACTGGGACGAGGACGATCGTTTGGTTATCCGCACTAGTACACAAGTCCCATTCCACGTCCGGCGGATACTGGCCCCGGTGCTCGGGTTGCCAGTCAAACGGATCAGAGTGATCAAGCCGCGCATCGGCGGTGGTTTCGGCGGCAAGCAGGAAGTCCTGATTGAGGACGTGGCCGCCCACCTGACCATCGCTACAAAACGTCCGGTAATTTACGAATACAGTCGCGAAGAAGAGTTCATCGCCAGCCGTTCGCGCCACCCGATGCGCGTCCGCATGAAAACCGGTGTAAAGAAAGACGGTACCATCATCGCCAACGAAATGCAGATTCTAGCCAATACTGGCGCGTACGGTTGCCACGCCCTGACGGTAACCGGCAACACCGGGCACAAGGCCATGGCGCTTTACGTCGGCGACGGCAAATACCGCAAGTCGCCCAACATTCGCTTCTACGCAAACGTGGTCTACACCAACACACCCCCTGCCGGGGCGTACCGCGGTTATGGCGTGCCGCAGGGCTACTGGCCAGTGGAACGCCATATGGAAAAGATTGCCAGGAAATTGGGATTGGATTCGATTGAATTCAGGCTTAAGAACACCATACGCCCTGGTGAATTCCACCCTTTCAGCACTGCCTGGAACGAAGGCCGCGAACCCCGCCCGGAAGTTATCCACACCGTCGGACTGGAACAATGTGTGCGGCAAGGCCAAGCCGCGATTGGGTGGGACGAAAAAAAAGGGAATGAAAAATGGCGTCAAGGGGTGAAACCTGCTTCGTCCTTACGGAAGGGTATCGGTATAGCAATGGTTATGCAAGGGACCGCTATTCCGTACCTAGACATGGGCGGAGCATCCATTAAAATGAATGACGATGGCTCGTTCAACCTGCTTGTCGGCGCTACAGACTTGGGAACTGGTTCCGACACCGTACTGGCGCAAATGGCCGCAGAAGTGCTCGGTATCCCCACTGAGGACATCCTGGTTCACTCTTCCGACACCGATTTCACCCCCTTCGACAAGGGCGCTTACGCGTCTTCGACGACTTATATTTCCGGAACGGCAGTAACCCGCGCCGCACTGATCGCCGCTGGGCGGATCAAATTGCGCGCCGCAAAAATATTAAATATGCGGGTAGGAAAAATCCCCAAAGGTGGTGCCGTCTACCCGGAGGATATTCAATTGCGGGATAAACACGCATTCACCCTCGATGGTCGTTCCGTTTCATTATCCGAGATCGCCCTGGACACGCTCCACCACGACGAACAGGAGCAGATCATGGGCGTGGCTTCTTTCGTCTCGTCGTCCTCCCCGCCTCCCTTCGCAGCCCAGTTTGCTGAGGTGAAAGTAGACACTGAGACTGGTTCGGTAAGAGTGGACAAACTGGTCATGGCTGTAGATGGTGGCGTTATCGTCAACCCGCTGAATGCCACCGGTCAGATCGAGGGTGGCATGACGCAAGCGCTCGGTTACGCTGTCTGTGAGGAAATGGTGTATGATGAAAGTGGTCGCGCCCGCGAGCGTGACTTTGGAGACTACCACATTTTTCGAGCAGACGAGATGCCCGAACTGACTACCATTTTTGTTGAGACCTTCGAACCGAGCCATCCGTTCGGGGTAAAAGCCGTGGCAGAGATATCGATGGACGGGGTCGCACCTGCCGTAGGAAATGCTATACTGGATGCAGTTGGTGTGAATATTGACGAGAATCCGGTCACGCCGGAAAAGGTCTGGAAGGCTTTGAAGAGAAAATAAAAGTGGCAGATCGAATTTATATCATTGGACACGTAAACCCGGATACAGACACCGTCGCAGCAGCAATAGGCTACGCTTGGCTTCTTCGCGAACGTGATGGCTCGGATACAATCGCAGCCCGCGCAGGCGCAGTCAACCCGCAGACGGCCTGGGTGTTGAAGAAATTGGGTTTGGATGCTCCGTTCCTGATGAATGACGCCTCGCCCCGATTCGAATCTGTATCTCGCCCCTTGGACACTGTTAAGCCGAATGCCCCCCTGCGAGAAGCTTGGGGGATCGCCTCCCGGACATGGGGTGTGGCTCCGGTGGTGGAGGAGGATGGCACACCCTCCGGCCTGGTCACAGGAACAAGTCTCTTCGGGCTGGTGAACAAGTTGATTGGTCCAAACCCTAGACATCAAGATGTGAGCCTTGTCGAGATTTTGGAAATTCCCTGCCAAGAGGCTAGCAATTCCGACGTTCCCAAATTCCAGACCAACAGCCGCATCCGCGATTCTCTCAGCCGTATCCTGCGAGAGGAAGGCGATGACTTCTTCGTGGTGGACGAGAAGGGATTGTACGTTGGCATTTGCCGCCAGCGTGACCTGCTCAACCCACCGCGGTTGAAAGTCATCCTGGTGGACCACAACGAGCCGCGCCAGGCGATTGCCAACCTTGAAGAGGCTGAACTCCTAGAAATCCTCGACCATCACCGGCTGGGCAACCCCTCCACGCATGTACCGATCAAGTTCAGTGTGGATATTGTCGGCAGCACAAGCACACTCGTCTCTGAACAGATTGAAGAAGCCGGATTGAGCGCCCCTCTGCAGGTTGCCGGGATGCTGCTCTCCGGCCTGCTCGCTGACACACTCATTCTGACTTCACCCACCACAACCGCCCGGGACAAGAAAGCTGCCGAGAGACTTGGACGTTGGGCTTTTGCTCGCGGTGGCCCTCTGGTTGGGGAGACGGTGCAATCCTACGGTAAGCAGATACTGGGTGCTAGTGCTGGCCTTTCAACCCGAACCCCGGATGAAATAGTCAGCACCGACATGAAACTCTACGAAGCGGGCGGCTTCCGTTTCGCCATCGCCCAAGTGGAAGTCACCGATCTGATGCAACTGGGCGAACATCTTGGCAGCCTGAAGGTTGCGCTGATCGCAATGCGAGACAAGCGCGCCCTTGATTTCGCCATGCTGATGGTCACTGATGTGGTCAACGGCTCAAGCCGTCTGCTCCTGACCGACGAGCTGCCCCAACTCTCCGACCTGCCCTATCCGCCCCAGCCAGACGGGACTCGTCTCGCCGAAGGCACGGTCTCACGTAAAAAGCAATTATTGCCGGTCGTCTTGGGACTGCTGGAAAGGTAAATAATGAATATAATACCCAACTCTCAACTGATCAAAGGCGACCTCCCCTCCCGCCGTGCTGCCTGGAAGAATATCATCCCCTTCGCCCTATCCTTCAACGGCTACGAACATTGGGGTTCAGTCCAAAAATGCCGCGATGTTGCCAAACATGGCGTTGCCCTGCAAAAATCGGACCAGAACCTGACCCAGTCCCTAACCGACCTGCGTACCTGTCTGTTCTTTGAGGTCCGGCGCTGGAAGCGTCTGGAAAGGAACCCAAATAAAGCAGGATTGGTGTACGTGCACGCGCTTGTGGAAGCTATCCGCGTGCATGTGGAGGCGAAAGAACTGACATGAGAATATTCTGAAATCTTAAGCGACATAAACGCACTATTCCTAATAACCATGAATTCAATTCTTAAAGCACTCTCCGAACTCGAAACCACCGACCAGCTTGCTGCATTGTGCACCATAGTAAAAACATCTGGTTCTACACCGCGTCACGGTACCAGCAAGATGCTGGTCTATCCCGACGGGCATATCCTCGGCACGGTCGGCGGTGGGGAATTGGAAAACCGCGTACGAAAGGAGGCGCTGTGTTCACTGCAGGACGGCCAGCCGCGTCTTCTTTCCTATAACTTGACTGACCCCTCGCGCGGCGATGCGGGTGTGTGCGGCGGTCAGGTGGAGGTGTTTGTGGAACCTATTCTGCCAGTCCCAATGGTTGTCGTTCTTGGTGGTGGGCACGTCGGCAAGGCAGTGGCGCATCTCGCTAAATGGCTCGGCTTTCGCGTCGCCGTCTCAGACGACCGGCCCGAGTTCTGCACCCCAGAGTCCAACCCGGATGCCGATGAGTTCTACCCAGTCCCGATGGCCGAACTACCCTTGCACCTGAACATCACTCCGCAGACTGCTCTCATCTTGACTACGCGTGGCAACAACGTGGATATTGCCGGATTGCCCGCTATACTCGAAAGTCAGGCCGGTTATATAGGCGTTATCGGCTCGCGCAAACGGTGGTCTGAGACGACGAAAAGTCTCAATGAAGTTGGGATATCCGACGAGCAGTTGAAACGCGTCCACTCACCTATCGGGCTGGGGATCGGAGCTGAAACGCCGGAAGAGATCGCCGTCAGCATAATGGCCGAAGTTATCATGCTGCGCGGTGGCGGGTCCGGGAAGCAGATGCAAGAACCGCGATGACCCTCTCGCTCAACCAGAACATATTCCTCGGTGGCATTCAGTCAGTGTCGTCAGCAAACCAACTTTCAGCATGCTTCAACGACCGCAAGCTCTGCGGAAGCACCCAGGTCCAAAATGAGACAGCACTTGCGCAGATTGGCTCGAAACTTCGCGCCCCATTTACGGTCCATTTTGCGGACACCGAGGTTGGCGTCCTGGTCACAAAATACCTTGACCACGACTGGCTGGAGCGCTTTGCCGATTCCAGCGAATTGATCGAGCCTGGCCTATCCAGCCCACTTTCCCTACCTGTTTATATGCCAGACATAATAGGTGAGATGAAAGAGAATAACCTCACCTACTCTTCTGGGATGAAATCCACGATTTGTGTTCCCTTACGCACTCTGACGCTGGAGAGGAATAAGTGCTGCACAATCCCAAAGTCTGCCATTCCTACGGTTTATCCACCAATCCGGAACATGATGAATGTGTCCCTTACGGCATTGCCCCCCTCCACATACCTGCTGCTGGTCTTCTCTTAATGCAGGTGTGGCTGCATCTTCGACGCTTTGTTCTGCCGGACCTGCGGGCCATGTTTGGTGTAAGAATAAAACTTTTCGGTCGTTGCGGCGTAGATTAAACAGGATAAAATAGCTTGTATCATAAAGCCGCTTCGAATATAATGAATTAGCTCATCATAAAGGAGAGACAAAATGGCTCGTATCTTTGATGTTATTGAATACGCAAACGAAATGACGGATGAAATTGTCCATCGCTTCCCGGATAACACCACCATCGGCGATTATCGCATCGGCTCGAATGTCATTGTGCGAGACGGGCAGACTGCGATATTCTTCCGCGATGGCCAAGCCCTGGATATGTTCGGTCCTGGACGCCACGTCATTGCCACTGCAAACATTCCCAAGCTGATTGATTTCATCGGCAAGGCTTTCAATGACCGCACCCCCTTCCCATGCGAAGTCTACTTCGTTTCGATGAAGGAATTCGCTAACCGAAAGTGGGGGACCCCGCAGCCGATCATCGTCCGCAATCCGGGCATGGGATTGGGTGTGGCGCTCCTGCAGGGTTTTGGTACTTACAGCTTCCAGGTCAAGGACCCGCAGCAGTTCATCATCCAGATCGTCGGTAAGCAGGCGGTCTTCAAGATTGATGAGATCGAAGAGCGCTTGCGTAGCGTCCTTCTCTCGAAGCTTCAGGATACGCTTGGCGAATGGGCAGCTAAGTACGCCGTCCCCGAAATGATCAGTAAGACGATTGAACTGGGTGGCTTTGTCCGTTCGATTGGCGAAGAGGATTTCAACGCCGTAGGTCTCACGCTCAAATCCTTCTATGTTGGTAACCTGAAACCGTCTGAGAAATCCGCTGAGGAACTGAGGGCGATGGGTATGCTCGACATGGCCACCTATACTCAGTTGCAGGCGGCAGATGCAATGCGTGACGCGGCTTCCAATCCAAGCGGTGGCGCTGGCCTGACAGCCGGTATCGGTGCCGGGATGGGTATTGGCAATCTTATGGGACAAGCCCTCCAGGGCGGTATACAATCCGGCCAGCAGCAACAGGTTCCCTCCGGAGGTGCTCCCGCAGGTGGGGCCATGCCAGAAGTGATGACCCCCGGCGAGGCGGCTGGTTTCCTGAAAGTCTCAGAGGAAGACGTGCTGGCGGCCATAAAGGATGGAAGTCTGAAAGCCAAGAAACTCGGCAATAGTTACCGTATCAGTAAAGATTCGGTGGAAGTGTTCTTGAAGGGATAAGAGTCATGTTAGACGTAAAAGGAGTCCGATTTTATCGGACTCCTTTTGATTCTGCATTTACTGATTTTCGGTATCGATTTATTCCAACTCCGCCAATACGTCTGCTACCGCTTCCAGCACATCCCCTGCCAGCACAGAAGCAGCGCTCCCCAGGACCACGGCGGCAGTTAACCCTGCCTTGGCATGCACCCAAGCCCCAATCCTAGCCGCATCGTAAGCCTCCAGGCCTTGGGCGCGCAGGCCGGTAATCAGTCCGGCCAACACATCCCCGGTACCGGCACGAGCCAAGGCGGGAGTTGCAATCGGTATGGTAGTGGTACGTCCATCTGGTGCGGCGATAACCGTAAACGCACCCTTTAATACGACTACATGTCCCCACTCTGTAGAATACTTGCCCGCAATCGCCAGGCGATCTTTTTGAATTTTCTCAATTGTAAGCCCAGTCAGCACGGACATTTCGCCGGGGTGTGGAGTCAGGATGGCTGGGGCCGGGATCAGCCTGAACCAATTGGGTAATTTTGCCAGTAGTTTTAACCCATCAGCATCGAAAACGAACGGGGGCAGCGCGGTTGGCTTCAGATCCGCCTTTGATCTTGTGCTTTGAACGAAGCCCATCCGTGGATGGGAAGTTTTCGCATGTGCACCATCCAGTAATAAAGTAATGAATTCCTTGGTCGTATCCTCCAATCCTAAACCAGGACCAACCAACAGTGCAGTGGCGCGTTCCAAGTTATCCATCAGCACATCAGCAGCGCCCGAAGCGATGGAGCCCATTTCATGCGGCAGGAGAAGCCATGTCGCTTCAGGGAAGTGACCAGCCAGACCATTATGCAGGGGTGAAGGGATCGCCAAAGTCACTAAGCCTGTGCCAATTCGGTATGCAGCTTTGCCGGCTAGCAGGGCCGCGCCGGTATAATTGACCGAACCTGCCACAACCAGCGCTGTACCGAATGTTCCCTTATGGGCATCCGTCGGACGTTCTGGAATAAGGGATGCAGCCAGGGATTCATTCGCCACCTCATTCCTGATCGTCTGCCAGGACTCCAACTCGTTGAGCAGACCAATATCCACGACGCGTAATTCACCTATAAAATCAAAGGCTGGGAGCTTGAGCAAACCTTGCTTTACAGCTGCCAGTGTAACCGTCGCGTCAGCAGGGATGCATTCTTCAGCTACCTCGCCCGTATCGCAATCCACACCAGATGGGCAGTCCACGGCAACGATAAGGGGCTGCCATTCAATAGTTTCAAGGATGGTCTTTACCGCGCCAAGAACATTGCCGATTTCAGGTTTCAGGGGTAGTTTGAAACCAGTCCCCAGAACACCATCCAGAACAACATCGGCGGTTTCCAGAAAGGCGGTTAGCTGTTGGGAATCAGAATCCCTTTCGGCCAAGTAAATCTCCCCGTCCGCATCTTCCAGCCGCTTAACCAGTGAATCGCCACCGGCTTTGCGCTTAATGAGGTAGGCGCGTGCCTTCCAGCCTTTCTCGGCCAGATGCGTCAGCGCAACGAGTGTATCGCCGCCATTGTTTCCGGGGCCGACAAACCCGAGTACTTGGATATCTTCCTCGTCATCCTGGGCATAAGCCAACTGTAATACTTCGCGGGACAGGTTATGCCCAGCATTTTCCATCATCAATTCGTAGGTTAAGCCCTTCGAGTCGGCCTCCTTTTCGATGGAACGCATTTCAGAAATCGAGACTAATTTCATAGCAGGGTTCTCCTATCCACGTCGCATTATATACCCATTAATTTATCATTTCCAGATGTCTTGCGCCACCCACTCCAGGTTCAACTCGGCCAGTTTTTGGGGTGTCGGTTTGCCAGTCTCCGGGTCCCAGCCGCGAGCCGTGTAATACGCTTCGAGCATTTCGATGAAAGGAGGTACGTATCCCGCCGAACCTCCATCCGGATAGGGTTCAAGTAATGCCTTCGGCAACTTGTCATTTTCCCTAGAAAGACCCAGACGATTGTTGATCGCCCGCTTGAGGTTCCAGGCGCGCTCACCAGCCAAGAACAAGTCTTCCATTCCCAATTCCAGACCACAGACAGTATTGATTAACCCTGCGACCGTCTCGACCGGGACGTTGGCGAAGATGCACATCACCAGCGCATTGAACACGGTTTGCCAATCCTGGTGACGAGCCACATTGGCGGCTTTCTCCGCCCCGGCATGACGATCATAGAATTCCACCCCAATGTTGGAATCGGCTTGACCCATATCCACTAAAAAATACTGGGACTGATTATGACAGGCGCCGCGCGGCGAAGTTGCATATACAAGCGCCATTCCAGAGAATGCGCGTGGATCGTGGTAGGCAACTTCCAGACCATTGACCTGGACGGCTTCCTCTTCCGCACCAAAATGTTGACCAAAGCGCCTGGAACCCAGAGCGAGATATCCCCCAATCCCCTCACGGCGAGCGGTCAAGTGGAGCAACTGTTCGACGGCTTTCACCTCCCCCCAACGCAGAACCAGGCCGCCAGTATCCTTGGTGGTGATAATACCCTTCTCGAAAAGGTGAAAAGCCAGGCCAAGTGTACCGCCTGCACTCATGGTATCCATACCATAGCGGTCACACAATTCGCCCAGCCGCGTGATGGCAGCCAGATCGTCAATCAGCAAGTCCGGGCCAAAACTGACAATTGTTTCATATTCTGGTCCTTTGCGCTTTGCACCATCCTCCAGGCGCACCACCCGGCCGCAGGCGATCACACAGGCGTGACAGGCACTCGTCCCTGCCAGGATGGTCTCCGCCATCGTTGAACCAGAAACTTTCTCAACGGTCTCGAATACTCCGTTGTGAAAATACTTTTTTGGCATGGAACCCAGATAATCGGCATAATCCACCACACTTGCGGTCCCCAGGTCATGGAATAGATGACTAAGATTTTCTTCTTTTAGAGCATGATTTGCCGCTGAGCGAATGGGGGCAAACAATTCGGGCTGAGCCAGCGGGATTTTCTTTGTCCCTTTGACAGCGATCGCCTTGAGATTCTTCGACCCGGCCACCGCCCCCAATCCAGTACGTCCCGCAGTCCGCCCGTGGTCGCAGAAGAGACCAGCGAATAGCACGCCTTTCTCGCCGGCTGGACCGATCGTCAGGACGTGCGCTCCATGAACGCCAATTTCACTTTTAATGATTTCCTGTGATTCGTAGGTATCCTTGCCCCAGACGGTAGTTGCGTCGTAGAATTCAAGGTGGTTATCGTTTAACCAGAGGTAAACAGGGCTATCAGCTTTTCCTGTGATCCATATTCCGTCATAGCCACAAAAACGAAGTTCGGGACCCCAGAATCCACCGCAGTTTGACTCAGCCCACAGTCCCGTTGCAGGAGATTTCCCACAGACTACGAAGCGGCCAACAGCCGGGCCTGCAGTCCCGGAGAGGGGACCATTGAGGAAGAGGAGCGGCGATTCTGGTGAAAATGGATCCAAGTCCGCAGTAAGAAATGGATAGAGCAGTCGCGCCGCCAGCGACGCGCCACCTAAGAAGTCACGTTCCCATTCAGTCGGGATAATATACTCCGAGATTTCCCTGGAGTTGAGGTTGATTTTGAGGATGGGCTGCATGTAATTGATCGTTATAGGATTTCAGTGGTTACTTCACGCGCACAACGGACAAAATCCAGCACAGTCGGCACATTGCGCATCATATAGGCCATGCTCCCGTGCACCTGCAACTTGCGGGTCAGCATAGCCTGCATGGGGTCAAGTTCGCCTTTCATAATGCGGGAAATGTTATCGTATGTTGCCGTCAAAACAAATTTAGGTTGGACAGAGGATAGGTCATTCAGGATTTCTGTTTTTCGACACTTACCATGCCACAGATCCAAATAGTAGAACTGTTGCTTAGTAAGAGGACCGCTCGGAGTAATAACAACGCACATGTCGCTTTCCCAATTCTTGGCGATCTGGGCATAACGCTCATCGGAGTTTAATTTATCAGAAAGGATTTGTAACCACTCAGGGCTTGGAAATATTGCAGCCATCGGAAGTCTCCTTCAGGAATGTCTTGATTGCATTATATCATTTTCATCTTTTGCAGCTCTAAAAAGGGGCCAAAAGAATCGCCCTTTTCCTCTTGCCTAAATTCGAAAGTTGGTCTATGCTTATATCACCAAAGGAGACAGGTACATTATTCCTGAACTCCATCTTTAGAAACGGCAATTTCCAATACATAAAGGAGAGAGAAGTGAAGAAAATTACCTTCGTAATGAGTGTTCTGGTTCTCGCCAGCTTGATTCTTGCTGGCTGCGGAGCGCAGCCCACTACCGCTCCGGCTACCGCGGTCCCCCCGACAGAAGTTCCACCTACTGCTGTCCCCCCGGCCGAAGTTTCAACTGCACTACCTGATCTGGGTGGCAAAACTATCACTGTCGCAGTTGAAAATGCATACCCTCCATTCAATAGTATTGACCAGGCCACCGGCCAAGGTGCAGGCTGGGATTATGATGCTGTCAGAGAAATCTGCCACCGGCTCAACTGCGTAGCT